>NZ_CP029331.1:2141524-2447456 GCF_003345255.1 Pseudothauera hydrothermalis | reverse complement strand
CGAAGGCGGACAGTCGGTCGCTGGTGACGATCAGCAGGTGATCGGCATCGACCGCATAGATGTCGCGCACCTTGCCGCGGCCCAGCAGCGGCAAGCTCTTGATGGAAGATTCGAATAGGGGCGTGCTCACGGAGTTGGTACCGGTGGAAGAAGGAAGTCTGGATTATAGGTGCGGATCGAGCGCCGCAGCGATGGCCGCCTCCCCTCAGATCAGTGCGTGGCCGAGCGTACGCAGCGCGATGCCCACCGCGGCGCCGGCCAGCGCGGGGCGCAACACCGCCGCCACCCGCGGTCCGGCGGAGATCAGCACCGCCACCCCGGCCACATCCAGCGGGTGGATCAGGAAACCGGCGCTGCGGTTGAGCATTGCGGCGTTGGCACTGCCTTCGCGCAGCATTTCGTCCATGACCCCCATCATGGCGGTGCCACCGGCAATGTACTTGGTCAGTGTCGGCAGGATCAGCGCCGGGTCGATCGCTAGCAGCGCAAGCAGTGGTGCGAGCAGCGCGGTTAGGGCGTCGATTGCCCCGGTGGCGCGCAAGGTCATCACCGCCACCAGGGCCAGCACCAGCATCGGGATGGCACCCACCGCAATCTTGAAGGCTTCCGCGCCGGCGCGGTTGATCACGTCGAGCACGCCCTTGGCATCCTCGGCAGTGCGGTGGTGCAGGGTCTCATCCACCGGCCCTTCGACCGCCGACAGTCCGCGCCCGAAAACATGCCAAGTGGCTGCCGCGGCGAGCAGGCCGCCGGCCAGTGAGAGCATCAGGGTGAAGGCAAAATTCAAGCCCATGGCCGCCATCGGAAAGGTGACGTTGGCCTGCGCCATGGCCATCACCATGGCCAGCGTGGCCGCAAGGTGACGATCGGACGCGCCGCGACCTTCCATCATGGTGAGCGTGGCCACCGGGGCGGCAAAGCTGACAAAGTTGACTTGCAGCGCGGCAAACGCGCCTAAGCCGGTGAGTCCTGCCGGGCGCAGCAGCGGCGTGGCGCGCTGCACCACCCAGTCGAGCGCCCCGCGCGCTTCGAGCAGGCGCATCAGCGACAACATGACCACCATGATGGGCAGCAGCACGAAAAGCGCCAGTTCCACCGCCGAGCGGCCGGCGCGCAAGACGATGTCGGTGAATAAATCCATGGTCGGAATTGGCGGGCGCCTCGACGGCGCAGCAAGAAAAAATAACGGCGCCCAAAGGCGCCGTGCTTGGGCTTACTTGGCGAGCGGCTCAGTCCATCGCCTCATAAAGCGGCAGGGTGAGAAATTCCGGGAAGGTCGCCGACAGCGACATGTCCTCGAAAATCTTGGCGGCTTGGTCGTAGGTGGCGGTGTCCTCGCCCTGGGCGCTGACCGTGGCCTTGACCTTGGCCAGTTCCTCGGGAATCAGCGCGCGCACCATCTCGGCGGTGACTTTACGGCCGTCATCGAGCACGCCCTTGGGTGACACCACCCACTGCCAGACCTGCGAGCGGGAGATCTCGGCGGTGGCCGCGTCTTCCATCAGGTTGTGGATCGGCACGCAGCCGTTGCCGGCCAGCCAGGCGCCCAGGTAGTGGATGCCGACATTGATGTTGTTGCGCAAGCCCGCTTCGGTGATCGGCTGCTCGGGCTGGAAGTTGAGCCAGTCCTTGGGGCCAAACTGGCCTTCGACCTGCTTGTCCCACTGGTTGGGACGGTCGCCCAGCACCTTGACGAATTCTTCCATGGCGATGGACACCAGGCCGGGGTGCGCCACCCAGCCGCCATCGAAACCGTCGTTGGCGTCGCGCCGCTTGTCGTGACGGATGCCGGCGAGCGCCTTCTCGTTGGCCTCGGGGTCATTCTTGATCGGGATCAGCGCGCTCATGCCGCCAATTGCCGGTGCGCCGCGCTTGTGACAGGCCTGCACCAGGGCGAGCGCGTAGGCGCGCATGAAGGGCACTTCCATGGTGATGGCGCCCCGGTTGGCCAAGCAGAAGTCCTTGTTCTTCTTGAACTTCTTGATGCAGGAGAAGATGTAGTCCCAGCGCCCGGCATTGAGCCCCGCCGAATGTTCGCGCAGCTCAAACAGGATCTCTTCCATCTCGAAGGTGGCGAGAATGGTCTCGATCAGCACGGTGGCCTTGATGGTGCCGCGCGGCAGGCCAATGTGATCCTGGGCCATCACGAAGATGTCGTTCCACAGGCGGGCTTCGAGGTGGCTTTCCATCTTCGGCAGGTAGAAGAAGGGGCCGGCGCCGCGCGCCACCTGCTCTTTGGCGTTATGGAAAAAGAACAGCGCGAAGTCGAAGATGCCGCCCGAGACACGCTGGCCATCGACCAGCACATGCTTTTCATCCAGATGCCAGCCGCGCGGGCGCACCTGCAGAGTGGCGATCTTGTCGGCGAGTTTGTATTCCTTGCCGTTTTCGGCGACGAAGTCGATCTGCCGGCGGACTGCGTCATAGAGGTTCACTTGCCCCTGGATCTGGTTGTACCAGTTCGGGCTGTTGGAATCCTCAAAGTCGGTCATGTAGGAATCGGCGCCCGAATTGAGGGCGTTGATGATCATCTTGCGCTCGACCGGGCCGGTGATTTCCACGCGGCGGCATGCCAGCGCGGGGGGCAGCGGGGCAATTTTCCAATCGCCTTCGCGCACCGCCTGGGTCTCAGGTAAGAAGTCGGGCAGTTCGCCGGCGTCGATGCGCGCTTGGCGCTCGATACGGGCGGCCAGCAGGGCCTGGCGGCGGGGCTCGAAGGCGCGGTGCAGCTTGGCGACGAATTCCAACGCATCGCGGGTCAGAATCTGGTCGAAGCGCGGATGCAACGGGGCGTTGATCTGCACGCCCGGGGGCAGGTCGAGGCTCATAAAAACTCCGGTAAGCAAGCAGTCGATGTGCGTCTTGGGTGTTGACGCGGAAGCGCCGGGGCCGGCTGGCTGCCGCCTGCGGGGTTTTTCCCGTCTGAATGGCGTGCATGCCGTGGGCAAGGTCTCCTCCACCCGGCATCAGATGGTGCTGAGTCTATTGCGCGAAAAATGAAAATAGAAGATAACGCGCAATCAATTGATCTTTTACTTGTGGTAAAAAATGGATCAGCTCAAGCAAATCGAAAGCTTTGTCAGCGTAGCCACCCGGGGTTCGCTATCGGCCGCGGCGCGCGAAGCCGGGGTGACGCCCGCGGTGATCGGCCGCCGGCTCGATGCCCTGGAAGCGCGTCTGGGGGTGAAGTTGTTGCTGCGCACCACCCGGCGGATCACGCTCACTTTCGAAGGCAGCGCGTTTCTCGAGGACTGCCAGCGCATTCTCAACGATCTGGCCAATGCCGAGGCGTCGGTGAGTCTCGGCGGCATCAAACCCAGCGGGCATCTGCGCCTGACTGCGCCGGCCGGTTTTGGCCGGCGTCATGTGGCGCCGGTGGTGATGCGCTTTCTTCAAGACAATCCGGAGGTCAGTTGCACGCTGGAGTTATCAGACCGCATGGTCGATCTGCTCAACGAAGGGTTTGACTGCGCAATCCGCATCGGCGAGCTACCCGATTCCAGCTTGGTATCGGTGCGTCTTGCCGAAAACCGGCGGGTGGTGGTGGCCAGCCGCGATTATCTGGCCCGCCATGGCATTCCTCAGCGGCCACAAGATTTGTTGGGGCACAACTGCCTGTGTTTGGCACAACAGCGCGGGTGGCAATTCACCGGCGAGGACGGTGCGCCGCTGTTGTTGCGGGTGGCCGGCAACCTGGAGTGTAACGACGGTGCGGTGCTGCGCGACTGGACACTGGCCGGTCTGGGGCTGGCCTGGCGTTCCTTGTGGGAGGTGGGCGAGGACTTGCGCAGCGGCCGCCTGGTGCAGGTTCTGGAAAAGTGGGCCGCGGCGCCGCTGGGCATCTACGCGGTTTATCCGCAGCGCCGCCATCTGGCCTTGCGTGTGCGTCTGTTGCTGGATTATTTTCGTGACACCTACGCGCGGGCGGACTATTGGTCGTCTTGAGTGCAAGCGGGCCGCTTCCGAATCGTTGGCGCTTGCCCTACACTACGCGACTTTCACCGCCGGCCCGAGCGCCGGGCTGGCAGCCAAGGAAAAGCGCGCCCGATGTCTATCAAGTCCGACAAATGGATTCGCCGCATGGCGGAGCAGCACGGCATGATCGAGCCTTTTGCGCCGGAGCTGGTGCGCAGCAACGAGCACGGCAAGATCGTCTCTTTCGGCACCTCGAGCTACGGTTACGATGTGCGCTGTGCCAATGAATTCAAGATTTTCACCAACATCAACTCGACCATTGTCGATCCCAAGGATTTCGACTCGGGCAGCTTCGTCGATTTTGTCGGCGATGTCTGCATCATTCCGCCGAACTCTTTTGCGTTGGCGCGCACCGTGGAGTATTTCCGCATTCCGCGCAGCGTGCTGACCGTGTGCCTGGGTAAAAGCACCTACGCGCGTTGCGGCATCATCGTCAATGTGACGCCGCTGGAGCCTGAGTGGGAAGGCCATGTGACCTTGGAGTTTTCCAACACCACGCCGCTTCCGGCCAAAATCTATGCCAACGAAGGCGTGGCGCAGATGCTGTTTTTTGAGTCGGACGAGGTTTGTGAGACCTCCTACAAAGATCGTGGCGGCAAATATCTGGGCCAGACCGGCGTGACCTTGCCCCGGATCTGAACCAAGGCCGGCGCGGGGCGATTCACGGGGCCGCTTGGCGGCCCTTTGTGCTTTCCGGCTCATCGCCGGCTGTCATGCGGCGGCAACCACCTTACGGGTATGATGCCCGTTTCCCGGCCCTGGGCTGGACTGAATGCTGGAGACAGAGGGATGCGCTTTCATTTTCCGGTCATCATCATCGATGAAGACTTCCGCTCCGAAAACGCCTCGGGTCTGGGCATCCGTGCGCTGGCCAAGGCGATCGAAGAGGAAGGCATCGAAGTGCTGGGCGTGACCAGCTATGGCGATCTGACCTCGTTTGCGCAGCAGCAAAGCCGTGCGTCGGCCTTCATTTTGTCGATCGATGACGAGGAGTTTTCTTCGACCGAAGCCGCCAACCAGGCCATTGCCAACTTGCGCGCTTTTGTTGAGGAAATTCGCTTTCGCAACGCCGACATTCCGATCTTTTTGTACGGCGAGACGCGCACCAGTCGCCATATCCCGAACGATGTGCTGCGCGAGATGCATGGTTTTATCCACATGTTCGAGGATACTCCGGAATTCATCGCCCGCTATGTGGTGCGCGAAGCGCGCAATTACCTCGATTCGTTGGCACCGCCGTTTTTTCGCGCGCTCACCCACTATGCCGCCGACGGCTCCTACTCCTGGCACTGCCCGGGACATTCGGGCGGCGTGGCTTTTCTGAAGAGCCCGGTCGGGCAGATGTTTCATCAGTTCTTCGGTGAAAACATGCTGCGCGCCGACGTTTGCAATGCGGTCGAAGAGCTCGGTCAGTTGCTCGACCATACCGGCCCGGTGGCGGCCTCCGAGCGCAATGCTGCGCGCATTTTCAATTGCGACCACCTGTACTTTGTCACCAACGGTACGTCGACTTCGAACAAGATGGTCTGGCACACCACCGTGGCGCCGGGCGACATCGTGGTGGTCGACCGCAACTGCCACAAGTCCATCCTCCACTCCATCATCATGACCGGTGCGGTGCCGGTGTTTCTCACCCCCACCCGCAACCACTACGGCATCATCGGACCGATCCCGCTGGCCGAATTTTCGATCGAGAACATCCGTAAGAAGATCGCAGCCAACCCGTTCGCCAACGGCGCCAGCGGTAAGAAGCCGCGCATCCTCACCATCACCCAGTCTACTTACGACGGGGTGCTCTACAACGTCGAAGCGATCAAGCAGATGCTCGACGGCGAGATCGACACCCTGCACTTTGACGAAGCCTGGCTGCCGCACGCGGCCTTTCACGACTTTTACGGCGACTATCACGCCATTGGCGCAGACCGTCCGCGTTGCCGTGAATCCATGGTGTTTTCCACCCAGTCCACCCACAAACTGCTGGCCGGTCTGAGCCAAGCGTCGCAGATCCTGGTGCAGGATTCCGAAACCCGCAAGCTCGACCGCGACATCTTCAATGAAGCCTACCTGATGCACACCTCGACCAGCCCGCAGTACGCCATCATTGCGTCGTGCGATGTGGCCGCGGCGATGATGGAGCCGCCCGGCGGCACGGCATTGGTGGAGGAGTCGCTCGTCGAAGCGGTGGAATTCCGCCGCGCGATGCGCAAGGTCGAAGCCGATTTCGGCCCGGATGACTGGTGGTTCAAGGTCTGGGGGCCGGAATACCTGGCCGAGGAAGGGGTTGGCAGCCGCGAAGACTGGATGCTCAAAGCCGGTGAGCGCTGGCACGGCTTCGGCGATCTGGCCGAAGGCTTCAACATGCTCGACCCGATCAAGGCCACGGTGATCACCCCGGGCCTGGATGTGGATGGCGATTTTGCCGAGTGGGGCATTCCGGCGGGCATCCTCACCCGTTATCTTGCCGAGCACGGCATCATCGTCGAAAAAACCGGGCTGTACTCTTTCTTCATCATGTTTACCATCGGCATCACCAAAGGCCGCTGGAACACATTGGTCACCGAGCTGCAGCAGTTCAAGGACGACTACGACCGCAACCAGCCGCTGTGGCGGGTGATGCCCGAGTTCATCGCCAAGCATCCGCGCTACGAAAAAGTTGGCTTGAAGGATCTGTGCGCACAGATTCACAGCTTCTACAAGGCGCACGATGTGGCGCGCCTGACCACCGAAATGTATTTGTCCGACATGGTGCCGGCGATGAAGCCGGCCGATGCGTTCGCCAAGATGGCGCATCGCGAGATCGAGCGTGTGCCGATCGACGAACTGGAAGGGCGGGTGACCGCGATGCTGGTCACGCCCTATCCACCGGGTATTCCGCTGCTGATCCCGGGTGAGCGTTTCAACGCCACCATTTGCCGTTACCTGCGGTTTGCGCGCGATTTCAACGCCAATTTCCCAGGGTTCGAGACCGACATTCACGGCCTGGTGCGAGAAGAGCTCGGCGGCGCGGTGAATTATTACGTGGATTGCGTGCGCTGACAGGCCGTTGAAAAAGACGACTGCGGTGGGCCCTGTTTCGGCGTTGCGCGCTGCTTCGCCCATCACTCGATCGGCCGCGGTTGCTCTGCGCCGTGCGCCGGCGGGGCGGATCACAGGGTATAGTTGCGGCCCATGACTACCACGCTTTCGATTGCTGTCGCACAGCTCAACTTCACCGTTGGCGATCTTGCCGGCAACGCCGACCGCATCATCGATGCGCTGGCGCGCGCGCGCGCCGAAGGCGCCGATCTGCTGCTCACCCCGGAGCTGGCGCTGTCCGGTTACCCGCCAGAAGACCTGCTGCTGCGGCCGGATTTCTACCGCGCCTGCGCGCGCGAGATACAGCGCATCCTGCCGCACACTCGAGACATCACCCTGGTGCTTGGCCATCCCGAAGCGGTCGATGGGCAGCGTTTCAACGCGGCGTCGGTGATCCGCGATGGCGTGGTCGAGGCGGTGTATCACAAGCTCCTGCTGCCCAACTACGAAGTCTTCGACGAGGAACGCTATTTCGATGCAGGATCGGCGGCCTGCGTGTTCAGCCTCAAGGGCGTTCGCCTGGGCGTCAACATTTGCGCCGACGTGTGGGAGCCAGGGCCCGCCGAACTGGCCCGCGAGGCTGGGGCCGAGCTGTTGCTGGTGCTCAACGCTTCGCCCTATCACATGAACAAGCAGACCAGTCGCTATGCGGTGATGCGCGAGCGCGTGGCCGCCACCGGGATGCCGGTGCTCTACTGCAACATGGTCGGCGGACAGGACGAGCTGGTGTTCGACGGCGCCTCCTTTGCGTTAGACCGCAACGGCGCGCTGGCCTGGCAAGCGCCGTCTTTCGATGAGCGGGTGGATCTCGTGCGCTTTGCTGACGGGGGCTGGTCGTCGGGCGCCAAGGCTGCGCCGCGCGCGCTCGAGGCCGAGGTCTATGAGGCGCTCAAATGGGGGGTGCGCGACTATCTGGACAAAAACCGCTTTCCCGGCGCGATCATCGGTCTGTCCGGGGGCATCGACTCTGCGCTGACGCTGGCCGTTGCGGTCGATGCGCTCGGTGCCGAGCGGGTGCGCGCGGTGATGATGCCTTCGCCCTACACCGCGCAGATGAGTTTGGACGATTCACGCGAAATGGTCCGCCGGCTGGGCGTGCGCTATGACGAGATTCCGATCGAGCCCGCCATGCGGGTTTTCGATGGCCTGCTTGCCGCGCAGTTTGCCGGTTTGCCGGCCGATACCACCGAAGAAAACCTGCAAAGCCGCATCCGCGGCATGATTTTGATGGCGCTGTCGAACAAAACCGGCGCCATCGTGCTCACCACCGGCAACAAGAGCGAGATGGCCACCGGTTATGCCACGCTGTACGGCGACATGGCCGGCGGTTTCGCAGTGCTCAAGGATTTGTACAAAACCTTTGTGTTCCGGCTGGCGCGCTGGCGCAACACCCAGGGCGAGGTGATTCCGCCCAATATCATCGCCCGTCCGCCATCGGCCGAACTCAAGCCGGATCAAACCGACCAGGACACGCTGCCGCCCTACGAAGTGCTCGATGCAATCATCGAAGCCTACATGGAGCGCGATGAGTCGCCGCACCAGATCATTGCCGCAGGTCATCCGGAAGAGGACGTGCGCCGTACCGTGGCGATGCTCAAGCGCAACGAATACAAGCGCCGCCAGGCGCCGGTGGGCATCCGGGTGACCCGTCGCGGCTTCGGCAGGGATTGGCGTTATCCGATAACATCGCGTTACCAGGACGAGTTCTGAGCGCCGGCGTCCACGAGCCCGGCGAGCCCGCAACCGAACAATGAGGACTACCCGATGAAAAAGATCGAAGCGATCATCAAGCCGTTCAAGCTCGACGAGGTGCGCGAGGCGCTCTCCGAGGTGGGCATCACCGGCCTGACCGTGACCGAGGTCAAGGGCTTCGGCCGCCAGAAGGGCCATACCGAGTTGTATCGCGGCGCCGAGTACGTGGTGGATTTTCTACCCAAGATCAAGATCGAAATCGTCATTGGCGACGACCTGGTGGAGCAGGCCACCGAGGCCATCATCAAAGCCGCCCGGACCGGCAAGATTGGCGATGGCAAGATCTTCGTGATGCCGGTCGAGCAAGTGGTGCGTATCCGCACCGGCGAGACCAACGAAGCGGCGATCTGAGCGCCTCAACTGCGCCCGCGGGCGCCAGGTGCGCGCAACAACACCAGCAGCGCGCCGGCGCCGCCGGCATGAGGGCCGGCTTGGCAAAACGCCAAAATCTCTTCGCGCTGTGCCAGCCAGCCGCGGGACAAGTGCTTGAGAATCGCGACTCGTCCCGGCGAACCCAAGCCCTTGCCATGTATGACCCGCACACAGCGATGTCCGCGTTGCAGGCTGGATTGCAAAAAACGCCCGAGCGCCTCACGTGCCTGGTCGCGGTTCAGTCCGTGCAGATCGACTTCTCCTTGTAGTACCCAGCGCCCGCGGCGCAGGTCGCTGAGCACCCGGCGCGGCAGGCCAGGGCGTAAAAAAGCGGCTTCATCGCCGATGTCCAGGCGATCTTCCAAACTCAGCGGGTTGTGCAGCGATTCGTGCAGCGTTGCCGATTCGTCGGCGCGATGATGCAAGGGCACGGGCGGCGGCGGTCTGCTGCCGGTGTCCGCACGAGCATGGCGCGCAGCCAGCGGGCGGACTTCTCGCATGGCTTGGCGGAACAGCGCACTGTCTTCGGCACTGGGGCCGGTAGGCGAAAGCGGAGACTCAGCCGCTGCGGGAGGGTTGGAGGGCCGGGGGCGGGTTTGCGCGGCTTCCCAGGCGCGCAGCAGCGCACCTTTGGTGTTTTTACGCAGCGCCTTGAGCTCGGCCAGCGCCCGCGGCGGCCCAGGCTGCGCATCGCCGGCGGCCGTGGCTTGCGGTGCCGGCGGCCGCGGGCGGACGCGGCGTGGCATGGCTGGAATCAGCGCTGGTTGCCGAGCGCATCCAGGTAGCGTTCGGCGTCGAGCGCGGCCATGCAGCCGCTGCCGGCTGAGGTCACCGCCTGGCGGTAGATGTGGTCCTGCACATCGCCGGCGGCAAAAACGCCGGGAATGCTGGTCTGCGTGGCGTTGCCTTGGCGTCCGCCGCGGGTGACCAGGTAGCCGTTTTCCATTTCCAGCTGGCCTTCGAAGATGTCGGTGTTGGGCTTGTGGCCGATGGCGATGAATACGCCTTGCAAGGCGATGTCGCGCGTGGTGCCGCGGTCGAGTTCGCGGATGCGGATGCCGGTCACCCCGGTGTCGTCGCCCAATACCTCGTCCAGAGTGGCGTTCAGGGCGAGTTCGATTTTGCCGGCGGCGACTTTTTCCATGAGCTTGTCGACCATGATTTTTTCCGCGCGGAATTTGTCGCGCCGGTGCACCAGGGTCACCTTCTTGGCGATGTTGGCCAAATACAGCGCCTCTTCCACCGCAGTGTTGCCACCGCCGATGACCGCAACGTCTTGGTTTTTATAGAAAAATCCGTCGCAGGTGGCGCAGGCCGATACCCCGCGTCCGGAGAATTTTTCTTCCGATGGCAGGCCGAGATATTTGGCGGTGGCCCCGGTGGCAATGATCAGCGCGTCGCAAGTGTATTCGCCAGCATCGCCGATCAGGCGGAACGGACGCTCCTGAAGTTTGGCGGTGTGGATATGGTCGAAAATGATCTCGGTGTTGAAGCGCTCCGCATGCTTTTGAAAGCGCGCCATCAGATCCGGGCCCATGACGCCGTCGGCATCGGCCGGCCAGTTATCCACCTCGGTGGTGGTCATGAGCTGGCCGCCCTGGGCGAGGCCGGTGATCAGTACCGGGTTGAGATTGGCGCGCGCGGCATAAACGGCGGCGGTGTAACCAGCCGGACCGGAACCGAGGATCAACAGACGGGCGTGCTTGGTGGACATGGTCAGGGTGCCTTCCATCATGTGGGGATGGGCCCGATTATAGCCGAGCGCCGGCGCGCCCCGTTTCAGCGGCTGTCCGGTGCAGCGGTTGGTGCGGGCCGAAATGCTGTTCGTCATAGATGTTCGTCTATACTAAGTGCGCCGCATCACGCCATAAACATGTTTCGCAGGGCGCTGCCCGTCGGAGAACTCATGAGCCAGCCGACCGCCGTTTCCATCATTGCGCTGAAGACTTTTCCGCTGTTTCAGGGCTTGTCCGACGAGGTGCTCGCCGCGGTGGCGCAGTGTTCGATGATGCGACGCTTTCCGCGCGGGCAGGCGGTGGTCCATGCCGGCGATCGCAGTGACTTCGTGTATTTCGTGCTCACCGGCAGCCTGAAGGTGGTGGTTAGCGACGAGGATGGTCGGGAGGTGATCCTGTCCATCCTCGGCCAAGGCGAGTTGTTCGGCGAAATGGCGATCTTCGGCGAGCAGCCGCGTTCGGCCTCGGTGGTGGCGGTTACCACCGCGGACTTGGTGATGATCGCCAAGCAGGATTTCCGCCAGATCATGAAAGACAATTTCGAAGTCGCCTGGCGCATCATGTGCAACCTGGCCGAACGTTTGCGCCATGCCGATCGCAAAATCGAAAGCCTGGCGCTGATGGATGTTTATGGCCGGGTTGCCCGCCTGCTGCTGGAAATGGCCGAAGAGCGCGACGGCCAGATGATCGTGGTGCGCAAAATTTCCAAACAAGACATCGCCAAGATGATCGGCGCTTCGCGCGAGATGGTCAGCCGGGTGATGAAAGATCTCAGCGTGCAGGGTTTGATCGAGGAAGGCGAGCGCGGCATCGTGCTGCGCGAACGCCTGAACGACCTTTGACCCGGATGGGGCATGAGGTCCGCCGCTGCCGGGAGATTGTTACCGCGGGCAAGCGAGACGGTGAGCATCGGGCGGTTCGACTATAATCGGCGGCCGACTTTGTAATCGCATCGCCTTGGCATTTTCCCGGATGTCGTCCCGCTCCGCGTCGCGCGCTCAGCCCCTTCCCGAAAAGCTCTCCCTTTTGCTGCACGAGGCGAAATGGCTCGCGCTCGGCGTGCTGTCGCTATACATTGGGCTGATTTTGCTCGGTTACAGTAAAAGCGATCCGGGCTGGTCGCATGCCGCGGAGGTGGCGCGCGTCAGTAATCCCGGAGGGCGTTTCGGCGCATGGTTGGCCGATCTGCTGTACTACCTTTTCGGACTGTCGGCTTGGTGGTGGGTGATTTTTCTGGGCTACGGGCTGGCATGGGGGTTTCGCCGGCTGCGTCAGGTCTATCAAGCCGACCGGCGGTCTTTGTTCATCGTGATGGCCGGCTTTTTTGTCGTGTTGTTCAGTAGCAGCGCATTGGAGTCTTTGCGCTTTTACTCGCATGGCGCCGAGCTACCGCTGGCTCCCGGCGGTTTGGTGGGTATGGAGTTGGGGGCTGCAGTGCAGCGCTATCTGGGGTTTACCGGCGGCACTTTGATGCTGCTGGCTTTGCTCGCTTCTGGGTTGTCGCTGTTTTCCGGCATTTCGTGGTTTGCGGTAATCGAGCGGATTGGTCTGGGGGTGGAGCAGGTCTGCCTGGCCGCGCTGCGCGCCTACCACACCTGGCAAGACCGTCGGGTTGGAAAAGCGCTCGCGCAAAAGCGCGAAACGGTGGTCGAGACCAAGCGCCGGAAAACGGCGGAGTCGCCGCCGCCACTGCGCATCGAGCCGGCCGTGGTCGAAGTGCCCAAATCCGAGCGCGTGTTCAAGGAGCGCCAGCAAAGCCTGTTTGCCGACCAGGCCGATGGCGGGCTGCCGCCGCTTGCGCTATTGGATGAAGCCGCCGGCAGCGGTGAGCCGCCCTCGGCCGAAACGCTGGCTTATACCTCGAGACTGATCGAAACCAAGCTGGGCGAGTTTGGCGTCGAGGTCAAGGTGTTGGCGGCTTATCCGGGGCCGGTGATCACCCGCTACGAAATCGAGCCGGCCACCGGGGTCAAGGGCAGTCAAGTAGTCAATCTGGCCAAAGATCTCGCCCGTGCGCTGTCGCTCATTTCCATCCGCGTGGTCGAGACCGTGCCCGGAAAATCCTGCATGGCCTTGGAACTGCCCAATCCCAAGCGCCAGATGGTGCGCTTGTCGGAAATCGTCGGCTCCAAAGCCTTCAACGACATGCATTCGCCGCTCACCGTTGTGCTCGGCAAGGACATCGGTGGTCAGCCGGTGGTGGCCGATCTGGCCAAGATGCCGCACTTACTGGTGGCGGGCACGACTGGCTCGGGCAAGTCGGTGGGCATCAACGCCATGATCCTGTCGCTGCTCTACAAGAGCACGCCGGAGCGGGTGCGGCTGATCATGGTCGACCCGAAGATGCTGGAGTTGTCCATCTACGAGGGCATTCCGCATTTGCTCGCGCCGGTGGTCACCGATATGAAACATGCCGCCAATGCACTGAACTGGTGTGTGGTGGAAATGGACAAGCGCTATAAGCTGATGGCCGCAGTCGGTGTCCGTAACCTCGCAGGTTTCAACAAGGCGGTGGCCGATGCCGCCAAGGCCGGCGCGCCGCTGACCAATCCTTTCTCGATCACCCCGGATAAGCCTGAGCCGCTTGAGCAGCTGCCGCACATCGTGGTGGTGGTCGATGAGCTGGCCGATCTGATGATGGTGGCGGGCAAAAAGATCGAGGAGCTGATTGCCCGCCTGGCGCAAAAGGCCCGTGCGGCGGGCATACATCTGATTCTGGCGACCCAGCGGCCTTCGGTGGATGTCATTACCGGCCTGATCAAGGCCAACGTGCCCACCCGCATCGCCTTTCAGGTATCGAGCAAGATCGACTCGCGCACCATTCTCGATCAAATGGGGGCCGAGACCCTGCTGGGGATGGGGGATATGCTCTATCTGCCGCCCGGCAGCGGCTTGCCGGTCCGGGTGCACGGTGCCTTCGTGGCCGATGAGGAAGTGCACAAGGTCGTCGAGCATCTAAAAAAACTGGGCCCGCCGGATTATGTGGACGGCATCCTTTCTGCGCCGGAGGATGACATGGAGGCCGCCTTGGGCCGTAGCGGCGAAGACGGTGACGAGTCCGATCCGCTCTACGACCAGGCAGTCGAAATCGTCATCAAAACCCGCCGGCCCTCGATCTCGCTGGTGCAACGCCATCTGCGGATCGGCTACAACCGTGCCGCACGCATGATCGAACAGATGGAGCGTGCCGGGTTGGTCAGCCCGATGGGCAGTAACGGCAATCGTGAAGTCATCGTTCCACCCAAGGAGGGCGATTGAGATGTTTCGCTCCATCCGCGCAGCAGCTCTTCGCCAGGCCGGGTGGGCAGCGCTGGTCGTCGCCATGGTGTTTTCGACGAGCGCGGCGCTGGCAGCCGATGGCATTGAGCAATTGCGTCGCTTCGTTGCGCAAACCCGCCATGCGCAGGGCGAGTTCGAACAGACGGTGCATTCTGCTTCCGGACGCAAGCCGCAGCAGGCCCGCGGACAATTCGCCTTCTCGCGTCCGGGGCGCTTCCGCTGGAGTTATGAGGCGCCTTACCCACAGCTGCTGGTCGGTGACGGTGAGCGGCTGTGGTCCTGGGATCGTGACCTCGCCCAGGTCACCGTGCGGCCGTTGAGCGAAGCGCTGGGCAGCACGCCGGCGGCGGTGCTGGTGGGGAGCAGCGACTTCGAGTCGGCTTTCGATCTGGCCGATGGCGGCGCCTCGGACGGGCTGGCCTGGGTCGTGGCCCGTCCCCGTCAGGCCGACAGCGGCTTCGAGTCGATGCGTCTGGGATTGGCCGACGGCGTGTTGCGGCGCATGGAAATGCGCGACAGCTTCGGCCAGCATACGGTGATCGTGTTCACCCGCTTGGCCGCAGTCCAGACGATCGATCCGCAACTATTCCGCTTCACGCCGCCGCCCGGGGCTGACGTGATCGGTCAGTGATCGAGGATATGAGCGACCTGTTCGAGGCGTTGGAGCCGCCGCGCGTGCCGTTGGCCGAGCGGCTGCGCCCGAAAGCGCTCGATGAGGTCGTCGGCCAGCGCCATTTGCTGGCGCCGGGCAAGCCGCTGCGGCTGGCCTTTGAATCCGGCCGGCTGCACTCGATGATTTTGTGGGGCCCGCCGGGCGTGGGCAAGACCACGTTGGCCCGACTGATGGCGCAGGGTTTCAATGCGCAGTTCGTGGCGCTGTCGGCGGTATTTTCCGGCGTCAAGGACATCCGCGAGGCGATCGCGCAGGCGCAGGCCACCCGGGCGCGCGGAGGCCATACGGTTCTTTTCGTCGACGAGGTGCATCGCTTCAACAAGGCGCAGCAGGACGCCTTTTTGCCTTACGTCGAGCAAGGGCTGGTGACCTTCATCGGTGCGACCACCGAAAATCCGTCCTTCGAGGTCAATTCGGCGCTGCTGTCGCGCTCCGCGGTGTATGTGCTCGAACCGCTCGATGCCGAAGCCTTGGGCGGATTGCTCGAACGCGCACGTCTAGCCGCCTGCGCCGACTTGCCCTTCGACGACGATGCGCGAGCACGTCTGATCGGCTTTGCCGATGGCGATGCGCGACGACTGATCAATCTGGTCGAACAGATCCAGATCGCGGCGGAAACCGCAGGAGAGCGCCGGGTGAGCGCAGCATTCGTCGAGCAGGCGCTATCGCGCAATCTGCGCCGCTTCGACAAAGGCGGGGAAGTTTTCTACGACCAGATTTCGGCGCTGCATAAATCGGTGCGCGGCTCGCACCCGGATGCTGCGCTGTACTGGCTATGCCGCATGCTAGACGGCGGTGCCGATCCGCATTACCTGGGACGTCGGCTGGTGCGCATGGCGGTGGAGGATATCGGCCTGGCCGATCCGCGCGCGCTGGAAATTACCCTCAATGCCTGCGCAGCCTACGAGCGCCTGGGCTCGCCAGAAGGCGAGCTTGCGCTGGCGCAGGCCACGGTTTTCTTGGCCTGCGCGGCCAAGTCCAATGCGGTATACAAAGCCTATAATGCCGCCCGCGAATTTGTGGCCAGCGATGAATCCCGTCCGGTGCCCCTGCATCTGCGCAATGCGCCAACGCGGTTGATGAAGGAACTGGGCTACGGCAAAGCTTATCGCTATGCGCACGACGAGCCCAACGCCTACGCCGCGGGCGAATGCTATTTGCCCGAAGGTATGGCAGAGCCCGATTGGTACCAACCCACCGGGCGCGGGCTGGAAGCGCAGATTGCCGAAAAACTTGCGCGCCTGCGGCAGTTGGATGCTGCCGCAGACAAGTCTTCAGGTGGGGATGCAGAGGGTGAGGCGTGCCGTGCGTGAATCAGTGCGGGAGCGGATGGTCGGCCATAAAACGTGCGCACAACTGGCGGGCCTTGGAGGCTTTGGCCAAGTCGCCGCGCGCGGTGGCGCGGTCGATCAGCTCCAGCATGTAGTGAGTCAGAAGCAGCACACCCTCTGGGGTTTGCACCAAGCCGCAGGCCAGTTGCGCCGCGGCGGCGTCGGGGATGTCTTCGTGCTCGGCAATCAGCGCGATTTCATCTTCGGTAAGATCGCAGTAGTCCAGGCAGTCACGTATGGATAGCATCTCTGTTTCTCCTCCAGTTTTTCACTGCCGTCTGCGCGGCTTGTTCAATATTTTTACCCTATGCGATAGCGCGCCGATTGCAAGGTATTTTTTGCTTCTCGGCTTAGGCCAAGCAATTGTTTTGTCTGCTTAAGTTTGCTTTGTGCCGCAATAGTTCCCGCGCAATAAAAAGCGCTTGTAAACAGGGAGATGGCGCACGAATTTGAAAAGCATTTGCAGTATTCGGTGCCATATTCATGATTTGAAAGACTCTTTGGAAGCCTCCCATGCTCGATGTGCAACTTCTCCGTTCCCAGCTCGATCAGGTCGCCCAGCGACTGGCCACGCGCGGCCTCAGCCTGGATGTCGCGGCTTTTCAGGCCATGGAAGATGAGCGCAAGCGCCTGCAGACCCGTACTCAGGAACTGCAGGCTCGGCGCAATGCCCTGTCCAAGGAAATCGGCAAACTCAAAAGCCGAAATGAAGACGCTTCCGCGCTGATGGCCGAGGTCGGGCAAGTGGGTGAAGAGCTGAAATCCTGCGAACAGGCGTTGCCGGATTTGCTCGAGCGCATTGGCGCGTTCGTCGCTGGCCTGCCTAATTTGCCTCATGCAAGCGTGCCGGAAGGTAAAGATGAGCAGGCCAATGTCGAGGTCCGCCGCTGGGGCGTGCCACGCAACTTCGACTTTACACCGCGTGACCATGTCGATCTCGGTGCGCCGCTCGGGCTGGATTTTGAAACCGGCGTCCGCTTGTCGGGTTCGCGGTTTACCTTCATGCGCGCTCAGATCGCGCGCCTGCATCGTGCGCTTGCACAGTTCATGCTGGACGTGCATACCACCGAGCATGGCTATACCGAGTGCTACACGCCTTATATCGTCAACCGCGAAGTGCTGGTCGGCACCGGTCAATTGCCCAAGTTCAAGGAGGATATGTTTTGGGTGCTGCGCGGCGGCGACGGAGAGGGGGTCGAGCAATATCTGATTTCCACCGCCGAAATTCCGCTCACCAACACGGTGCGCGAGCAGGTTTTGCCGCTGGATGCCTTGCCCCTGCGGCTGACCGCACATAGCCCGTGCTTTCGTTCGGAAGCCGGCAGCGCCGGCCGCGACACCCGCGGCATGATTCGCCAGCACCAGTTCGACAAAGTCGAGATGGTGCAGATCGTGCATCCAGAACAAAGCTATCGGGCGCTCGAAGAGATGGTCGGACATGCCGAAGCCATTTTGCAAAAGCTCGGCCTGCCTTACCGGGTGGTGGCGCTGTGCACCGGCGACATGGGGTTTTCGGCCGCCAAGACCTACGACTTGGAAGTTTGGCTGCCGGCGCAGAACACCTACCGCGAAATCTCCAGTTGCTCGAACTGCGAGGACTTCCAAGCCCGCCGTATGCTGGCGCGTTTCAAAAACGCCCAGGGCAAGAACGAGCTGGTGCACACGCTCAACGGTTCCGGCCTGGCGGTGGGCCGGACTTTGGTGGCGGTGTTGGAAAACTACCAGCAGGCCGACGGGTCGATCATCTTGCCGCCGGCACTGGTGCCCTATATGGGGGGCGTGGAGGTGCTGCGCCCTGCGGGCTGACCGGGCCACGCTGCAGAGGTTCAGCCGTTGCGGCTCAGTTTCAGGCCGCGTGGCTGCAATGGCGGCAGATAAGGCGGTTCGATGCGGGTGAGGATGTCGTAGTAATTGCGAATATTCTCGGTCATGATCACCGCCTCGCCGCCGCGCGCGGCCCCCGCTTTGAGGCGCGCGGCGTATTCCGGCCGGGACAGCAGCGGCAATACCGTTTTCAGCCCCCACCAGGAGGTATGATCGCGCTGCATGGTACGGGCAATCGCCCGTGCGCCGCGCAGATGACCCATACCCAGGTTGTAGGCCGCGATCGCCATCCAAGTGCGGTCCGGCTCCGCGATGTCGTCTTGTAACTGATCGCGCAGCATTTCCAGATAACGTGCTCCGCCCAGAATACTGTCGCGCGGATCCAGGCGGTCGCGCACGCCCAGGCGATCGGCGGTTTCCGTGGTCAGCATCATCATGCCGCGCACCCCGGTGCGCGAGATGGCCAGCGGATCCCACTGCGATTCCTGGTAGGCCAGCGCGGCCAGCAGACGCCAGTCGATACCGGTGCGTGTCTGCGCCTCTTGAAAATGTGCGCGATAGCGCGGTAGGCGCTCGCGGACGAGGCTCAAGAAACGGACGATGTCGGCGGTGCTCAGCCGCCGCACATGGCCGAAGTAACGGTCGGCAATGCGGGCAAGCTGGCCGCTTGCACGCATGTGGTCCAGAAAAGTTGCCACCTCCTGGGCTAGGGGGGCGGCCGGCTCCAGCGGCAACGCCCAGGCAATCTGCGACTTGATCGGCAGCTCCCAAACCACGGTGAGTTCCGGGAAGACACGCTTAGCGATGGCGTAATGCAGCCTATCGGTTGCGACCAAATCCAGCTTGCCGGCAGCCGCCTGCTCCAGCAGTGCCTGGTCGCCTTCGGCTGTCGGTCGATGCAGGCTCAGGCCCGGGAGCCGTTTGCGCAGGCGTTCGAGCCTGTCCGCCGGCAGCGAGCCGCGTCGTACCGATACCATACGGCCGTTCAGATCTGCTTCGGTTCTGACCGCTCCCCGGTCGGCGCGCCCGACCAGCACGTAGTCAACTTCGCGTAACGGTGAGGACCAGCGCAGCGGCAACAGATCGTTGCGCGCGAGTCCGGCTGCGGCCAGATGCGCTTCGCCGTCGATGACCGCACGCAGCATCTGGGTGACGTCCGGATACACGACGAAGCTCACCGGCACCTGCAGGTGTTCGCCTAGCGCCAGCAAAAGGTCGTGCTCGAAGCCGGAGCTGCCATCCTCGTCGTAGCGGAACGCAATGGCATCTTGCCGGGTGGCAACACGCAGTTCTCCCAGCGTGCGGTAATCCGGGATGCGCGGCGCATCCGTCGGTCCACAGCCCACAAGCAGGGCGGCCAGCAGGAACAGGATCGGCAGTCGCACGGGCTCAATCCAAAGGTTGGGCGGCGCGATTGTCGATGAGCAGGCGGGCGCAGGGCAAGCAGGCGGGTCACAATCTCGTGATCCGGAGTCAACAGGCTGGGCGGATGCGCTGTTTAAATGTTATATTAGAAAATTCTAAATTTATGGAGATGCCCATGTCCGGAAAGTCCTTCGTGCAAATCACCAACGATGTCTCCAAGGCCCTTGAGGTGCTGCGCGCCGAGGCGCCGGAAACCATGCAGGGTTTTAGCGCGATGGCCAAGGGGGCGCTCAAAGAAGGCACATTGTCCGCCTTGCATAAGGAGTTGATCGCGCTGGCCATCGGCGTGGCCTCGCGTTGCGACGCCTGCATCGGCTTTCATGTCAAGGCACTGATCCGCCTGGGCGTGACCCGTGAGCAACTGATGGAAACCCTGGCTGTGTGTGCTTACATGGGGGGCGGTCCTACGCTGATGTACGCCGCCGAGGCGGTTCGTGCCTACGAGGAACTGCTGTCGCGGACCGCCAAAGCGGGGGTTGCCGCCTGAGGTTGGGAGGAGCGTTTGCGGGGCTGGTGCAATTTACCAAGCTTGTGCGTATAATTCGCCCTCCCGCCAATGCAGCCCTTGCGGGAATGCGGAGAGGTACCGAAGCGGTCATAACGGCGCCGACTCGAAATCGGATGGTCAGGGAAACCTGGCACGGGGGTTCGAATCCCCCCCTCTCCGCCAGTTGTAATAGCTTCCTAAAAAGCTTGACGAAGCGAAATAAGCTGCTAGAATTTCGCTTCTTTCGAGAGCGCCCGTAGCTCATCTGGATAGAGTACCTGGCTACGAACCAGGGGGTAGGAGGTTCGAATCCTTCCGGGCGCGCCAAACATAGAAAAAGCCGACCTCATCGAGGTCGGCTTTTTACTTGTGCGTCAGAAGCCACGCTGGCCTCAGTGGCGGGCGAACACCTCGGTCTTGCCGTTGTGCTCGAAGCTCACCACGTCGTAACGCTCGGCCGGATAGGGGCCTTCCATGCCGGGCGAGCCCATTGGCATTCCAGCAGCAGCGATACCGGCCACCGCAGGCTTTTCGGCCAGTAAGCGACGCACGTCGGCGGCCGGCACATGGCCTTCGACGATATAGCCGCCCACCTTTGCGGTGTGGCAGGCGCCCAGCGCCTGCGGCACACCGCTCTGACGCTTGATGGCGCCCAGTTCGCGGGTAGCGATCTCCTTGACCTCAAAGCCGTTGGCACGCATGTGCTCGGCCCATTTGCCGCAGCAGCCGCAGTGGGGGTCCTTGAACATGATGACTGGCTCACCGCTGGCCGCGGCGGGCAGCGCGCCGCCGAGCGCGAGACAAAGTGCCAGCGGGGCGAGCAGTGGGGACGAGGTGTGGGACATGATCAGTACTCCAGGGTTGAATTTACGGGGTGGCCGGGCCGGTGCCGGGTGAGCGCGGCAGTTGCAAACAAAAGGTGGTGCGGCCGTTGGCCGAGTCCACCGTCAGGCTGCCGCCGTGCACTTCGGCAATCGAGCGGCAGATTGCCAGCCCGAGCCCAGCGCCTTCGCCGTGCTTGCCGCGGCCGGCGCCGGCGCGATGGAAGCGCTCGAAGATATATGGCAGTTGTTCCGGGGCAATGGTTTCACCCCGGTTACTCACTGTCAGCGTGACCCGGGTGTGGTCGCAGGCGATGGCGATATCCACGGTGCTGCCGGGTTCGGCATGGCGCAGCGCGTTCGATAGCAGGTTGGAGAGCGCGCGGCGCAGCATCAGGCGGTCGCCGGTCACCGTGGCGTGGCCGGTGATCGCGATGCCGATGCCTGCTTCGTCGGCCAGGGCTTCGTAGAATTCCGCCAGCGCGTGCGCTTCGACTGCAAGCTCCACGGTCTCCGCGCTGCGCGGCAAGCGGCCGTTGTCGGCCTGGGCGAGAAAGAGCATATCGCTGACCATGCGGGCGATGCGCTCATACTCCTCCATGTGGGAGGCGAGTATCTCGCGGTATTCCTCGGTGCTGCGTGCGCGTGACAGCGCCACCTGGGTTTGGGTCATCAGGTTGGAGATCGGTGTGCGCAGTTCGTGAGCGATATCGGCAGAAAAATCCTTCAAGCGTTGAAAAGACGACTCCAAGCGTGTGAGCATGCCGTTGAGCGCCTTGGCGAGTTCGAGCACTTCGGCCGGCGCACCGTGTTCGGCCAGTCGCTCGCCGAGTTGTTCGGCCGACAGCCGGCGGGCGGTGGCAGTGACCCGCCGTAGCGGCGCAAGCCCCTTGTATGCGGCCAGCCAGCCGAGTAAAGCCGCGGTCACTGCGGCCAGAGAGATGCCCAGCCACAGACGGGTGCGAACCTAGTCAAGAAAATGCGCGTGATGGGAAATGTCCAGCGCAAGCGCCACGTGTACCCACTGGCCCGCATCCGCGCCAGGAAGCCGGAGCGGCTTTTCCCGGCCGATGAATTGGCGCCCGTTTTGCGCCCACATCGTGGCCTGGTCGGGCAAGGGCGCGCCTTGCCGCTGCGCCAGCGGGAAGTGCTCGGCCCGGATGGCAAAAAGACGCTCACCATCGCTGTTGCGCAGCAGCACGCCGATTGTCTCCTGGCCGGCAAAGGCGTCGGCCATGCGCTGGCCGAGTGCGCCAGCGTCGTCCGTTGAGCCGTGCATCAGGTTTTGGATCAAGGTGAATTTGCCGGCGAGTTCATGCTGGTCGAGTTCGCGGAAGTGCGCATCCACCGCGCGCCCGAGTACCGCACCGACTACCACCAGCAAACTGGCAGTGAGCAACGCGAAAAGTAGCGCAATGCGCGCGGTGAGCGAAAACGGCCAGCTCATCTTCACGCCCCTTCCGGCGGCTCCAGCACGTAGCCCATGCCGCGGACGGTGCGGATCAGCTTGGGCTCGAAAGGGTCATCGACCTTGGCGCGCAGCCGGCGCACCGCCACCTCGATGACATTGGTGTCGCTGTCGAAATTCATGTCCCACACTTGGGAGGCGATCAGCGAACGCGGCAGCACTTCGCCTTGGCGGCGCAGCAACAGTTCCAGCAGAGCGAATTCCTTGGCGGTGAGATCGATGCGCTGGCCGGCGCGGGTCACCCGGCGGCGCAGCAGGTCCAGTTCCAGATCGGCCGCACGCAGCCGCTCCGGCTCGCGGGTGCGGCCGCGGCGCAACAGGGTGCGCACCCGGGCGAGCAGTTCGGAAAAAGCGAATGGTTTGACCAGGTAGTCGTCCGCACCCAGTTCCAGGCCGCGCACCCGGTCGTCCACCTGATCGCGAGCCGTCAAAAACAGCACTGCGGTTTCATGCCCGCCACGGCGCAGCGTTTGCAGGATGCCCCAGCCGTCGAGCGAGGGCAGCATCACGTCGAGCACGATCAGGTCGTACTCGCCGTTTTGTGCCAGATGCAGGCCGTCTAAGCCATCGCGCGCGAGATCGACCACGAAGCCGGCCTCACTCAGGCCCTGCCGGAGGTAGTCGCCGGTCTTGGGTTCGTCTTCGACGATGAGAATCTTCATGTTGCGCATTTCGCCTGTTTTGCGAGGCTGCATTGTGCCTGGGGTCTGCCGTGCTGGCCGGCACCTTACAAAAATGTAATCCGACCGTCAGGTTCGCGTCGGGGCGGTGTCGGCAGACTCGCCGACGAATCTTTCTCACCTTCACCGGAGATGTCATGAAAGCACGCTTTACTCTGACTGTCCTGGTCGGCCTTATTTCCCTGGGGGCGGTCGCTTCGGCGATGGCCGCAGGCGGGCATGATGCCCACGGCGCCGCGCACGCTGCCGGCATGCACATGGAGGCTGCTCGCTACGCCGAAGGCACGGTGCGCAAGATCGATACTGCCGCAGGCAAGGTGACGCTCAAGCATGGTCCGCTGGCGCAGCTTGGGATGCCTCCGATGACCATGACATTTACCGCCGACGCCGCGCTGCTGAATAAGCTCAAAGTGGGCGACAAGGTGCGTTTCGTAGCCGAAGAGGTCAATGGGGCATTGACCGTGACCGAACTGGAGGTGTTGCCGTAATGCGGCGTATGCCTGATCTATGAGGCTCCAACGCGGCGCATTGGGGTGCGCACTGCACGATGAGCGCCAAGCCTGCGAGGTCATACGATGAAACTTCTGCCCTCTCTGCGCTGCCGCTGCGCAGTGCTGGCCGCGGTCATTGGCTTGGTGTCGGCGGCGCGGGCCGCCGAGCCGCTTGGCGCCACGCTCGACGAACTGCTGGCCTACGCCCGTGAGCACAACCCGGATCTGGTTGCCAGCACGCTGGAGGCCGAGGCGGCGCATGCGCAGATCGAACCTGCCGCCGCGTTGCCCGACCCGCGCTTCCAGCTCGAGCTGATGGACGTCACTAACACCATGAGTCCAGGGCGCTCGACTTCGCTGTTACCTGGCGAGGTGGGCACCACCCGCTACCGGGTGATCCAGCCGCTGCCCTTCTGGGGCAAGCGCGATTTGCGTGGCGAGGTGGCCGCCGCCCAAGCCGGGCGTACCGATGCGCTGCGCGAACGTACCCGCGTCGAGCTGGAATTCCGCATCAAGAGCGCTTTCGCTCAGCACTACCAAGCTTTCGGGCGCCGCCGCATCCTCGGTGAGACGCTGACCCTGGTCGATCTGCTCGAGCAGGTGGCCACCGCGCGCTACAGCGTTGGCCTGGTGCCGCAGCAGGACGTGATCCGCGCGCAAAGCGAGCGCACCGCGCTGAAGGTGGAACTGATCGAAGCCGAGCGTCGCCAGCGCGATGCCGCGGCCAAGCTCAACGCCGCGCTGGCGCGCGATCCGCATGCCGAACTGGCCCCGCCGCGGACGCTGCCGGCCGCGCCGGAAGAGATCGAGTTGGCGCGATTGACCGAACGGGTGCGTGCCGCTTCGCCCGAGATTGCTGCGGAGCGCGCTGGCATGCTGGCTGCGCAGAAAAACCGTGAACTGACCTGGCTCAATCGCTATCCGGACTTTGCAGTGGGTCTCACCCACAACCGCCCGGCCGGCGGCGAGAGCAACTGGGACGTGATGCTGGAACTCAACATCCCGCTGCAGCAGTCTGCGCGCCGCGCGCAGGAGCGCGCCGCCCTGGCCGGCGAACAGGCCGCCGAAGCGCGTGTCGCCGCCGCCGAGGCTCGCCAGCTGGGCCGTCTGGGCGAGGCCTGGGCGGGCTTCGAGTCGAGCCGGGAGAAGGTCAGAGTGCTACGTGAGACCTTGTTGCCGCAGGCCGACGCCACTTTTGAGTCCGCCCGCGCCGGCTACGAAACCGGGCGGGTCAATTTCAATACCGTGATCGAGGCGCAGCGGCAGATCCTGCGCACCCGCCTTGCTCTGCTGGAGGCCGAAACCGACACCGCGTTGGCGCTGGCCGAACTGGAACTGCTTGCTGGAGGAAGCCTGTGATGCGACCGATGGGTTG
This sequence comes from Pseudothauera hydrothermalis, assembly GCF_003345255.1. Lineage (GTDB taxonomy): Bacteria > Pseudomonadota > Gammaproteobacteria > Burkholderiales > Rhodocyclaceae > Pseudothauera > Pseudothauera hydrothermalis. Next base: position 2,422,692 of record NZ_CP029331.1, on the reverse strand, counting down.
GGGCCTGACCGTAGTGGCGATTGCCGTGGCTGCGACTGGCGGCTACTGGGCCGGCCGCGGCGCACAGCGCACGCCGGCGGCCGGCACCGATGTGGCCGCGGCCGGCGAGGCGGCACCTGCGCAAGGCAGCGGCGAACGCAAGATTCTCTACTACCGCAACCCGATGGGCCTGCCGGACACCTCACCGGTGCCCAAGAAGGATTCAATGGGCATGGATTACATTCCGGTGTATGAGGGCGACGAGCCGGACGATACCGGGGTGGTCAAGGTCAGCCCGGCGCGCCTGCAGACCCTGGGCGTGAAGACCGCGCGTGCCGAAACCGCGGTGGTCGATGCCGCGGTGCGCGCGGTGGGCCGGGTGGAAGTAGATGAGCGCCGCATCCACGACGTGGCGCCGCGCTTCGAAGGCTGGATCGAGCGCCTGTTCGTCTCGGCCACCGGCGATCCGGTGAAGAAAGGTCAGCCGCTGTTTGCGGTGTACAGCCCGGAACTGGTCTCGGCGCAGCAGGAACTGCAGATTGCCGAGCGTCTGTCGAGCAGTGTGGGCGCAGGCGATGCCGCGGCGCAGGCCGGCGCCGAGCGCCTGGCCCTGGCTGCGCGCGAGCGCCTGCGCAACTGGCAGGTGGCGCCCGGCAAGGGTGAGGCCGCGCGGGTGACGCTGAACTCGCCGGTCAGTGGCGTGGTGCTGGAAAAGCGTGCGGTCGAAGGCATGCGTTTTGCGCCCGGCACAGCGATCTACCGCATTGCGGACCTGTCCTCGGTATGGGTGCTGGCCGATGTGTATGAACAGGACCTGGCACGGATCGAGGTGGGCGCAAGCGCCCAGCTGAGCCTCGATGCCTACCCCGGCCGCAGCTTCGCAGCCCGCGTGACCTATGTGTACCCGACGCTCAATGCCGCCACCCGCACCACGCCGGTCCGTCTGGAGCTTTCCAACCCGGAGGGCCTGCTGCGTCCGGGCATGTTTGCCCATGTGGAACTGGCTACTGCCGGGCGTAGCCCGCAAGTGACGGTGCCGCGTTCGGCGGTGATCGATTCCGGCGAGCGCCAGGTGGTGCTCGTGGTGCAGGGAGAAGGACGCTTCAAGCCCCAGGCGGTCAAGCTGGGCCAGCGCGGCAGCGAGCGGGTGGAAGTCCTCGACGGGCTGGCCGAGGGCGACGAGGTGGTGGTGGCGGCCAACTTCCTGATCGACGCCGAGAGCAACCTCAAGGCCGCGCTGGCCGCCTTTGTGGCGCCGCAGGCGGCCGCCAAGGTGTATGAGGCCACCGGCCGGATCGAATCCATCGATCTGTCCAGCAACTCGGTGTCGATGACCCACGACCCCATCCCCGACCTGCAGTGGCCGGCGATGACCATGGACTTCGGACTGGACAACCCCGAGGTGACGGCCGGCATTCTGCCCGGCGAGCCGATCTGGTTCGCCTTCGAGGACCGCGGCGACGGCGAGTTCGTCATCACCCGCATCCAGAAGATGGACGGCGCCCATGCTGCCGGCCACGGGGGGCACTGAGATGCTCGACCGGCTGATCGAATGGTCCGCGCGCAATGTTTTCCTGGTCTTGCTCGCCACCTTTGCGGTGGTCGCCGGCGGCGTGTATGCGCTGAAAAAGACGCCGCTGGACGCGCTGCCCGATCTTTCCGACGTGCAGGTGATCGTCTATACCCAGTACCCCGGCCAGGCGCCACAGGTGGTGGAGGACCAGGTCACCTATCCGCTCACCACCGCCATGCTCGCGGTGCCCAAGGCCCGTGTGGTGCGCGGTTTCTCGATGTTCGGCGCCTCCTATGTGTACGTGATCTTCGAGGACGGCACCGACATCTACTGGGCGCGCTCGCGGGTGCTGGAATACCTCAGCGCGGCGCAGGGCAACCTGCCTTCCGGGGTCAATCCGCAGCTCGGCCCAGATGCCACCGGCGTGGGCTGGGTGTTCCAGTACGCGCTGACCGGCAAGGCCCAGTCTCTTGCCGACCTGCGCAGCGTGCAGGACTGGTACGTGCGCTACCAGCTCACCAAGGCCGGCGGCGTGGCCGAGGTGGCCAGCGTCGGCGGCTTCGTCAAGCAATACCAGGTCACCGTGGACCCGCACCGGCTGGCGGCTTTCGGCATACCGCTGGCGCGCGTGTCGCAGGTGATTCGCGAGTCCAACCGCGACGTCGGCGGCCGGGTGGTGGAACTGGCCGAGAAGGAATTCATGGTGCGCGGCCTGGGGTATCTCGATGGCGTGGGCGACATCGAAAAGCTGGTGCTCAAGGCCGACGGCGGCACCCCGGTGCGGGTGTCGGACGTGGCGCGGGTGGAGCTGGTGCCGGCCGGCCGGCGCGGCATCGCGGAACTCAATGGCGAAGGCGAGGTGGCCTCCGGCATCGTCATGGCGCGCTTCGGTCAAAACGCGCTGGAGGTGATCGCCAACGTCAAGAAAAAGATCGAAGAACTCAAGCCGGGGCTACCGGAAGGCACCGAGATCGTGCCGGTGTACGACCGCGCGCCGCTGATCGAGCGCGCGATCGCCAACCTCAAGTGGACGCTGATCGAGGAGAGCCTGATCGTCGCCGCGGTGTGCGTGATCTTCCTGCTTCATGTGCGCAGCGCGCTGGTGGCCATCATTACGCTGCCGATCGGTATCCTCATCGCCTTCATCGCCATGCGGGCGATGGACATGGGCAGCAACATCATGAGCCTGGGCGGCATTGCGATTGCCATCGGCGCGATGGTGGATGCGGCCATCGTGATGATCGAGAACGCCCACAAGCGCCTGGAACGCCTGGCGCCGGAGGCCACGCAGCACGAGCGCGCGATGACCATGATCGCCGCCTGCAAGGAGGTCGGCCCGGCGCTGTTCTTCTCGCTGTTGATCATCACCGTGTCCTTCCTGCCGGTGTTCACGCTGGAAGGGCAGGAAGGGCGGCTGTTCAGCCCGCTGGCTTTCACCAAGACCTTCGCCATGGCGGGCGCCGCGCTGCTGTCGGTGACCCTGGTGCCGGTGCTGATGATGTTCTTCATCCGCGGGCGCATCATGCCGGAGCAGAAGAACCCGGTAAACCGCTTGCTGATCCGGGTGTACCGGCCGATCATCCAGTGGGTGATGCGCCACAAGTGGCTTACCCTGGTGCTGGCGCTGGCGTCGATGGCCGCCACCGTGTTCCCGGCACGGCAGATCGGCTCGGAGTTCATGCCCACGCTCGATGAAGGCGCCATCTTCTACATGCCGGCTTCGCTGCCGGGCATGTCGGTGACCGAAGCGTCCCGCCTGCTGGCGGTGACCAACCGGGTGATCAAGACCTTCCCCGAAGTCGAGTCGGTGTACGGCAAGGCCGGGCGCGCCGCGAGCGCCACCGACCCGGCGCCGATCGAGATGTTCGAGACGGTGATCAACCTCAAACCGGCGTACGAGTGGCGTCCCGGCATGACGGTGGACAAGCTGATCGCCGAGATGGACGCGGCGCTCAAGTTCCCAGGGGTCGCCAACTCGTGGACCATGCCGATCAAGGCGCGCATCGACATGCTGTCCACCGGCATCCGCACCCCGGTGGGGGTGAAGGTGTTCGGCAAGGATCTCGCCACTATCGAGCAGCTGGCGCGCGAAATCGAGCAGGCAGTGAAAGACGTGCCAGGCACATCGAGCGCCTATGCCGAGCGTGCCACCGGCGGCTACTACCTGGACATCGTCCCGCGCCGCGAGCAATTGGCGCGCTACGGCATCACCGTGGGTGACTTCCAGCAGGTGGTGGCCACCGCACTGGGTGGCGCGCCGGTGACCACCGCGGTGGAGGGCCTGGAGCGCTACGACATCAGCGTGCGCTATCCGCGCGCCCTGCGTGACGACCCGCAGCGTATCGCCACCGAGGTCTTGGTGCCGGCAGCCGCGGGCATGATCCCGCTCGGCCAGCTCGCCGATATTCATTTGCGCAACGGCCCGCCCGGAATCAAGACCGAAAACGCTTTGCTCGTTGCCTATGTGTTCATCGACATCCGCGACCGCGACATCGGCTCTTATGTGAAGGAGGCTCAGCAGGCGGTGGCCGCGAAGGTCCGCTTCCCGCCCGGCTACTACGCCACCTGGTCGGGGCAGTTCGAGTACATGGAGCGCGCCAAGGCCAAGCTGATCGTGGTGGTGCCGCTCACCCTGGCGATCATCTTCGTGCTGCTCTATCTGAACTTCCGGCGCCTGACCGAGACCCTGATCGTCATGCTGTCGGTGCCCTTCGCACTGGTCGGCGGCGTCTGGCTGATGTGGTGGCTGGGCTACAACATGAGCGTGGCGGTGGCGGTGGGCTTCATCGCCCTGGCCGGCGTGGCGGCAGAGACCGGCGTGGTGATGCTGCTCTATTTGGATCAGGCATGGCGCCGGATTCGTGCCGAGCGCGCAGCCGAAGGGCGGCTGCCCGGCGCGGCCGACCTCTACCACGCGATCATGGAAGGCGCGGTGGAGCGGGTGCGGCCGAAGATGATGACCGTGGTGGCGATCATGGCCGGCCTGCTGCCCATCATGTGGAGCACCGGCACCGGTTCGGAGGTGATGAGCCGCATCGCCGCGCCCATGGTGGGCGGGATGATCTCCTCCACCGTGCTGACCCTGGCGGTGATCCCCGCGCTCTACGCGCTGGTCAAGGATTGGCAGCTGCGCCGCAGTCAGCGCGGGGCGGCGCGGATCGTGCCGATCGGGCAGGCGTGAGCGGACGGGTGCGGTGGTGCGCGCCCGTCAGTGCGCGCGCAAAGCGGGGCGCAGCGCCTCCAGCGCACGCTGCAGCCGCATGACCGTACCGTCGATATCGTTGAGCTTGTCCAGGCCAAACAAGCCGATCCGGAAAGTTTTGAAATCCGCCGGCTCGTCGCATTGCAGCGGCACGCCGGCCGCAGTCTGCAGCCCGGCGGCAGCGAAAGCCGCGCCGCTTTTGATGGCCTCATCGTCGGTGTAGCTCACCACCACCCCCGGTGCCTTGAAGCCTTCAGCGGCCACGCTGGGAAAACCGTGTGCTTCCAGTAGCCCGCGCACCCGGGCGCCGAGCGCTTCTTGCGCGGCGCGCATCGTTTCGAAGCCGCGCTGTTCGGTCTCCAGCATGCTGTCGCGCAGCCGGCGTAGGCCGTCGGTGGGCATGGTGGCGTGGTAGGCGTGGCCGCCGCTTTCAAAGGCGGCCATGATCTGCAACCACTTTTTCAGGTCACAGGCGAAACTGGTGCTGTCGGTGGCATCGATCCGTGCGCGCGCGGCTTCGCCCAGCATCACCAGGCCACAGCAGGGCGAGCTGCTCCAGCCTTTTTGCGGCGCGCTGATCAGGATGTCGACGCCGGTCGCCTCCATGTCCACCCAGATCGCACCGGAGGCGATGCAGTCGAGCACGAACAGGCCGCCCACGGCATGCACCGCGTCGGCCACTGCACGCAAATAGGCGTCGGGCAGGATCATGCCGGCGGAGGTTTCCACATGAGGCGCAAAGACCACTTCAGGGCGGTGCTCACGGATCGCGGCGACGACTTCGTCGATCGGCGGTGGGATAAACGGCGCCTGAGGCTGGTCGCTCGTCGGCCGCGCTTTGAGCACCACCGATGCGGCTGGAATGCCGCCCATGTCGAAAATCTGGGTCCACCGATAGCTGAACCAGCCATTGCGGATCACCAGTGTGTTGCGTCCAGTGGCGAACTGGCGTGCAACCGCCTCCATGGCAAAAGTACCGCTGCCGGGCACGATGGCCACCGCCTGGGCGCGATAGACCTTCTTCAATAACGCCGACAGATCGCACATCACGCCCTGGAAGGCGCGCGACATGTGGTTCAGCGAGCGGTCGGTATAGACCACCGAGTATTCGAGCAGGCCATCGGGATCGACATCGGGCAGCAGGCCGGGCATGGTCACCTCCTTGAGTGCGCCCGGCGCTGGCGTGCGCCGGGCCAATACGCGGCCGCCCGCCGGAGGGTCCGGCGCAGCCAGCCGCAGGCGAATCTGTTATCCGTTTATCCGTTCATGCACGCTCAGTCCGGCAGCTCGCCAAAAGCCGGCACGACCTCGTCGATCAGCGCGTGCATGGCGGCGCGGATTTGTGCTTCGCTGCAACCCATCAATAGGGCATCTTCCATGATGTCCTGCACCGTCTGGCGCAGTTCCGCATGGTTTTCATTGAGCACTTTGATTTTTTCCAGACAGGCGATTGGCGCGCCATTGGGCTTGCGCCAGACGATGGTTTCGGCAGTCTTGGTCTTCATAGCCGGCGAATCCTTGGGCAGGTGTTTCGGATTCTAGCCCGGTCGGGGCCGCTGCGTCAGGCTTCACAAAACGCCGCGGCCCGCTCCCTGGCGGGCCGCAATTTTGGCCTGTGCCTTGCGGGCGCGGGCCACAAACGATCAAGCGGATTTGCGGGCCGGCTTGGCAGCAGTGCTGCCGACGGCCTTGATGGCCGCGCTGGTTGCGGCGTTGATGTTGGCTTCGGCGATATCCACCACCTGGCGTGCCGCCTTGCTGACGCTGTCATAGGCGGAGTTGGCGGCGGCGAGCGCGCTCTTGGCTGCGGAGACGGCTACGTCGGAACCGGCCGGAGCGGACTTGGCGGCCTCGTCCAGCACGGCATTCATCGTGTTGTTCAGCTCGGCAAAATGGGATTCGAGCAGCTTGGTGATCTCTTCCTGGCTTTGCGACGCGATTTCATAAACGCCGCGGTAGTAGGCCACCAGCTTTTCGGCACCGGGTTGAACGAGCGAGGTTTGCAGGGTGACAAAGGCTTGCGGATCCTTGGCTTCGGTCAATGCCTTGAGGTGGGCCATGCTGTCTTCGATCATGGCGCGGGCGGTGTTGAGGTTCAGCGCTGCCAGACGTTCGGCAGAGGCCATGGCGGCGGCGCTGACGCCCAGCAAGGATTCAATAGTGGCTTTGTTGCTTGCGGCGAGTTTTTCGGGGGTGGTGATCATGGTGGGCTCCTGATGAGGTGAGGGTTGGCATGGCCGGCAGCAGATGATCGGGATGTTCATTGCTGCAGTGCACAATTGACAGTTTAAGATGCAAAACTGAGAAGTCAAGAAATGATTTGTGCGTTGCAGCAAAATTTTTACGGATGCATTGCGGCACTAAACGAAAAACGGGCCGGCGGAACCCGCAAGTTCCGTCGGCCCGTCAGTGTGCACGCAGGCAAATTGGGGCCTGCCGCGTGGGTTTTATTTTTTGCGCGCGGGCGGCAGGTCGGTGCAGCTGCCATGCGCCACTTCGGCGGCCATGCCGATGGTCTCTCCCAGCGTCGGGTGCGGATGGATGGTCTTGCCGATATCCACCGCATCGGCGCCCATTTCGATTGCCAGGCAGACCTCGCCGATCATGTCGCCGGCCGACGGGCCGACGATGCTGCCGCCGATCACCCGGTGGGTCTCGGCGTCGAAGATCAGCTTGGTGAAGCCATACTCGGCGCCATTGGCGATTGCGCGCCCCGAAGCCGCCCACGGGAATTTCGCCACCTCGACCTTCTTGCCTTCGGCCTTGGCCTGCGCCTCGGTGTAGCCGACCCAGGCCACCTCCGGATGGGTGTAGGCCACGCCGGGGATCACCGTGGCGTCGAAGGCCGCCCGGGCAAGCTCCGGCTTGCCGAGTGCCTCGCCGGCCGCCACTTCGGCCGCCACATGCCCCTCATGCACCGCCTTGTGCGCCAGCATCGGCTGGCCGACGATGTCGCCGATGGCGAAGATGTGCGGCACATTGGTGCGCATCTGCGCATCGACTGGGATGAAGCCGCGCTCATTGACGATCACGCCGGCCTTGTCGGCGCCGATCTTTTTGCCGTTGGGCGTGCGGCCGGCCGATTGCAGGATCAGGTCGTAGCGCACGGGTTCAGAAGGCGCGTTGTCGCCTTCGAACTTCACCCACAGCCCGTCGTCCTTGGCCTCGACCGCGACGGTCTTGGTCTTGAGCATGATCCGGTCGAAGCGGTGGGCGTTGTGTTTTTCCCACACTTTGACCGCGTCGCGGTCCGGCCCCTGCATCAGGCCGTCCGTCATCTCGACCACGTCGATGCGCGCGCCCAGCGTGGAATACACCGTGGCCATCTCCAGGCCGATGATGCCGCCGCCGATCACCAGCATCTTTTCCGGCACCTGGCGCAATTCGAGTGCGCCGGTCGAATCGACGATGCGCGCATCGCGCGGCAGGAAGGGCAGATGCACCGCGGCGCTGCCCGCGGCGATGATGCACCGCTTGAAGCGCACGACCTTCTTCGCGCCGGTCTTGTCCTGGCTGCTGCCGGTGGTTTCTTCGACTTCCAGATGATGCGGATCGAGGAAATGGCCATAGCCACGGATCACCTCGACCTTGCGGCCCTTGGCCATGCCGGCAAGACCAGCGGTCAGCTTGCCGACCACGCCGTCCTTGTGTTTGCGCAATGCGTCGATGTCCACCGTGGGTTTGGCAAAGCCGATGCCGGCCGCCGCGGCATGTTCGGCTTCCTCGATCACTGCCGCGACATAGAGCAGCGCCTTTGAAGGGATGCAGCCGACGTTCAGGCACACGCCACCGAGCGTGGCGTAGCGCTCGATGATCGCGGTCTTGAGGCCCAGGTCGGCGGCGCGGAAGGCCGCCGAATAGCCACCCGGACCGCCGCCGAGCACCACCAGGTCGTATTCGGCATCCGCGCCACCGGCGTGCGCGGCGGCCGACGGGGCGCTCACCGGCGCGGGGGGCGCAGCCGGGGCAGGGGTTGCGGCAGGCGCTTCTGCGCCGGCTGCCGCTTCAACCTTCAAGAGCACCGTGCCTTCGCTGACCTTGTCGCCGACTTTGACCAGCACCTCGCGGACCACACCGGCGGCCGAGGCGGGCACGTCCATCGTCGCCTTGTCGGATTCCAGCGTGCACACCGCGTCATCGACCGCGATGCGGTCGCCGGGTTTGACGAACAGTTCGATGATCGGCACATCCGAGAAATCCCCGATGTCCGGCACCTTGATGTCGACTATCTGGCTCATCTCCTGGCCTCCTTACAGCATGACCCGACGGAAGTCGGCCAAAAGTTGCGCCAGATACACATTGAAGCGGGTGGCCAGCGCGCCGTCGATGACCCGGTGATCCGCGGTCAGCGACATCGGCAGGATCAGCCGCGGCACGAATTGCTTGCCGTCCCACACCGGCTTCATGACCGACTTGTTGACCCCGAGGATCGCGACTTCCGGCGCGTTGATGATCGGCGCGAAATAGGTGCCGCCGATGCCGCCCAAAGACGAAATCGTGAAGCAGGCGCCGGACATGTCGGCCGGGCCGAGCTTGCCGTCGCGCGCTTTCTTGGCCAGCTCGGCGGTCTCGGCGGCGATCTCGAACACGCTCTTTTTGTCGGCGTCCTTGACCACCGGCACCACCAGGCCATTGGGCGTGTCGGCGGCGAAGGCGATGTTGTAGTACTTCTTGTAGACCAGGTTGTCGCCATCGAGGCTGCTGTTGAACTCGGGGAATTCCTGCAGCGCGCGCACCGAGGCCTTGATGATGAAGGCAAGCATGGTGAGCTTTCTGCCGGACTTCTCGTTTTCCTTGTTCACCTGCACCCGGAAGGCTTCCAGGTCGGTGATGTCGGCATCCTCGTGATAGGTCACCGCCGGGATCATCACCCAGTTGCGCGCCAGGTTCTGGCCGGAGATCTTCTTGATCCGGCTCAAGGGTTTGACCTCGATCTGGCCGAACTTGGCGAAGTCGACCTTCGGCCAGGGCAGTAGATCCAGGCCGCCGCCGAGGCTGGCGCCGGCTGGCGCAGCCGGCGTGCGGCCCGGCACCACGCCGCTGGTCATCGCGCCCTTGACGAAGGCGGTCACGTCTTCCTTCAGGATGCGGTTCTTCGGCCCGGTGGCCTTGACCTGGGCCAGATCCACGCCCAGCTCGCGGGCATAGGCGCGCACCGAGGGGCTGGCGTGTACCTTGCCGCCGAGCTTCACCGCCGACGGGGCCGCCGGGGTCGGTGCGGCGGCCGGCATCGGAGCCGGGGCGGCCGCTGCCACCGGCGCGCTGGGTGCGGGTGGCGACGCTACCGCTGCGGATGAAGCGGTCGCCGTGGCGGCGCCGGTGTCGACCTTCAGCAGCAGGCTGCCCTTCGACACCTTGTCGCCGACCTTGACCAGCACCTCGCGGATCACCCCGGCAGCCGACGCGGGCACATCCATGGTGGCCTTGTCGGATTCCAGGGTGCACACCGGATCATCGACCTGGATGCGGTCGCCGGCCTTTACGAACAGTTCGATTACCGGCACGTCGGAGAAGTCGCCGATGTCCGGCACCACCACCTCGACCAGGCCGCCGGCTGGCGCCGGCGCGGCGCTTTCCGTGGCTGCAGCGGCCAGCGGCGCGGGGGCTGTCGGATGGGGCGCGACGGGGGCGGAGGCGGCCGTTGCGGCGGCTTCGGCCTCGACTTTGACGAGCACGCTGCCTTCGGACACCTTGTCGCCGACCTTGACCAGCACTTCGCGGATCACCCCGGCAGCCGACGAGGGCACATCCATGGTGGCCTTGTCGGATTCCAATGTGCACACCGGGTCATCGACCTTGATGGTGTCGCCCACCTTGACGAACAGCTCGATCACCGGCACATCCGCGAAGTCGCCGATGTCCGGAACCTTCACTTCAATCAACTGGCTCATCGTCATCTCCTCCTCAGACCGTCACCGGATCGGGCTTGTTGGCGTCGAGCTTGTACTTGACCATCGCGGCGGCGACCTTGTCGCGCTCGATCACCCCGTCGTCGGCCAGCGCCTTCAGCGCGGCCAGCGTCACCCAGTAGCGGTCCACCTCGAAGAAGTGGCGCAGCTTTTCACGGGTGTCGGAGCGGCCGAAGCCGTCGGTGCCCAGCGTGACATAGGTGCGCTTGACGAAGGGGCGGATCTGTTCGGCATAGAGCTTCATGTAGTCGGTGGCGGCGATCACCGGCCCTTCGGTGCCTTCCAGGCAGGTCTCGACATGCGACTTCTTCGGCGTCTCCAGCGGATGCAGCAGGTTCCAGCGCTCGCAGTGCTGGCCGTCGCGGGTCAGCTCGTTGAAGCTCGGGCAGCCCCACAGATCGGCTTCCACGCCCCAATCGTTTTTGAGCAGATCGGCGGCGGCGATGACCTCGCGGAAGATGGTGCCGGAGCCCAGCAGTTGCACCCGCGGCCCCTTCTTGTCGGCGCCCTTGCGGAAGGCGTACATGCCCTTCAGGATGTCATCTGCGGCACCGGCCGGCATCTCGGGATGTTCGTAGTTCTCGTTCATCACCGTGATGTAGTAGTAGATGTCTTCCTGTTCGGCGAACATCCGGCGCAGCCCGTCCTGCACGATCACCGCCACCTCGTACTGGAAGGTCGGGTCGTAGGACACGCAGTTGGGGATCATGTTGGCCATGATCTGGCTGTGACCGTCCTCGTGCTGCAAGCCTTCGCCGTTGAGCGTGGTGCGTCCGGCGGTGCCGCCGATCAGGAAGCCGCGGGTGCGCTGGTCGGCCGCCGCCCAGCACAGGTCCATGGTGCGCTGCAGGCCGAACATCGAATAGAAGATGTAGAACGGGATCATCTGCACGCCATGCACGCTGTAGGCGGTGCCGGCGGCGATCCAGTCGGCCATAGCGCCGGCCTCGTTGATGCCTTCCTGCAGCACCTGGCCGGTTTCCGATTCTTTGTAGAACATCAACTGGTCATGGTCTTCCGGCACGTATTTCTGCCCGTCCTGGTTCCAGATGCCGTACTGGCGGAACATGCCTTCCATGCCGAAGGTGCGGCTCTCGTCGGGCACGATGGGCACGACATGGCGACCAATGTGCTTGTCTTTGAGCAGGGTGTTCATGATTCGCACCATGGCCATGGTGGTCGACAGCTCACGTCCCTCGCCGGACGCCTTGAGCAGCGCAGCGAAAGTCTCCAGACCCGGCACCGTCAGCGGTTCGGCCTTGCGCCGGCGCTGCGGCAGAAAACCACCCAGTGCCATGCGGCGCTCTTTCATGTACTGGTATTCGGGTGAGTCTTCTGCAAAGCGCAAGTACGGCAGTTCGGCGAGCTTGTCGTCCGGCACCGGCAGGTTGAAGCGGTCGCGGAAGCGGCGGACTGCCTCCAGATCGAGCTTTTTCTGCTGGTGAGAAATGTTCATCGCCTCGCCCGCCTGGCCCATGCCGAAACCCTTGATGGTCTTGGCGAGAATGACCGTGGGCTGTCCGCGATGCTCGGTGGCGGCTTTGTAGGCGGCAAAAATCTTGAAAATGTCGTGCCCGCCGCGGTTCAGTTGCCAGATTTCGTCGTCGGTCCAGTCGGCCACCAGCGCCTTCAGTTCCGGGGTGTTGAAGAAGTGCTCCCGCACATAGGCGCCATCTTTGGCCTTGAAGGTCTGGTACTCGCCATCGACGCATTCCATCATGCGTTTTTTGAGAATGCCCTTTTTGTCGCGTGCGAACAGCGCATCCCAGTGGGTACCCCAGATCACCTTGATCACATTCCAGCCGGCACCGCGGAACTCGGCTTCGAGTTCCTGGATGATCTTGCCGTTGCCGCGTACTGGGCCATCGAGCCGCTGCAGGTTGCAGTTGATCACGAAGATCAAATTGTCCAGGCGTTCGCGGGCCGCCATGCCGATGGCGCCGAGCGACTCGACTTCGTCGGTCTCGCCGTCGCCCAGGAAGGCCCAAACCTTGCGCTGCGCGGCCTTGGCCGCATCGATCAGGCCGCGGCTGGCCAGGTACTTCATGAAACGGGCCTGGTAGATGGCCTGCAGCGGCCCCAGGCCCATCGATACGGTCGGGAACTGCCAGAAATCCGGCATCAGCCAGGGGTGCGGGTAGGAGGAGATGCCCCGGCCGTCGACTTCCTGACGGAAGTTGTCGAGCTGCTCCTCGGTCAGCCGGCCGAGCATGAAGGCGCGGGCATACACGCCGGGCACCGAATGGCCCTGGAAAAAGACCAAGTCGCCGCCGGTCTCATGCTCGATGCTTTTCCAGAAATGCGAAAAGCCCACGTCATAGAGCGCCGCGGCCGAAGCAAACGAGGCGATATGGCCACCGACGTTGGTGTGCTTGTTGGCGCGCACCACCATGGCCATGGCGTTCCAGCGAATAAAAGAGTGAATCCGGATTTCCATGTCCGGATTGCCGGGGTATTTAGGCTGCTGCTCGACCGGGATGGTGTTGATGTACTGAGTGTTGGCCGAGTAGGGAATGTCCACCCCTTCTTCGCGCGCGGATTCGATCAGTTTCTCGATCAGGTAGTGGGCGCGCGCAGCGCCCTCGTTGTCGATCACGGCGGCCAGTGCGTCCAGCCATTCCTGCGTTTCCTGCGCGTCCGGATCGGTCTGCAGCAGTACGTTGGCGTTCCCGGTCATGGTCTGTCTCCTCATGACTTGCGGTTGGCGACACCCTTCCGGTTGCGGGGAAACCGGGTCGGGACGGTTTAGGTTGATGCGTAAAAAGGCCGCCGCGCGGCTGGCGGACGGCCAGTATCCGGAACTATAGAACTTAGTTTCGCGATGTGCAACATCGTTTCGTCTGTTGCAATAATACGGATGAAGCCCGACTGGCCTAGGGGTCGTCGTGCCGTGCGCAGGCGCGGTTGTCGCCCGGCGGGCATGGATGGGTGTGGCGGCAGCGCCGCTCGCCTGGCGTGATACAGCAGGCGCGCGGGGCAGGGCATGGAGGAAAAAAATCGGCCGGGAGATGAGGGAGGGAGGGAGAGTGTCTCCCGGCCGATCGGGAAAGCGGATGGCCGGTCGCGGCCTCATTGCTGAGTGGCCCGCTGGCGATCTTCGTCTCGAGCAAAGACCACCTGACCGTTACGTACTTCGCCCATCGAGATGTCCCGGGTATCGGTGATCGTCTCGTGGTTGGTGCGGGAAAACGGGCGATGATACCTCATGATGACGCCGTGGACCGGGGTGCGCAGGTCTTCGAGCGCCTCACGGATGCGGTCGCCGTCGGTGCTGCCCGCCTGCTCGATGGCGGCAGCCAGCAGCAAGGCCGAATCATACCCCTGCGCGGCCGCCGGTGGCACCGGAATGCGCTCCGTTCCCGTTTTCTCCTTCCATGCGGCGAGAAAGCTCGCGCGCCGTTCGGTGGTGGGTTCCTGGATGAAGGTCTGCGGCATGCGCGCGCCTTCTGCATTGGGGCCGGCGTTGTCGATGAAATTGGACATGGCCAGCGTCCAACTGCCGATCAGTGGCACTTTCCAGCCCATGCGCGCCATGCCGTTGGCAATCTGCGCAAGCTCGGGGCCGATGCCGTAAGTGAGCACCGCCTGCGCGCCGGCCGCGCGCGCACGGCGCAGCGGGGTGAGCATATCGGCCTGGCGCAACTGGAAGCGCTCGACCGCCACCGGATGAAGGCCGCGTGCGAGCAGGGCTTGCTCGAGATCCTCCCGGCCGAGCTGGCCATAGTTGGTGGCGTCATGAAAAATCGCCACGCGCCGCAGACCCTGACGCTCGACTGCTTCTTCCACGATCATCGCCGCCTGCAGGGTGTCGTTGGCCGACACCCGAAACACGAAGTTTTCCGGATGTTGCGGCGGCAGAAATTGCTTGGTGATCAGCGAACCGGTGGCCACCGAGGTGATCACCGGAATGCGTGCCTGCTGGTAAAAACGCTGACTGGCCAGTGCCACTCCGGTGTTGACGATGCCCAGACCCGCCACCACCCCCTCCTTGATGAGTTCCTGCACCACTTGAGCGCCGCGTTCGTTGCGCGCCTCGTCGTCGCGCTCGATGAGTTCGAGCGGGCGGCCGAGCACGCCGCCGCGGGCATTGATTTCGGCCACGGCGATGCGGATGCCTTCGCGCATCGACAGACCCATCGGGCTGGAGCCACCGGTAAAGGGCCCGGTCACGGCGACACGCACCGGTTCGGCTGCCACTGCCTGCGCCGACACCCACAGCCAAGCCGCCAGCAGTGCGCAGGCATGGCGCAGCAGTCGAAGCGAAACGGTGGGGGCCATGGTCAAAGACTGTAAGTTGGACAGCCCCCGCGTTGAATTGGCGAAAACCCCAAGCGCCCGCCGGATCGAGACACGCGATAAGGGAAACACCGAATTTTGGCAGGTGCGTCGGCGCAGCAAAAATGACACTGTGAACACTGCCCGCGCCGCCCGCTGCCTGAGCGCATTGTGTGCGCATCGCAAACCGCAACCCATCCGAAACGCTATGTCCGATTCCGCTCAAAGCGGTCAATTTGCGCTCGCCCGCTGGTACTGGGCCGCCCCGTATGCGGCGGTGGTGGTGTTTGCGCTGGCCATGCTGGCCTTGGTTGGGTTGCTGCAAGCGCGTGAGGGGGCTGCGCAGCGCAGCGCGGTGGCGCGCGACGTGCAATGGGCCGAGCAAACGCTACGGCTGCATATGCAGGGGACCGAGGAATTCCTTGCGCAGCTTGCCCGCGATCTGGCCGCCGGGGCGCTCGATCCGGACGCTTTTCAGTTGCGTGCCAACCAGCATATCGCCAACAACAGCGAACTGGTGAACGTGGTGTGGGTGGACGCGGACGAAGTGGTGCGCTGGTCGGCGCCTTTTGATACCACCGAATGGCTGGCCGGCGATGTTCTGGTTGTGCCCCAGCGTACGCCTTTCGAGCGCGCGCGCGACCTGGGCGGGCCGAGCTATGGCTTGCCGTATATCAATCCACGCAGCAATGCGGTCATCGAGGTCTTTGTACCGGTGCGCCGCGGCCGTGAATTCCTGGGGGCGGTCGCCGCGGTGTATTCCATCGAGCGCATGGCGCGCGACATGTTCCCGGACTGGTTTGCCGAGAAATACCGGCTGGCGCTGATCAGCCCGCAGGGTGAAACGCTGGCGGTCAGTTCGGCGGTCAGCACCCTAGACGAAGGGGTGTTCTACGAAATTCCGCTCGATCCGCCGGGCGGCGGCCTGCGTTTGCGGGCCACCGCCTTGCGCGCCGCCGGTCAGCTGCCGCAAAGCTTACCGACCTTGGTCATCGTCGGCTTGTCGGTGCTGGTCTTGTGGAGCCTGTGGCTGCTGCGTGGGCATGTGCTGCGCCGGGTGCAGGTCGAGCGCGAGCGCGACCGTCTGTTCAACCTGTCGCTCGATATGCTGTGCGTGGTCGGCCTGGATGGCTGTTTTCGACGCTGCAATCCGGCCTTCGAGCGGGTGCTCGGCTATCCGCCCGAGGCGCTTGCCGGCCGCGCGCTGCTTGAACTGGTGCATGCCGAAGACGCTGCGATTACGCTGGATCACTTACGCCTGCTCGAAGGCGGCGAGGCAGTGAGCTTTGAAAACCGCTGCCGTTGCAAGGACGGGCGCTACAAATGGCTGGTGTGGAACATCAACCCGGTGCGCGAGGAAAAGCTGGTCTATGCGGTGGCGCACGACATCACCGGGCGCAAGGCCACCGAGGAGGCGCTGCGCGCCGAGTCCGCCTTTCGCAAGGCGATGGAAGAATCGGTCATTACCGGGCTGCGCGCCATCGATCTGTCCGGGCGCATCATTTATGTGAATTCGGCGTTTTGCCGAATGGTGGGTTTTTCGCAAGATGAACTGGTCGGCGCCGAGCCCCCGTTTCCGTACTGGCCGGCCGAAGATGTTGACACCTGCCAGCGCAACCTGGCCTTGACGCTGGCCGGGCAGGCGCCGGCCAGTGGCTTCGAGATGCGCATCCGGCGCAAAAACGGCGAACGCCTGGATGCGCGCTTTTATCTCTCGCCATTGATCGATTTGACCGGCAAGCAGACCGGCTGGATGGCCTCGGTGACTGATATCACCGAGCCGAAACGGGTGCGCGCTGCCTTGGAAGCAGCACACGAACGTTTCGAAGCGGTGCTCGACGGCCTGGATGCGGCGGTGTTCGTGGCCGATGCGCGCACCGACGAAATTCTTTTTGCCAATCGCGCGTTCAAGAACATTCACGGCTTCGATGCGGTTGGGCGCACGGTACGGGGCGTAGCGGTGCCGCAACCCGAGCGCGGCGACTATCGGGTGGACCCGCGCGGCCTGGCCTTGGTCGATCTGCCGCGCGAGCTGTTCGATGGCGAATTGCAGCACCCGCTCTCCGGGCGCTGGTACCATGTGCGCGAGCAAGCCACCCGCTGGGTCGATGGGCGGGTGGTACGTATGGGCATTGCCACCGATATCACCGACCGCAAACAGACCGCGGAAATCTCGCGCCAGCAGGAAGAACGCCTGCAACGCACCGGCCGCTTGATCACCTTGGGCGAGATGGCCTCCACGCTGGCGCATGAACTCAACCAGCCGTTGTCGGCGATTGCCAATTACTGCATGGGTTGTGTGACCCGCATGCAGTCGGGCAACTGGAAGCAGGAAGAACTGCTGGCGGCGATGCAAAAGGCCAGCTTCCAGGCCGAGCGCGCCGGCAAGATCATTCGCCGGGTGCGGGAATTCGTGAAGAAGAGCGAACCGCGGCGCAGCGCAGTGCCCATCGGCGAGGTGCTCGACGACGCCATCGGCTTTGCCGAGATCGATGCCCGGCGCATGGGAGTGAAGGTGATCGAGGAGGTGCCCGAGGATTTGCCTGCAGTGTATGCGGACCGCATCATGATCGAGCAGGTGGTGCTCAACCTGATCAAAAACGCGCTGGATGCCATGCAGGGCAATCCGCCCGAAGACCGGTTGTTGCGGGTGCGCGCCAGAGCGCTCGGGCCGTTGAGCGTGGAGGTGGCGGTCATCGACCGCGGGTACGGCATCGGCGAGGAGGCGCGTAAGCGCCTGTTCACCCCGTTTTACACCACCAAGGCCGAAGGCATGGGCATGGGGTTGAACATCTGCCGCTCTATCATCGAGTTTCACGATGGCCGGCTGATGGTTGAATCCAATCCGGAAGGCGGTACCATCTTCTCCTTCACATTGCCCACGGAGGCTGCCAGTGTGCGCCTTGTCCGCCGAGCCTGACCAGATCATCTACGTTGTCGATGACGACGAAGCTTTGCGCGACTCCCTCGTCTGGTTGTTGGAATCCAATGGTTACCGGGTGAGCGCCTATGAGTCGGCCGAAGCCTTTCTGAGCGGCTACAGCGCGCAGTGGATCGGCTGTTTGGTGCTGGATGTGCGCATGCCGGGCATGAGCGGGTTGGAACTGTTCGAGGAACTCGGCCGCAGGCGCTGTACCTTGCCGGTAATCTTCATCACTGGCCATGGCGACGTACCGATGGCGGTGTCTGCGCTCAAAAAAGGCGCGGTGGATTTCATCGAAAAACCTTTTTCCGATCGCGACATGCTCGGGCTGATCGAACAGTGCTTGACCACGGAGCGCGAACAACGCGCCAAGCGCCGTCAAGAGGCCGACACCGCGCGCCGCTTGGCGCAACTGACCCAGCGCGAGCGCGAAGTGCTGGATCTGATCGTCGTCGGCAAGCTCAACAAGCAGATTGCCGATGTGCTGGGCATCAGCATCAAGACCGTCGAAGTGCATCGCGCCCGGGTCATGGAAAAAATGGGCGTCCATTCGCTGGCTGAGCTGGTTCAGCACGTGGTCAGCGCAGAGCCGGCCTCGCCGCGCTGAGCGTGCCTGCCGTCCGCTCGGCAGCCCTCGGGGGAGCCGGGGCGCGCGCGGCCATTACGAGGCGCGCCTGTTGTGGTGTAATCGGCGGCAATGACCTCGATCAATGCTTTCCTTCTGCTCGGCGGCCTGCTGCTATTCATCAGCGTGCTAGCCAGCACGCTGTCCGCACGGCTTGGCTTGCCCTTGCTGTTGCTGTTCCTGTTCGTTGGCATGCTGGCCGGCGAAGAAGGCGTCGGCCGCATTGCCTTTCATGATTTTTCCACCGCCATGCTGGTCGGTCAGCTTGCTTTGGCGGTCATTCTGCTCGACGGCGGGCTGCGAACCCGCATCGAAACCTTCCGGGTGGCGTTATGGCCGGCCGCGGTGCTGGCCACCTGGGGGGTGATCGGCACCGCTTTGCTGCTGGGGCTCTTTGCCACCTGGCTTTTAGATGTGCATTGGAGCCTGGCCTTGCTGCTGGCGGCCATCGTCGGCTCCACCGATGCGGCGGCGGTGTTTTCGCTGTTGCGCAACAGCGGCGTGCGGCTCAACGACCGGGTCAAGGCCACGCTGGAAATCGAGTCCGGCGCCAACGATCCGATGGCCATTCTGCTGGTCACCGTCATGGTGGAAGTGTTGCTGCAGCCCGAAGCGGCCAGCGCAGGGCGTTTTTTGCTGCTGCTGGTCATGCAAATGGGCCTGGGGGCGCTTGCCGGGGTGCTCGGCGGCTGGGTGTTGGCGCGGCTGCTCGCCCGCCTGCGGCTGGCCGAAGGGCTGTATGCGCTGCTCATCGTCTCCGGCGGTCTGATGATTTTTTCGGCCACCAACGCCATCGACGGCAGCGGATTTTTGGCCATCTACCTGGCGGGCCTGATCGTCGGCAACAGGCGCTGCCACGCCACCGAACATGTGCTGCGGGTGATGGACGGTCTGGCCTGGCTGGCGCAAGCCGGTATGTTCCTGATCCTCGGCCTGCTGGTGACCCCTTCCCACCTGCTGGACAACGCCGGCCATGCGTTGGCGATGGCACTCTTTTTGATGCTGGTCGCCCGTCCGCTGGCGGTATGGTTGGGTCTGCTGCCTTTTCATTTTGCCCGCAATGAGGTGGCCTATATCTCCTGGGTGGGTCTGCGCGGTGCGGTACCGATTGTGCTGGCCATCTACCCGGTGATGATGGGGGTGCCCAATTCCATTTTGCTGTTCGACGTGGCCTTTGCGGTGGTGTTGGTGTCGCTGCTGGTGCAGGGGGCGACGGTGCCGATGGCCGCCCGGTTGTTTGGCGTGGTGGTGCCGCCGCGCGACGAGCCGGTGGATCGCTTAGAGGTTTGGGTGGGCGAAACCGCCGCGCTGGAACTGCTGGAGTACCGTGTCGCCGCCGGTTCCCGTGCGGAAGGTCGACAGCCGGATGAGCTGCTCAAAGAAGAAGGCGGCGATGCGGTGCGCTGTGTGGCGGTGGTCAAGCAGGGCAAGTTGGTGGGCCATATCGCGGGTGTCCGTTTGGCGCCGGGGGATTCGGTATGGTTGGCCGCGCCCGATGAGTTGGCCGAGCGCCTGGCCAAAGCCTTCGCCGCTGGCGGCGCGGGCAATGAACTGACGCCGCACGCCGGATTCTTTGGCGAATTCGTGGTCGATCCGCACTGCCCGGCGGGCGAGCTGGCCGCGGCCTACGGGTTTGAGTTGCGCGAAGAGGAAGCCGGGTTGCCGTTGGCGGTCATGTTCCGCCAGCGCCTGGCGCGTCCGCCGGTGGTGGGCGACAAGATCAGCCTGGGGGCGTTCCTGCTCACGGTCAAAGAGATGGATCACGGCGGGCGCATCACCCAGATGGGCCTCAAGTGCCCAGCCCCGCAGCGGCTGTTCTGATGCGCAAGCAGGTTTTGCCATAGGTCAGGAAGGCAAATGGCGGGGCGTTGACTTCGATCAAGCCGGCAAAGCTGACCGACCGGTAAGTTCAGTCGCTTTGATTGCGCTGATCGGGAGAGTCCGTCCATGGGAGCACCTTTGCCCGCGCCGGCTGCCAGCCGGCTGTTTCTCTCGGGTAACGAAGCGGTCGCGCGTGCGGTGTGGGAGGCTGGCTGCAAGGTGGCCGCCGCCTATCCGGGCACGCCATCGACCGAGATCCTGGAAGAACTCGCGCACTACCCCGATGTGTATGCCGAGTGGTCGGTCAACGAGAAAGTCTCGTTGGAAGTGGCCTTGGGTGCCTCGATGATGGGTGCGCGCGCTTTCTGCGCGATGAAGCACGTCGGCCTCAACGTGGCCTCCGATGCGCTCATGACCATGACCGTGACCGGCACCGCAGGCGGGCTGGTGATCGCGGTGGCCGACGATGTGGGCATGTCCTCGTCGCAAAACGAGCAAGATTCACGCTTCTGGGGCCGTTTTGCCCATTTGCCGGTGCTGGAGCCGGCCGACGCGCAGGAGGCTTACGCGATGACCCGCGTGGCCTTTGAGCTGGCCGAGCGCCACCGCTGCCCGGTGATTCTGCGTCTGACGACTCGCATCTGCCACGTCAAGGGCCGTGTCGAGGTCGGCGAGCGGGTCGCCGTGGAGCCGGCCGGCTTCACCAAGGATCCGCGCCGCTGGGTGATGGTGCCGGGCAACGCCAAGCCGCGCCTGCCGCTGATGTTCGAACGCGAGGCGGCGCTGGCGGCCGAAGCCGAAACCTCCGAGCTCAACCCGCTGTTCGACGGCAGTGACCTTTCCGTGGGCTTCGTCGCCTCCGGCCCGGCCTTCATGCATGTGCGCGAAGCCTTCCCGGATGCGCCAGTGCTCAAGCTCGGCCTGTCCTGTCCGCTGCCGGTGCATAAAATCCGTGCGTTTGCCGCACGGGTGCAGCACCTGGTGGTGGTGGAGGAGACCGAGCCGCTGGTCGAATCCGAACTCAAGGCCGCCGGCATTGCCTGCCATGGCAAAGACATCCTGCCGCGTCTGGGCGAGCTTGCTCCCGATGTGCTGCGCCCGGCGGTGGCCCGCCTGTTTGGCGGCGCGGCCCCGGCTCCGGCGCATGTGCCGGCGCAGCAGGTCTTCCCGCGTCCGCCGACCATGTGCGTGGCCTGTCCGCATCTGGGGGTCTATTACACCCTGTCGCAGATGCGCAACCTCATCATCTCCGGCGACATCGGCTGCTACACCCTGGGCGCCGGCCATCCGTGGAACGCGTTGGATACCTGTATTTCCATGGGGGCCTCGATGGGCATGGCACTGGGCATGGACAAGGGCAGGGGGGCGGCCGACGCCAACAAGAAAGTGGTGGCGGTGATCGGCGATTCCACCTTTCTGCACATGGGCATGCAGGGCCTGCTCGACATCACCTACAACCGCGGCAACGTCACCGTTCTGTTGCTCGACAACCGCGCGGTGGGCATGACCGGCGGCCAGGACAACCCCGCAACCGGCCGCGGCATCCGTGGTGAACCAGCGCCACGGGTAGATTTTGCCATGCTGTGCGAGGCGCTCGGGGTGGCGCGCGAGCGTATCCGCGTGGTCGATCCTTATCAGTTGCCGGTCTTGTTCAAAGCGTTACGCGAGGAGACCAAGATCGAGGAACCGTCGGTCATCATCACCAACCGCCCCTGTGTGCTGATTGACCACTACCAGCCTGCCAAGCCTTATCGGGTGCTGGAGGAACGTTGCACCGGCTGCGGCAATTGTGTGGATGTGGGCTGTCCGGCCATCCACGTCATCCGGCGTGAAACCGAGGTGAAACCCTCGGGCAAAGAGGTGGCGCTGTCTTTCGTGCGCATCGAAACCGCAGCTTGCACCGGTTGCGGCCTGTGTGTGCAGCCCTGTGCGCCGGAGGCCATTGTCTGCGCCGAAGCGCCGCAACCGGTGCAGTTTCTGCGCAAGCAATAAAGTGGGGCACGACGATGGCACGCCACAAAACGACCAATATCCTAGTCTGCGGCATCGGCGGGCAGGGTGTGATGACCGCCACCGAGATCCTTGCCGAAGCTGCGCTATCGCTCGGTTTCGATGTCAAAAAAACCGAGGTGGCCGGCATGAGCCAGCGCGGCGGGGTGGTGACGTCGCATCTACGCTTTGGCGAGCGGGTGTTGTCACCGCAGATCGTGCCGGGCGAAGCGGACCTGCTGGTCGGCTTCGAGGCGGCCGAAACGCTGCGCTGGGCGCACATGCTGCGCCCCGGCGCGGTGGCGCTGATGAATGTCGGCCGCCTGGTGCCGCCGGTGGTCAACATCGGTCTGTTCGACTACCCGGACGATCCGGTGGCCGAGATGCGCGCCCTGGGACTGACGGTGCATGCCTTCGATGCCAGCGCGCTGGCGCTGAAACTGGGCGACATCCGCCTGGGCAACACCGTGATGCTGGGCGCGATGGCCGATCGCCTGCCTTTTCCCGCAGAAGTGCTGCGCCAGGCGGTGCTGGCGCGCTTTGCCAGCCGCAAGCCGCAATGGGTGGCGGTCAACCGGGAGGCGTTTGAACTGGGACGGCGCGCGGTGGCCGAGGCAGCGCTGGCAGGATCGACCGCGAGCTGGTGAGCGCGCCGACGGTGGCGACGGCCTGCCGCGGTTGGTGCCCGGTTCGCACAAGCGTCTGATGCTGCGATAAAATCCGGTGCTTTTCCAAAAGGCCATTTCCATGACGGCACGCATCATCGACGGCAAGGCCCTGGCAGAACAGGTGCGCAGCCAGATTGCCCAGCGCGCTGCGGCGCTTGCGGCCCGCGGCGAGCAACCCTGTCTGGCTGTGCTGCTGGTTGGCGCGGACCCTGCCTCCACGGTTTATGTGCGCAATAAAGTGACCGGCTGCGAAAAGGCTGGCATCCGCTCGCTGCGCTTTGACTTTCCCGCCAACGTCGCGCCGGAGGTGGTGATGGCCAAGCTGGCCGAGCTCAACGCCGATCCGACGGTGCACGGCATCCTGGTGCAATTGCCGCTGCCGCCACAGTTCAATGAATCCGAGGTGCTGGAAGCGATCAGCGTGGACAAAGACGTGGACGGCTTCCACGCCGAAAACGTCGGCCGCCTGTCGCAGAGCCGGGAAGCCTTCATCCCCTGCACCCCCCACGGCGTGATGAAAATGCTGGAGTCGGCCGGGGTGCCGTTGGTCGGTGCGGAAGCGGTGGTGATCGGCCGCTCCAACATCGTCGGCAAGCCAATGGCGATGCTGCTCACCAACGCCGGCGCCACGGTCACTGTCTGCCACTCCAAGACCCGCGATCTGGCCTTCCACACCCGCCGGGCGGACATCCTGGTGGCCGCGGTGGGCAAGCCGCGCTTGGTTACCGGCGACATGATCAAGCCGGGCGCGGTGGTCATCGACGTGGGCATCAATCGTCTCACCGACGGGCCGGATGCCGGCAAGCTGTGCGGCGACGTGGATTTCGACTCGGTGCTGCCGGTAGCCGGCGCCATCACCCCGGTGCCGGGCGGGGTGGGGCCGATGACCATCACCATGCTGCTGGAGAACACCGTAATTTCCGCCGAGCGTGCCGCGCGCCGCAAGGGACTTTGAAATGAGTGCAACTCCGATCGTTGGCATCATCATGGGCTCCAACTCCGACTGGCCCACGATGAAGGCGGCCGCCCTGGTGCTGGAAGAATTCGGCGTGCCCTTCGAGGCGCGCGTGGTTTCCGCCCACCGCACCCCCGATCTGATGTTCGCGTATGCCGAGTCCGCGCGTGATCGCGGCCTCAAGGCCATCATCGCCGGTGCCGGTGGCGCGGCCCACCTGCCGGGCATGGTCGCTGCCAAAACCACCGTGCCGGTGCTGGGCGTGCCGGTACAATCCAAGGCGCTTTCCGGTCAGGATTCGCTGCTTTCCATCGTGCAGATGCCCAAGGGTATCCCGGTCGCCACCTTTGCCATTGGCGAGGCGGGGGCGGCCAATGCCGGCCTGTTTGCGGTGGCGCTGCTCGCCAACAATGATGCGGCGCTGGCGGATAAGCTCCAAGCGTTTCGCACCCGTCAGACCCAGGCGGTGCTGGACATGACCCTGGATTGATGAACACGCGATGATCCTGCCTCCCGCCACCCTCGGTATGCTCGGCGGCGGCCAGCTTGGCCGCTTCTTCGTTTCCGCTGCCCGCGAGATGGGCTACAAGGTCTGGGTGCTCGATCCAGACCCGCACAGCCCGGCCGGCCAGATTGCCGAGCGCCACCTGCAGGCGGCCTACGACGATTACACGGCGCTCGGTGAGTTGGCGCAAGGCTGCGCGGCGATCACCACCGAGTTCGAGAACGTCCCGGCGGATGCGCTCGATTATCTGGCCAAGTTCGTCACCGTACGCCCATCGGCCGCGGCCGTTGCGGTGTGCCAGAACCGCATCGCCGAAAAAACCTTCCTGCGCGACAGCGGCCTGCCGCACGGCGCCTTCGCGCCGGTGTACTCGGAAGACGATATCCGTAACGCCAATGCCGGCCTCTTCCCCGGCATCCTCAAGGTCGCGCGCTTTGGTTACGACGGCAAGGGGCAGGCGGTGGTGAACGACCGCGAGGCCGCGCTCGCCGCCTTCCGCGCCTTCAAGGGCGAGACCTGCATCCTCGAACAGAAGCTCAACCTCGACTACGAAGTGTCGGTAGTGCTCGCGCGCGACGAGAATGGTGTCGTCAAATGCTTTCCGACCGCCGAGAACAGCCACCGCAAGGGCATCCTCGACGTTTCCATCGTGCCGGCGCGCGGCTCGGCCTGCCTGCGCGACGATGCCGCCGAGTATGCCGAGCGGATTGCCGAAAAGCTCGGCTACATCGGCACCCTCGGGGTCGAATTCTTCGTCAGCCGTGGCCAACTTTATGTGAACGAGATGGCACCGCGTCCGCACAACAGCGGCCACTACACGATCGATGCCTGCGTCACCAGCCAGTACGAGCAGCAGGTGCGTGCGCTGTGCGGCCTGCCGCTCGGCGATGCCCGGGCGCACTCGGCGGCGGTGATGGTGAATCTTCTCGGCGACCTCTGGTACGCGGGTGAGGGCTACCGCGAGCCGGATTGGTCGAAGCTTGCTGCCATCCCGAACCTGAAACTGCACTTCTACGGCAAGCACCGTGCGCGCCACGGCCGCAAGATGGCGCACTTCACGGTGATCGACAACGACCTCGAGCGTGCGTTGAAAACTGCGATGGATGCGCGTGCTGCCATCGGCATCAAGGATGAATGACATTGCCCGCGCCGTCGAATTGCTGAAGGCCGGCGAGCTGGTCGGCATTCCGACCGAGACGGTCTACGGCCTCGGCGCCGACGCCGCCAACCCGGCGGCCGTGGCGAAGATATTCACCGCCAAGGGCCGCCCGGCCGACCATCCGCTGATCGTGCACATCCCCGGCGCCAATCATCTGGAGTGCTGGGCCGTCGACATTCCCGATCTCGCCTATGAACTGGCCGAAGACTTCTGGCCCGGCCCGCTGACGCTGATCCTCAAACGCGCCCCCGGCGTGCCGGATGCCGTGACCGGCGGCCAAGATACCGTCGGCCTGCGCGTGCCGGGGCATCCGGTGGCGCTCGAGCTGTTGCGCGAATTTGCGGCCACCGGCGGCAGTGGTGGCATCGCTGCGCCGTCGGCCAACCGCTTCGGCCGCATCAGCCCGACCACGGCCGATCATGTACGCGAGGAGTTGGGCGACGCCGTGTCCCTGGTGCTCGATGGCGGGCCATGCAGGGTCGGCATCGAATCGACCATCCTCGATCTTTCCACCGGCACGCCGGTGCTGCTGCGTCCCGGCCATATCACCCCGGCGGCGATCCAGGCTGCCTGCGGCGCACTGCCGGCCGCGCCCACCGCCGCCGCACCGCGTGCCTCCGGCACGCTGGAGGCGCATTATGCACCGGCAACGCCTATGCGCCGTGTCGAAGGCAGCCGTCTGCCCGAACTGCTCGATGCGATGCAGCACAGTGGCCGGCGTTGCGGGGTGCTTGCGCACAGCCAGCCGCCGCAGTCGGGGATGCCTCATGTGTGGAAAATGCTGCCGGCCGAGCCGGTCGCCTACGCGCACGACCTCTATGCGGCCCTGCGCGAACTCGACCACGCTGGGGTCGACCTGATCGTCGTCGAAGCGATACCCGATTCGCCGGCCTGGCAGGCGGTTGGCGACCGTCTGCGGCGTGCGCTGGCCGGCGCCGGCGCCTGATGCGCGGCTAAAGCGAGAACAAGCGGTCGATCTTGGCCGCGCAGATGAAATCGTTTTCAGAGAGGCCGCCGATCGCGTGCGTCCAATAGCGCACCCGGCAGTCCGCGTAGCCCACGGTGAGTTCGGGGTGGTGATCCTCGCGATGCGATATCCACGCCACCGCATTCACGAACGCCATCGTCTCGTGGTGGTTGCGAAAGCGAAAGGTTTTTTCGATTTTCGCATCGACGAGCACCCAGCCGTCGAGTTTGCCAGCAAGCTGTTGCGCGGCCTCGACGCTCAACGCCGGCACGCCCCCTTCGCATGGCACGCAGTGCCGGGTAGATAGATCGCAACGCTCTTCCATGATGCGCTCCTCGAATTGACACGCCTCTGGACTGGTATCCAGGCAGCAAGGTTCCCGCACAGCCTTGTCAAAGGATATGCATAAGCTCATAAACCTTTGGCACTCCTGTGACCTGGGAGAGAGGTCATGCGAGTACAGCACATCGGATACGGCGCTCGGGGGTTTTACCGGATAGCCGGTTTGGGGCGTCGTTGGGACATGACGCCCCAAGATGCCCAACGAAGACTGCAAATCCTGCATTTTCTCGACGAACACGGACTTGAAGCCCCCCTCGATGCCTTTGGCGTGTCGAGCCGCACGCTCTACCGCTGGAAGGCGACCCTCAAGGCCCAAGGCGGAAACCCTGCGGCGCTGGCGGCCCAGTCTAGCGCTCCCAAGCAGCGCAGAACGCCCCAAACCGATGCGCGCCTGGTGGCCGAGAACCGGCGGCTGCGCACCCTCTACCCCAAGCTGGTCAAAGCCAAGCTCGACGTGCTGCTTGCCCCGTGGTGCGTCCAGCACGGCATCACGCTTGCCAGCGTCTCCACCCTCGGCCGCATCATTGCCCGTGCGCCCGACAAGATGCGCCAGACACTGGCGCGCCTGAACAGCCTTGGCCAACGCAAACCCTTACGACGCAACCTCAAACCCAGAAAACCCCAAAATGCCAACTCCAGCCCCCTGGAAGTGTTGGCCAGCGACACCATCGAACGTATCCGCGACGGACTTCGTCGTTATATCGTCACCTTCATCGATCCCGTCTCCTACTTCGCTTTCGCTTGGGCTACCCCCTCAAAGCATGCCCGACACACCGCCCGCGCCCTGCAGTGGGACCTCACTGTGCTGCCCCAAACCCCCAAGACGCCCAAAATGAACGCCCACGCCGAGCGCTTCAACCGCACGATCCAGGAGTCTTTCGTCGACTATCACGAAGACCTGCTCTTCACCGATCTTGCCCTCTTCAACCAAAAACTCGCCGACTCGCTCGTCTTCTACGACACCCAACGCCCGCACCACTGTCTCGGCCAAAAATCCCCGCTATCCTTCCTCATCCAACATCAACCCGAGTGCCAAAGGTGCTGGACCCATACACCTGTTCAGGGCTATCGCATACGCAAATGTCGTAGACGCTGAGCAAAAGTCGTTCACAGTCAATGGATTATGACAGGGTCTTGTGGACCCTGGAGGAATCGGGGCTACTCTCGATTTTTGTCGGGAGTAGAGATGACACTGACGGAAGCCTTTGCGGGATTGCCGGATCCGCGCACCGGGCCGGCGAGACGATCTGATCGAGATGATCGTCATGGCGCTCTGTGCCGTGCTGTGCGGGGCGGACACCTGGGTGGATGTGGCCGAATGGGCCGAGGACAACGAAGACTGGCTCAAGAAGTATCTGGTGCTGGCGCATGGCACCCCCTCGCACGACACCTTTGGTCGGGTGTTTCGGATACTCGACGCCAAAGTGTTCGAAGCCTGTTTTCGGCAATGGATTGCCGGCATCGTGGGAGTGGTCGGCGGGGTGGTGGCGACTGACGGCAAGACGGCCTGCGGCTCGCAGGACGGACAGAACACGGCGCTGCATACGCTTTCTGCCTACGCCACGGCCTGTGGCCTGTGCCTGGGACAGGAAGGCACGCGCGGCAAGGGGAACGAGATACCCGCCATCCAGGCCCTGCTCGATACCCTTTACCTCAAAGGCTGCATCGTCACCATCGATGCCATCGGCTGCCAGACGGAAATCGCCCGGAAGATCGTCGAGCGGGGCGGCGAGTATCTGCTGGCGGTCAAAGACAACCAGAAGACCCTGGCCGATGCCCTGCGGGAGTTCTTCGCCGATGGAGTGGCGAACGGCTTCGGCAAGCTGCCGGTGAGCGCCTTCTCGACGCTCGAGAAGGATCATGGCCGGATCGAAACCCGCAAGGCCCTGTGGGTGACAAACCTCTCCTGGCTGGACAAGCCAATCCGGGAACATTGGCCCAAGCTCTCTGGGGTGGGGATGATCGAGCGCACGCGGGAAGTCAATGGCAAGACATCCACCGAGCGGGTGTTTTATCTCGGCAGCAAGGGCATTGCCGATGCCGAAACCTTCGCCAAAGCTGCGCGCAGCCATTGGGGAATTGAAAACAGCCTGCATTGGGTGCTCGACGTCACCTTCCGGGAGGATGAGTGCCGGGTGCGCAAGGGCCATGCCCCACAGAACTTCTCGGCGCTCCGCAAACTCGCTCTCGCCCTGCTGCGCACAGACCAAACCTACCCCAAGCGCAGCTTGCACTCCCGGCGCAAAACCGCTAATCGCCTCCCCAATTACCGCGCTTCACTACTCAAGCTCCTGCCCAGGGGGTAAATGCGATTGCCCTGTACACCTGTTTGACTTGCTGTGTCGATCCGCTATAATGCTCACTCTTTCGATGGCCAGGTAGCTCAGTTGGTAGAGCAGCGGACTGAAAATCCGCGTGTCGGCAGTTCGATTCTGCCCCTGGCCACCAATTCCAAAAGCCCGAACCCGTTTCGGGCTTTTTTACGCCTGCCCGCAACGCCAGTCCTGGCGGGCCTTCGCAGATTTGCCTTGCGAGCGGCACCCCTCGCGTCCGGGCGTTTTTCACCCATTCCGGCCTCTCTGCTCTCCATTTTTATCACCCTGCCTCGCGAGCGTGCGCGAGGCCACC
This sequence comes from Pseudothauera hydrothermalis, assembly GCF_003345255.1. GTDB lineage: Bacteria > Pseudomonadota > Gammaproteobacteria > Burkholderiales > Rhodocyclaceae > Pseudothauera > Pseudothauera hydrothermalis. The sequence goes on along the minus strand of NZ_CP029331.1, from coordinate 2,393,232 downwards.
CCACGCAACCATGCGGGTTTGCGGGCAGGGAGTTGTCGCGGGCAACTGGCAAGCGCGAGCGACCGAGACTTGGATGAACATAAAAAAACCGCCCGGAGGCGGTTGCTGGCACTGGGCTCGTCGCGCTCACGCTGGCGAAGCGAGCACACGCATCTGGTCGCTCCAGCCGTTGGGCCAGGTGCGGCGCATCACCTGCTCCAGCAAGATGTCGGGCGCAGCCACCAGCCGTTCGATGACCTCTGGGGCCAACAGGGTCAGCCGCACGACACGGCGCACCTGCGTTACGTCCATACCCTCGGCCTTGGCAATGTCGGCCACGGACGCTGCCCGCTCCTCGTCCAGCAGCCGCTGCCAATGGTGTGCCAGCCCGAGGGCCCGCATCAGTGCGCTGTCCTGTGCCGCCGCCTGAGCCGCACGATCCTGCTTGGCCTCTGCCAAGAATTCTTGCGGCGCGTCCAATGGCGTGATGACCCGCTTCTTCAATCCTCGCCTCACCAGCGTCCAGGGTACAAAAGTCTCTAGTCGCACGCCGCCGGCAGGTGTTGGAAGTTCATGGGTGACCGGGCGGCCTGTCTGCTTGCCGTAGTGCTTTTTACTGGTCATTTCGCCTCCTACCGGAATCGTTCAAGCATCTGACGCTGCTCTGGCCAGAGCGCAGGGATGTCGTTTCGCATCAGCCACAGCAGGGTCAGCCTTCGAGGCTGGCAACCCCTCATGAGCTGTTCAACGATGTCGGGGGCCAACCGCGCCAGCCGCAGCAGTCGGCCCACCGTTGTCGGCATCAACCCTTCGGCCCGGGCGATCTCGACCACGCTCTTGAAGGTGCCGGAGTCGAGCAGGTCGTGCCAATGCATGGCCCGGGCAACGGCCTCGATGATCCGGACGTCGTGGGCGGACTCCCTCCCGTCGACCAGAAGTTTTCCCTTCTTCCGCTTGAATTGGAGAGGCACGAAAGTTTCCAGGGCGCTGTTCATCAGGCCTCGACCTCCACCAGTTCCGCGCCGATCTCTCTCGGAGCGAATTCGCCGATCAGCTTGTCCCAGCCCAATTCCCGCCACTTCACCTTGATGCCTTGCACTTCGCCGAGGTGGACGAGGTCAATCCGTTCGATCATCAGATTGGCGATGCGGTGGCGTTCGACCGGGAACAACTGATCCCACACGTCGTTGAGCCGTCCCATTGCCATTACCGTGGTGGCCTCGTCGACCTGTCCGCCGTTCTCCTGAATGTGGCGAACCACCGAGGCAATGGATTCCGGGCTGGTCAGCACCGTGCGGATTTGGGCGACCACCGCTGCCTCGATCTCCGGCGCAGGCAGGCGCTCGTAGCTCTTGCCCGGCGCGCCGAAGCGGCTTTCCGACTTGGACACGTAGTAGCGGTACTTGCGCCCGTTCTTGCGCGAGTAAGTCGGGTACATCCGCTCACCCGACGGGGCGTACAGCAGCCCACGCAGCAAGGCGTCGGTGCGCGACCGGATCTTGGTTTCCACCGAGCGGGTATGGCCGTCCTTGGCCAGCACCTCATGCACCTTGCCCCACAGCCCCGGATCGATGATCGCCGGGTGTGCGCCCGGGTACCAACTGCCCTTGTGCGGCAGCTCGCCAAGGTAGATGCGGTTGCGCAGCAGCTTGTGCAGGTATTTCTTGTCGATGCGGGTGCCCGCCCGGGTCTTGCCTTCCTGTGTGGTCCAGGCCTTGGTCGTGATGCCCTCGGCGGTCAGCCGTGCCGCGATCTGGGTGGGTGAGCCGATGGTGAGCATCTCCTCGAAGATGCGCCGCACCACCGCCGCCTCGGCCTCGTTGATAACCAGCTGGCGGTTCTCGACGTCGTAGCCCAGGGGCGGGACGCCGCCCATCCACATGCCTTTGCGCTTGGCCGCCGCGATCTTGTCGCGGATGCGCTCGCCGGTGACCTCGCGCTCGAACTGGGCGAAGGACAGCAGGACGTTGAGCATCAGCCGCCCCATCGAGGTGGTGGTGTTGAACTGCTGCGTGACGGACACGAAGGACACGTTGTGGCGCTCGAACACCTCGACCATCTTCGAGAAGTCGGCCAGGCTCCTCGTCAGGCGGTCGATCTTGTAGACGACCACGATGTCGATCTGCCCGCGCTGGATGTCGGCCATCAGGCGCTTGAGGGCCGGACGCTCGGTGTTGCCGCCGGAGAAGCCGGGATCGTCGTAGTCGTCCGCAACCGAAATCCAGCCCTCGGCGCGCTGGCTGGCGATGAAGGCGTGGCCCGCTTCCTTCTGGGCATCGATGGAGTTGAATTCCTGATCGAGGCGTTCGTCCGTGGATACCCGGCAATAGACCGCACAGCGCTTGCGGGCGCGGGTAGCGGCGATTTCGTTCATCGCGCACCTCCCTTGCCGAAGCCGAAGAACAGCGGCCCGCTCCAGTGCTGGCCGGTGATGTGCCGCGCCACGGCGGTCAAGCTCTTGAAGGTGTGGCCCTCGTACTCGAACAGACCTTCGGCGGTGACCGTCACCTTGTGCTCCCGCTCGCCCCATTCGCGCAGTAGCGCGGTGCCTGGCGCGAAGTTGAACTCGCGCGGCCTGGCGCGCAGCTTGATCTTCGAGTGCTTCGCGCCGATGGCCTCAAGGCGCTGGCGCGTGGCTGGGGCCAGGCCGCCAAAGGCTTCCTCCTGCAGCTTGTAGGCGATGCGGGACTCGACATGGGTGCGGTTTGGATGCTCCGGGCGGCGTTTAAAGTACCGGTCCCAGATCACCCAGAGCTCGGCCATTGGCATGTGCTGTTGATTTCCGCGCCGAATTGACCCGGGGTTTTCATCTGGAACTGACCCACGGTGTTGTACGCGCAGTGTAGCTACGCGGGTATAGGTAAGGTGGTTGTTTCGGGTGGTTGATCTCCTTTTGGTTTGGTTGCTCGAGTACGGCCCGGCTGCAGCCGGGCCGTACTCGTCTTGAAGCGCCATGACTCGTTCCCGGTCTCGACGATATGGCAATGGTGGGTCAGGCGGTCGAGCATGGCGGTGGTCATTTTGGCATCGCCGAAGACGTTGCCCCACTCGGCGAACGACAGATTCGTCGTGATCATCACGCTGGTGTGCTCGTAAAGCTTGGACAGCAGGTGAAACAACAAGGCGCCGCCGGTCTGGCTGAAAGGCAGATAGCCCAACTCGTCGAGGATGACCAGATCGACGTAAAGTAGCCGGTAAGCCAATTGCCCGGGTTTGCCGTTGGCCTTCTCCTGCTCCAGGGCATTGACCAGTTCCACGGTCGAGAAGAAGCGCACGCGCTTGCCCAGATGCCGGACAGCCTCGATGCCGATGGCGGTCGCCAGATGCGTCTTGCCGGTGCCCGGGCCGCCAATGAACACCACATTGTGGGCGGCATGGATGAAGTCGCCACCGTGGAGCCGCCGTACCAATGCCTCATCCACCTTCGATTGCGCGAAGTCGAAGCCTGGCAGATCACGGTGGGCCGGGAACCGGGCGGCGCTCATCTGGTAGGCAATTGACCGCACCTCCCGCTCGGCGGTTTCGGCTGCTAGCAGCTCCGACATCCACTGCTCGGGATCCAGGTCGCTATGACGTGCCTTGGCAACCAGTTCAGGCCAGCACTGCGCCATGCCGTGGAGTTTCAGGGCCTTGAGTCGGCCGATGAGCTCAATCGACATGGTTCACCTCCTGGCGTAGCTGGTCGTAGCGATCCACATCCGGCTTCGGTTCCTCCGCCAGCTTGAGCGCCGTCTCGATCCTGGCGGCTGCCGGGATTTCGGACTTCAGCCGCGCCAGCACGTTCATGACATGCTCGCCACTCGGGCGGCCCGACTCCAGTGCCAGTTCGACCGCCACCAGCACCGCTTCCAGCCCATGCTTGGGGATGGCGCCAAGCACGTCCGCCATGACCCGATCACCACCGGTCTGCTTGATCAGGATGCGCTGCAGGCGCAGCAAGGCTTCGGGCATCTCGGCAAACGGGGCGCCATTTCTGAGTGCGCCTGGCTTCCTGTCGATGATGCCGATATAGTGGGTAAAGTCATAGAAGGTCTGGTCGCGTTCGAAGCTGCGCACATGGCGCGCGACTTCCTTGCCGTCGGCCACCAGCCGCAACTCACCCGGGTAGATGCGTAGGCTCAGCACCGCATGGGCATGTTCGGCCGGTACGCTATAGCGGTTGCGCTGGAAATGGATCAGCGCCGTGCTGGTGACCCGCACCGGTTTCTCGACGTAGCCGTCGAACAGTTTGGGCGCCGGCAGCATTTGCAGCAGTTCGTCTTGCAGCAATTCGGCGATGGTCAGCGTCGGCCATTCCGGGTTGGCGGTATCCGCCCAGGCTTGCCGGCATTGCTCGCCGAGCCAGGCGTTGAGCTCATCAAGATCGCGCCAGCGACGCTCACTGGCCTGGTGCCAGATCTGCCGGCGCCGATCCTGGACGTTCTTCTCGACGCGGCCTTTCTCCCAACCCGCCGCCCGGTTGCAGAATTCCGGGTCGAACAGGTAGTGCCCGCACATGGCGTAGAAGCGCGGGTTGATGTCGCGTTCCTTGCCACGCCCGACCTTGTCAACCGCGGTCTTCATGTTGTCGTAGATGCCACGGCGCGGCACGCCGCCGAAGGCGGCAAAGGCCCGTGCGTGGGCATCAAACAGCATTTCGTGGCTTTGCCCGTAATAGGCGGTCAGCCAGAAGGCCCGGCTAGCGCACAGCTTGGTGTGGGCCACTTCAAGTTTCCGGCGCAGGCCACCAATGAAGGCATACTCGGTGCTCCAGTCGAACTGGAAGGCTTCGCCGAGCGCAAACGTCAATGGCACAAAGGCCGGCCCGGGTTTCCCGGCTTGCGCTTGCCGCCAACGCTTGATGTAGGCGCAGACTCGTCCATAGCCCCAGGGTAGCCCTGGGCCTGGATGGCTTTGAACATGGCCATCGCCGTGCGCCGATCCCGCTTCGGCCGATGGCTGTCGCTCTTGAGCCATTGCGCCAGTTGCTCCGCCCAGGGATCAACAACGCTCTTTGCTGCCCGTTTCTTGTATTGCGGCTCGACAACGTCTTTCTGTCGCAGCCAGTGCCGCAAGGTGTTCCTCGCCAGCCCGGTTCTCCGCGCTATCTCGCGCAGCGGTATGTGCTCGCGGAAATGCATCCGCCTAATCTTGGCCAACATGCCCACTTCGATCACTCCTTCTTTCCCCCGCCAAAAATCCGGCAGGGTAGCTAATCAAATGTGGGTCAGTTTTCGATGCAAATTACACCCTCAGATGGGTCAATTCGAGACGGCCGTCAACAGGTCGCCCGCGTGAAGGCGGTTTCCGTGACGAACAAGCAGCCGGAAACCCCCGCCATTGCTGGCGAGGGCGCGGCGGCGTCCTTTGCAGAAACAGAGAATAGGCGGGAACAGAGAACGGATTGCGGCCTGAAACCGGACCGCGCGGGGCAGCGGCGTCCGTCGCAGAAAGGCCGGAACCCGCGCCCGTACTGGGCGTGCGTCCAAAAAAGAAAAGGGGACAGAACGAGTCTGTCCCCTGTGATTGGTGGACCGAAGGAGGATCGAACTCCCGACCTCTGCATTGCGAACGCAGCGCTCTCCCAGCTGAGCTATCGGCCCTTGAAGCGGCAAGATTATACAGCCCTGCAGCGAGTTTTCAATATCCTGTATGAGTCCAGTCAGGGCAATCGCATTTACCTCCGAGGGATGAGGCCGAGCAATGAAGCGAAGCGCGGTAAACTTGGAGTCGTTCTGCAGTTTTACGCCGGGAGTGTAGGCCGGTATCGACCTCGTGCGTGCGCACCCTGCCGTGCAAGGTCTGGGGTGAGCAGCCAGTCTTCGGGACATTGGATTCACTGGCTGCCCACAGCGAGGGATACTCACTTTGATGCTCTCGCACCAAGCGTACAGCCCGTTTACGGACTTCAGCGGAATACTTCGGGGTAGGTGATCATCATGGCTCCATCTTCTCAAGAAAGGAGCCTCCTCAAAACCCGGGGCGGTTGACCAGAAACCCGTGTCAGGACTGACCCTCGCCGTGCCGACAAAAAAGCCAGCGCGTGGCTGACTTTTGGAATTTGGTGGTGATGGGCAGAATCGAACTGCCGACCTACGGGTTATGAATCCGTCGCTCTAACCGTCTGAGCTACATCACCAATAAGCCTGCTAATATAACGGCTCCGGCTTTTAAGAGTCAATAGTACGAGTATCCATGAAGAAGCTTTACATCCGCACCTTCGGCTGTCAGATGAACGAGTACGATTCCGAGAAGATGGCCGACGTACTTGGGGTGGCCGAAGGGCTGGAGAAAACCGACAACCCGGAAGAAGCGGATGTGATCCTCTTCAATACCTGCTCGGTGCGTGAGAAGGCGCAGGAAAAGGTGTTTCACGATCTGGGGCGGGTCAAGCATCTCAAGCAGGCAAAACCCGAGTTGATTATTGGCGTTGGGGGATGCGTGGCCAGTCAGGAAGGTGAGGCCATCGTGGCGCGGGCACCTTTTGTAGACGTGGTGTTTGGCCCGCAGACCTTACACCGTCTGCCCAAGCTGATCGACGCGCGGCGTGCTACCGGGCGTCCGCAGGTGGACATTTCCTTTCCGGAAATCGAAAAGTTCGATGCCCTGCCGCCGGCGCGGGTGGAAGGGGCGAGCGCTTTTGTGTCCATCATGGAGGGCTGCTCCAAGTACTGCACCTTTTGCGTGGTGCCTTATACCCGCGGTGAGGAGGTCTCGCGCCCGCTCGATGACATTCTTGCCGAAGTGGCCGGCTTGGCGGCGCAAGGCGTCAAGGAGGTGACCTTGCTGGGGCAAAACGTCAATGCTTGGCGTGGAGCTTTGTCTCGGGACGGTGGCGAGGATGCCGGTGACTTTGCTTTTTTGCTTGAATGCGTGGCCGAAATTCCGGGCATCGAGCGCCTGCGTTACACCACGTCGCACCCACGCGAGATGACGCCGCGGCTGTTCGAAGCCTACGAGAAAATTCCCAAACTGGTTTCTCATCTGCATTTGCCGGTACAGTCCGGCTCGGATCGGGTGCTGGCGGCGATGAAGCGCGGCTACACGGTGCTCGAATACAAATCGGTGGTGCGCAAGCTGCGTGCGGTGCGCCCCGATCTGTCGCTGTCGTCGGATTTCATCGTCGGCTTTCCCAGCGAGACCGAGGAAGACTTCCAAAAAACCCTCAAACTGGTCGAGGAGTTGAACTTCGATACCTCGTTCAGTTTCGTCTATAGCGCGCGTCCCGGCACTCCGGCGGCCGACCTGGAAGACCCGGTGCCGCAGCAGACCAAGTTGCGCTGGTTGGCGCAATTGCAAAAACAGTTGGAGACTCAGGCGCTGGCAATCAGCCAAGCGATGGTTGGCAGCGTACAGCGCATCTTGGTCGAAGGGCCGTCGAAGAAGAACGCCGATGAGCTATCCGGGCGCACCGAAAACAACCGCGTGGTCAATTTCCCCGCGCCTTCGCCCAATCGTGACCGCCTGATCGGCCAGTTCATCGAGGTCACCATCACCGCTGCGCTGCCCCACAGCCTGCGTGGCGAGATTTGCCTGCGGGAATCCTGAATGGCGCGTTTGACTGAAGTGGTGCTGGAGCCGGTCGATAACCAGCGACTGGCCAATTTATGCGGTGCGCTCGACCAGAATCTGCGCCAGATCGAGGCGGCTCTCGATGTGGCGATTGCCCGCCGTGGCGAGCGTTTCACCATCAAGGGCGGTCCGGCTGCCGCGGCGCGCGCGGCCGAAGCGCTCAGACGCTTTTACGACCAAGCCGACGGTCCGCTTTCGCTCGAGGTGCTGCAACTTGAACTGATCGAGCTTGGTACATGCGGCCGCGCCGGCGCAGCGGTGCCTGGTGAGTTGCCGGTGTTGCTGACCCGTAAGAGCGAGCTGCACGGGCGCACCCCGCGTCAGGTGCAATACCTGCGTAACATTCTCGAGCACGACATTACCTTTGGTATCGGCCCGGCCGGCACCGGTAAGACTTATCTTGCGGTGGCGTGTGCGGTGGATGCGTTCGAGCGCGAAAAGGTCGATCGCATCATCCTCACCCGTCCGGCGGTGGAGGCCGGCGAGCGCCTGGGTTTTTTGCCGGGTGATCTGGCGCAGAAGATCGATCCCTATCTGCGCCCGCTCTACGACGCGCTCTATGACTTGATGGGCCTGGAGCGCGCCGCCAAACTGTTCGAGCGCGGCGTCATCGAAATTGCGCCGCTTGCCTTCATGCGCGGTCGCACGCTCAACCACGCTTTCATTATTTTGGATGAAGCGCAAAACACCACGCCCGAGCAGATGAAAATGTTCCTGACCCGCATCGGCTTCGGCGCCAAGGCGGTGGTGACCGGCGATCTCACTCAGATCGATCTGCCGCGCGGCGCGCGCAGCGGCCTGCAGGAAGCGCGCGAGGTGCTGGCTGAGGTGCGCGGCATTGCTTTTACTGAATTCGGTAAGGAAGATGTGGTGCGTCACCCGTTGGTGATGCGTATCGTCGACGCTTACGACCGACAGGCGGGTGTGGCGCGCCAAGCGGATCACATCCGACAACAGGAAGAGTCCCCAGCAAATGGCCAAAAAGCCCGCAGTTCCGAAGATCGTCGCGATTGATGCCCATGGCGCACGCAGTCGCGTGCGCGCCCAGCGCCTGGAGATCGATTTGGGGCGTGGGCGTCGCGTGGTGCTCGATTTTCCGCACATGGCCTGGGGCGACCTCGATATCGAGGCCGCGACAGATAGCGGCACGCCTGTCATCAGCGTGCAACCGGGGGCGCGCAACCTGCTGAGCTTGCGGGTGGAGTGTCAGCATGCGATGGCGCCGTCCGCACCCGGCTCGTTGGCCAAAGCAGCGCCCGCGCCCAGTCTGACGCTGACCGTGCAAAAAGCGCTGGATGAGGCAACGCGCGCCTTGGTGCCCAAAAAGCACCGCATCCGTAGCTGGGCGCGGGCGGCTTTGCGGCGCGATGCCGAGGTCACCGTCCGGCTGGTGGGCGAGGAAGAGGGACGCGCGCTCAATCGTCAGTTCCGTGGCAAAGATTACGCCACCAATGTGTTGACCTTTGTCTATGGTGAAAGTGTCCAGGTGCCGGGCGAGCAGGGCAGGGGCCCTCTGGTCGGCGATCTGGTGCTGTGCGTTCCCGTGGTGGCGCGTGAGGCAGCGGCTCAGGGCAAGGACTTGGCCGCGCATTACGCCCATCTGGTGGTGCATGGTATGCTGCATTTGCAGGGTTTCGACCACGAAACCGAGGCAGATGCAACGGTCATGGAAGCGCTTGAAACCGAGATTCTCGCCGGACTCGGCTTTCCGGATCCTTATGTCTGATGGTCACCAGGCGCCCGTGAGGCGTCAGGCGTGGGGCAGGGCAGCACGGTTGGTGCGTGCCGCTGCGCACCCCTGACTCCTTACCTGCCATCCAACATGGACAGTTCCCCTAGTAGACCCTCATTACTCGAGCGACTTTCGGCCCTGCTGACGCGCGAACCGGAAGATCGCGAACAACTCCTCGTGCTGCTTCGCTCGGCTTTCGAGCGTAACTTGCTCGATGCCGACGCCCTTTCGATCATCGAGGGCGCCCTGCAGATGTCCGATATGCAGGTGCGCGACGTAATGATCCCCCGTGCCCAGATGGATGTGATCCACCTGGACGACCCCATCGAAACCATCGCCGCTTTCGTCATCGACACCGCGCACTCCCGCTTCCCTGCGGTCGGCGAGGGCAAGGATGATGTGGCCGGCATCCTGCTCGCCAAGGACCTGCTACGTTATTTCGCCGGCCGCGAGTTCGACCTGCGCGACATGCTGCGTCCGGCGGTGTTCGTACCCGAATCCAAGCGTTTGAACGTGCTGCTGCGCGAATTCCGGGTGAGCCGCAACCACATGGCCATCGTCGTGGACGAATATGGCGGCGTGTCCGGCCTGGTGACCATCGAGGATGTGCTCGAGCAGATCGTCGGCGATATCGAGGACGAGTACGATTTCGATGAGATCGGCGACAACATCCGCCTCGACAGTCAAGGGCGCTACCGTGTCAAGGCCACGACCGAAATCGTCGATTTCAATGCCGCTTTCGACACCCACCTGTCCGACGAGGACTACGACACCGTAGGCGGCATGGTGATCCGCCAGCTCGGACGCCTGCCCAAGCGTGGTGAGAGCATTGTCGTGGAAAACCTCAAAATTCAAGTGCTGCGTGCCGACAGTCGGCGGGTACATACCCTGCTGGTGGAGCGCCACCCCGCACCGGCGCAGGCTGTTGGCGGCTGATGCGGCTGCGGTCTTTGTCCCCGCCGGCCGCCTTCGCGGCCGGTTTGCTTTCGGTGGCGGCATTCGCGCCGATTGGTCTGGCCATTCTCGCGCCGCTTGCGCTGGCGGTATTGGCCGCATTGCTCGCACGCTCCGGCAACATGCGCCATGGGTTTTGGCTGGGGTTCCTATGGGGGTTCGGCGCTTTCCTGGGTGGGCTGTCCTGGCCCTTCATTGCGCTCAATCGCTATGGCGGTATGCCCGCACCCTTGGCGGCGCTGGCGATTGCATTGTTATGCGGGTTTTTGGCGCTGTTTCCTGCCCTGGCCGGCGCGCTGTTTGCGCGATGGCGTCCGGCTGCCGGCATGCTGCGACCCGCCGCGCTGTTTGCTGCGTTGTGGTTGCTTGGCGAGTGGCTGCGTGGCTGGGTGCTGACCGGTTTTCCGTGGCTGGCGGTCGGCTATTCGCAAACGCCGCCTAGCCCGCTGGCGGGTTTTCTGCCGGTGTTGGGCGTTTATGGCGTTGGCGGATTGGTGGCGCTGATCGCCGGGGTGCTGGCCTATACGCCCTGGCGCGATCGGGCGAGGTGGGGCGCTACCGCGGTGTCGTTGCTCCTGCTGGGGGGAGTTGGCGTGGCGCTCGGCCGGCTGACATGGACCGAGCCGGTGGGGGCTCCTGTGCGGGTGGCGCTCTTGCAGACCAATATCGAGCAAGGCATGAAATGGCAGCCGGAGCGCCTCTACGATTGGCTGGAAACCAACCTGCAAATGGTAGCGGACAACCCCGCGCAACTGGTGGTGCTGCCTGAGACGACTCTGCCGCTTTTCGTCGACCAGTTGCCGCCGGGCTATCTGGATTGGCTGGAGTCCCGCATGCGTGAAGTGGGCGGCGATCTGGTGCTCGGCGTGTTTACCCGCGATGCCGAAGGCCGCATCTACAACGCCGCAATCAGCACCGGCCACTCGCCGGGGCAGTGGTACGCCAAGCACCATTTGGTGCCCTTTGGCGAGTATTCGCCGCCGATGTTTGGCTGGTTCTACGCGCTGGTCAACATGCCGATGTCCGACCAGCACCGCGGCCCCGCCCGGCAGCCACCGATGCGTCTGGGGGCGCAGCAAGTGGCGGTCAGTATCTGTTATGAGGATCTGTTCGGCGCCGAGCTACTGCATGCATTGCCGCAGGCGACCTTGCTGCTCAATCTATCCAATCTGGGCTGGTTTGGCGATTCGCTGGCCCTGCCGCAGCATCTACAAATTGCCCGTGTGCGCGCACTGGAGACCGGGCGGCCGATGCTGCGTGCGACCAACACCGGTATCACCGCGGTGGTCGGGGCCGATGGCGCGGTCGTCGCCGCCCTGCCTGCTTTTGAACGGGGCGCGCTCAATGCCGAGGTGCGCGGCTACCAGGGCATGACGCCTTATGCCCGATGGGGCGATTGGCCCGCTGTGGCGCTCGCCGTGCTGACCATTGCCGGATGTGTGCTGCGTGGGGCGCAGGCGCGCTTGCGCGACCGCGACTGATTGCGGCCGGCGCGCAAGCGCCTCGCGGGGAACCGCCCCGCGCTTGGGCAAATGCCAGTAAAATCTGCCCCTTTGCGTTCGCTGTGCGGCACCTGCCGCCTGAGACCATGTCCCTTAAGAATCCGACCTTTCAACACATCATCCTGACGCTCCAGCAGTTTTGGGCCGATCGTGGCTGCGTGCTGCTCCAGCCCTATGATCTCGAAGTAGGCGCCGGCACGTCGCACACCGCCACTTTCCTGCGCGCCCTCGGACCGGAGCCGTGGAATGCCGCTTATGTGCAGCCGTCGCGTCGCCCCAAGGATGGGCGCTACGGTGAAAACCCCAACCGGCTGCAGCACTACTACCAATACCAAGTGGTGCTCAAACCTTCGCCGCTCGATATCCAGGATCAGTACCTCGACAGCTTGCGCGCACTGGGCATCGACCCCAAGGTGCATGACATCCGATTTGTCGAGGACGACTGGGAGAACCCCACGCTGGGCGCCTGGGGCTTGGGCTGGGAGGTTTGGCTAGACGGCATGGAAGTGACGCAATTTACTTACTTCCAGCAGGTCGGCGGGCTGGACTGCAAACCGGTGTTGGGCGAGATTACCTACGGCCTGGAGCGCCTGGCCATGTACTTGCAAGGCGTGGAAAACGTCTATGACCTGACCTGGGCGGTCTATCCGGATGGGAGCCGGGTCACTTACGGCGACGTCTTCCACCAGAACGAAGTCGAACAGTCCAAGTACAACTTCGAGCACGCCAACGTCGATTTCCTGTTCTCGTTGTTCGGCAACTACGAATCGGAGGCCAAGCGTCTGATGGATGTCGGTCTGGCCTTGCCGGCCTACGAGATGGTGCTCAAGGCCGCGCACACCTTCAATATGCTGGATGCGCGCGGCGCCATTTCGGTGACCGAACGCGCCGCATACATCGGCCGCATCCGCAATTTGTCGCGCGCGGTGGCGCAGGCTTATTTCGAATCCCGTGAGGCGCTCGGCTTTCCGATGCTCAAAAAGAAGGAGACCGTGTGATGAGCGCCACTTCGCGTCGTGCGACCTTGCTGGTTGAACTGCTTACCGAGGAGTTGCCGCCCAAGGCCCTGCCTCGCCTGGGTGAGACCTTCGCCGCCAAAATCACCGAAGGATTGAAAGCCAAGGGGCTGGTGGCGGCCGAAGTGTCCGGACGCAGCTACGCCAGTCCGCGGCGCTTGGCGGTGACGGTGGCCCAGGTGGCGGCCGAGGCCGAGGCCCAGGAGGTCACCGAAAAACTCATGCCGGTTGCGGTGGCCTTGGATGCCGAGGGCCGGCCCACCCCTGCGCTGCTCAAAAAAATGGCGGCCAAAGGCATCGCTGTCGAGGCGCTGGCACACTTAGAGCGCCGTATGGATGGCAAAGCCGAAGCGCTCTTTCATACCGCGCGGGTGCCGGGCGCCAAGCTCGCCGACGTGCTGGCCGACATCGTCCAGGACGCGGTCAAGGCGCTGCCCATCCCGAAAGTCATGCGTTGGGGCGATGGCGAGGCCACTTTCGTGCGCCCGGTGCATAAGCTCATCATGCTGCACGGCGACGACGTGGTGCCCGGCCGGGTGCTCGATCTGGATTCGGGTCGCACCACCCGCGGGCATCGTTTCATGAGTCGGGGCGACATCGACATTGCCACCGCCGACGCTTACGAGCCCACCCTGCTCGCCGAAGGCAAGGTGATTGCCTGCTTCGCCGAGCGGCGCGCCAACATCGAGGCGCAACTGCTGGCCGAGGCAGCGCGCCAAGGCGCGCAACTGGGCGAGTACGCCGACCTGCTGGATGAAGTCACTGCGCTGGTCGAGCATCCCACGGTGTACGTGGGCGAGTTCGAGGCGGAGTTTCTCGCCGTGCCGCAGGAGTGTTTGATCCTGACGATGCGCGCCAATCAGAAGTACTTTCCGCTGTTCGACGCCCAGGGGCGGTTGCTGAACCGTTTTCTGATCGTCTCCAACATGAACGTGGCCGACCCGAGCCACATCGTCACCGGCAATGCCCGCGTGGTGCGTCCGCGCTTATCGGATGCGCGCTTTTTCTTCGAGCAGGACAAAAAGCAGCCGCTCGCAGCACGCCTACCGCGTCTGGCCGCTGTGGTCTACCACAACAAGCTGGGCAGCCAGCTCGAGCGCGTCGAGCGTCTGGAGACTTTGGCTGGCGAGATTGCGCTGCGCCTGAACGCCGACGTTGCAGCGGCCAAACGTGCCGCACGCTTGGCCAAGGCGGATCTGGTCACCGACATGGTGGGGGAGTTTCCCGAGCTGCAGGGCATCATGGGGCGTTACTACGCATTGGCCGACGGCGAGGGCGCCGTGGTGGCCGACGCCATCCAAGCGCATTACCTGCCGCGCTTTGCCGGTGACGCGCTACCGGTCGGCAACGTCGCCGCGGCGGTAGCGCTGGCCGACAAGCTCGATGCGCTGGTGGGTTTCTTCGGCATCGGTCAGCTGCCCACCGGCGATAAAGATCCCTTCGCGCTGCGGCGTGCTGCGCTCGGCGTGCTGCGCATCCTGATGGAAACTCCCTTGCCGCTGGAATTACCCGCGCTGATTGCCAGCGCCGCGGCCGGTTTCAAGCCTGGCGTGCTGCATGCCGAAGATTTCGCCGAAAAACTGCAGGATTTCATGCTCGAGCGCTTGAAGCATCTACTGCGTGAGGGCGGGCGTGATGCAGCGGTGATCGACGCGGTGCTGGCCTTGCGCCCGGCGCGCATCGACCAGGTGCCTGCGCGGCTGGCTGCGGTGGAGGCGTTTCGCATGCTGCCCGAAGCCCAGGCGCTGGCCGCGGCCAACAAGCGCATCGTCAATATCCTGAAGAAGGCAGAAAGTGCGCCGGGTGAGCCGGACATTGCCCTGCTGCAGGAACAGGCCGAGAAGGCGTTGTTTCATCGGCTTGTCGAGGTTGCCCCGCTGGTGCGCTCGCATGAGAACAACGAAGCCTATACCGATGCGTTGTGCGCGTTGGCCGGCCTGCGCGATGCCGTGGATCGGTTTTTCGATGGTGTGATGGTGATGGCCGATGAGCCCCTGACCCGCGCCAACCGCCTGGCGCTGCTCAATCGGCTGGCCGGCTTGATGAACTGCGTGGCCGATATTTCCCGCTTGTCGGCTTGAGGCGGTGGCGATGAAACTGATCATCCTCGACCGTGACGGCGTCATCAACTACGACTCCGAGCAATTCATCAAAACACCGGATGAGTGGCGGCCGATTCCCGGCTCGCTGGAGGCGATTGCCAAGCTCAACCAATGGGGTTGGCGGGTGGTGGTGGCAACCAACCAGTCCGGGGTGGGGCGTGGTCTGTTCGGTATGGATACGCTCAACGCGATCCATGAAAAAATGGTCAAAACCCTCGCCCAGGTCGGTGGCCGCATCGACGCGATCTTCTTCTGTCCGCATGCGGCCGATTCCACCTGCGAGTGTCGCAAGCCGAAGCCTGGGATGCTGCGCCAGATCGCCGAGCGCTTCAATACCCCGCTCGACGATGTGCCAGTGGTGGGCGATAGCCTGCGCGATCTGCAGGCCGCCGTTGCCGTGGGCGCCCAGCCCTATCTGGTGCTGACCGGGAAAGGCCAAAAAACCCGGGATGATCCTGCGCTGCCGCCGGCAACCCAGATTTATCCGGATCTGGCCACCTTGGTGGCCGATCTGATCGCATGATTGGCTTGTGGTTGTGGTCGCTCGGCGGTGTGGCGGTGTGATTGGGCGCGTGATGCCGTGATTTTGATTCGTTCCACTTTGTTCGCTTTGGTGTTGGCGGTGGTCACGCCGCCTTACGCCATTTTTGGCTTTCTCACCTTTCCGCTACCTGCGCGGATGCGGCATCGCATCATTACCTCCTGGGCGCATGTGGTGCTGTGGTTCGTCTGGCATCTTTTAGGCATCCGTTACCGGGTGATCGGCCGAGAAAACATTCCTGCTGGCCCGGCGGTGATTCTCTCCAAACATCAGTCGGCTTGGGAAACCCTGGCTTTGCAGGCGATTTTTCCGCCGCTGTGTTTTGTGCTCAAACGGGAACTGCTGCGTATTCCTTTTTTTGGCTGGGGGCTGGCGCAAGTGCCGGGCATTGCCATTGATCGTGCGGCCGGCAAAGATGCCTTGACGCAAGTGGTCGAACAGGGCAAACAGCGCTTGAAAGAAGGCTATTGGGTAGTGGTTTTTCCCGAAGGGACGCGAGTGGCGCCGGGTGCCACACGACGATACAAACCCGGCGGGGCTTTTCTGGCGCGCCGCGCCGGGGTGCCGGTTGTGCCGGTGGCGCACAATGCGGGTGAATTCTGGCGGCGCAATGCTTTTCTGAAACGTCCGGGCGAGATCGTGGTCAGCATCGGGCCGGTCATCGAGGTCAAAGGGCGGAAGGTCCAGGAGATCAATACCCAGGCCGAGCGCTGGATCGAAAACGAGATGCATCGGCTGTTTCCGCATCACTATGCGAGCGATGGCGGCGCAGCGGTCATAGCCAGTGAGCAGGGGCAGGACGCTGAGGCGCTCGCACCGGAACACGATACGCCTGCCGCAGCAAATCGGCGTAGCGAATAAAAAGCCCCGCCGCAGCGGGGCTTTGAGGTGCGTTGCGCGGTGCGCGTCAAGCGGCTTTCTTGGTGCCAGCAGCCTTGGCAGTGGAGCTGACTGCCTTGACGGTGGCGTTGGTTGCGGCAGCCACGTTGGCTTCGGCAATTTCAGCGACCTGCTTGGCAGCCTTGCTCATGCTGTCATAAGCGCTGTTGGCCGCAGCAATCGCCGACTTGACCGCCGCCACGGCGACATCGGAACCGGCCGGCGCGGACTTGGCAGCCTTGTCCAGTGCCGAAGCGACGCCTTTGTTGATTTCGGCAATCTGGCTTTCCAGCAGCTTGGAGATTTCTTCCTGGCTTTGCGAGGCAATCTCATAAACATTGCGCGCGTAGGCCACGACTTTTTCCACCAGCGGCTGGGCCAGCGAGGTTTGCAGGTTGATCAGTTCCTGTACGTCTTTGACCGCGAGCATGGCCTTGGCATTGGCTACACCGTCCTCGAGCAGCGTGCGGGCGGTGTTCAGGTTCAACGCGGCCAGGCGCTCGGCGCTGGCAAAGGCGGTGTTGGCCAGGGTCAGCAGGGTTTCGATGTTGGCTTTGTTCGCGGCGGCGAACTGCTCGGGGGTGGCAAACATGTGAGTCTCCTTCATTGAACGGGGCGGTTGTGACGCTGCATGCGGCAACCTATCGGACGATCCAGTTTGCTGCGCTGCATCATGCGTTGGATTATAGAAGCGAAATGCATCGAGTCAAGCCTTGTCTTGTGCATTGCATCATAACAATTCAATTATCTGCTTCAATCGCTTACGGGAGGCTGACACAGTTGAATGCTGCTGCCTGAGCGGGAGAGGGCGGCTCTGCGGACCGTTGCCTTGGCTCATTGTGTGTCCAAGCATGGACTTGTGTTGTGACGCCCCCATGACAGGGCGGGTAAACGACAACGGCCGGCACAAGGCCGGCCGTCTGCGGCGGAGAGGCGACGCTCAGCGGTGCTTGAAGTCGGGCTTGCGCTTCTCGACGAAGGCGGCCATGCCTTCTTTTTGGTCTTCCAGCGCAAAGGCGGCGTGGAATACCCGGCGCTCGAACAGCAAGCCCTCGCTTAAGCCGCTTTCAAAGGCGCGGTTGATGGATTCCTTGATCATCATGACCACGGGCAAAGAGTAGCTGGCGATGGTTTGCGCCGCGGACAGGGCTTCATCGAGAAGCTTGTCGGCAGGCACCACGCGAGCGACCAGACCCGCACGCTCGGCCTCGGCGGCGTCCATGAAGCGGGCGGTGAGGCACAGATCCATGGCTTTGGCTTTGCCGACGGCGCGCGGCAGGCGCTGGGTGCCGCCGGCCCCCGGCAGAATACCGAGCTTGATTTCGGGCTGGCCGAACTTGGCGGTTTCGGCGGCGATGATCATGTCGCACATCATCGCCAACTCACAACCACCACCCAGCGCAAAGCCGGCGACCGCGGCGATGACCGGCTTGCGGCAGGTCTTGACTCTCTCCCAGTTACGGGTGATGTAGTCGCCCTTGAAGGCGTCCATGTAGGAAAACTGGGCCATGGCGCCAATGTCCGCGCCGGCGGCAAACGCTTTGTCCGAGCCGGTGATGACGATCGCGCCGATGCCCTCATCGGCTTCGAAACCGTCGAGCGCGCGGCCGACCTCATCGACCAAGGCGTCGTTGAGCGCGTTGAGCGCCTTGGGGCGGTTGAGTGTGATCAGGCCGACGCGGCCGCGGGTTTCAACCAAAATGTGTTCGTAGCTCATGCACTCTCCTTGCGTGGTGGATGTTGCGCGTGTTGTGCTCAAGATGACGCTATTGGCCCGCGACCGGATTGTCGGCCGCTGCCGAGGAGCCTTTGGGTTGGATCACTGCGCGCACCCGTGAGCCGCTGCCCGCTGCGCGATCGCCTGGCGCGTTGGTGACCACGTAGTTCTCGCTCAGGGCGTCATACTCGATGTAGTGGCCGCGGACCTCATCCCCGCCGCTCTTCACATAGGCGCGCACGAACAGCTTGGCGCGCTCGCTGCGGCTGTCGTACTCGATGCGCTCGGCCTCACCTTCCACATAGTCATTGCTGCCTTCGCGGCGCTGGCGGAAGGTGGCCAGGCGGCCTTCGGTGCCGGTGGCGATGCCGGTCTGAAAACCGTCGGCGCCCTGGGTGACCACCAGCTTGTCTCCCCGGATCTGCAACGTACCTTGAGTGAGGACTACTTTGCCCTCGAACACATGGGTTTTGTTGCGGTCGTCAATGGTGACCCGGTCGGCCTCGATATTGACCGGCTGTTTCCGATCGGCGCGCTCTGCCATGGCAGGTGCGCTGGTAACAGCCAGAACGAGCAGGGTAAGGACCAGCATGCGTGTCATGGCGATGTCCGGTTGCTACGCGGTAGGGTGGCATACACTTGGCCGGTCAGCCGCAGCGTGCCAAAAATGTTGTCGGCTTGCAGACCTTGCGCGTGAATCACGGTGTTGCCGCGGGTCAACACCACGGGGCTGCGGCTCAGCACGCGCTCGTCCTTGGGCCACACGGTCAGTGTTTCGGTAGACAGCGTGTCGTCCGCTTGTCCGGCAAGGCCGCTGCGCCGACCGCGAACATTGCCGCGCATCCGGACTTCGTCACCTTGCCGATAGGCTTCGCCGCTGTCTGCGGTGAGGAAAAGCCGGCGGCCGTCAGACGCACGTTGGATCAGACGCGGCTTGTCGAACAGGCTCACATCGGTGCCAGGATAGTGACTGATGCGGTCGGCGAGTAGCTCGTAGCGTTCTCGGCCGTTGGCGTCGAAGCCCTGCAGGCGGGCGCCGGTGGCAACGAAGTCGGGTTTGCCGCGTTCGGCCGGTCTCGGGCTGTCGTCTTCCGGTGCGCTTATTCGCGCCAGCCAGTATGTTCCGCCGGCCAGCAGTGCGAGCGCGATGACTGGGTAGAGGCGATGGGCGGGCACGCGCATGACTCAACTCAGGTAGGCGGCCAGCATGGCGTCCAGGCGCCCCTGACTGGCAAGAATGTGCTCACAGACTTCGCGTACCGCGCCCCGGCCGCCGCCGTGGCGGGCGACGTAATCGACATGGCGTCGCACAAAACCGTGGCCGTCGGCGGGGGTGGCAGAAAAGCCGCAGGCGCGCAGAATGGGCAGGTCGACCAGGTCGTCACCCATGTAGCCCGCCTGTTCGCGCATCAGGCCGCGCCGGGCCAGCAGCGCATCCAGGCAGGCGCGCTTGTCATCGACACCCATATGCAGTTCGGCAATGCCGAGATCGGCCGCACGCAGCTGCAGGGCGGGCGAACTGCGGCCGCTGATGATCACTACCTCAATCCCCGCGCTTTGCAACATTTTCAGGCCGTGACCGTCCTGGCTGGAAAATACCTTGATTTCCTCGCCTTGCGAGGTGAAATACAGGCTGCCGTCGGTGAGCACACCATCGACATCGAAGCCCATCAGGCGGATGTGGGCGGGGGAACGCGGTGCTGCCATCAGATGACCTTGGCTTGCATTAGATCGTGGGTGGTCAGTGCGCCGGTCAAGCGCCCCTCGCCATCGACCGCGATCAACTGACTGATGCGCAACCGCTCCATCATTTCGGCCGCCTCGACCGCCAAGGCGTCTGCAGAAATGGTGTGTGGGTTGCGGGTCATCAGCTCGGCCAGGCGGGCGGTGCGCACATCGCAGCCTTTTTCCAGCGCGCGGCGCAGATCGCCGTCGGTGAAGATGCCCACTGGGCGGCGCTGGGTGTCGATCGCCGCGACCATGCCCATGCCGCCGCGGGTGACCAGCAGCAGTGCGTCGCTGAGACTGGCATCGGCGCTGGTCGCCGGAACACGCTCGGCCGGACGCATCACGTCCCGTACATGGGTCAGCAGACGCCGGCCCAGTGCGCCGCCCGGGTGGGAGCGGGCGAAGTCTTCGGCGCCGAAACCGCGCGCGTCCAGCAAGGCCACCGCCAGTGCATCGCCCAGCGCCAGCGCCGCGGTGGTGCTGGCCGTGGGGGCGAGATTGAGCGGACAGGCTTCTTCGGCCACTGCGGCGTCCAGGTGGATGTCGGCTTCGCGTGCCAGAGGTGAAGCGGGGTTGCCGGTCATGCTGATCAGGCGGGCGCCGCGGCGTTTGACCAGGGGAACGATGGTCAGCAGCTCCTCACTGGCACCCGAGTTGGACAGTGCGATGACCACGTCTTCGGCTGTAATCATGCCCAGATCGCCGTGCGCGGCCTCGGCGGCATGAACGAAGTAGGCCGGGGTGCCGGTGCTGGCCAAGGTGGCAGCCAGCTTGCGGGCGATGTGTCCCGATTTGCCGATGCCGGTGACGATCACACGTCCGTTGCGTTGCAAAATCATCGCAACCGCACGCTCGAATGCGTCCCCCACTCGATCGGCCAGCGCGGCCACTGCGCGCGCCTCGATGAGTAGCACGCGCTTGGCGAGAGCCGCGGCATTTTGAGTGGTGGAGTGTGAAGAGCGGGCTTCAGGCATCGCTAAGTCTCCAGGCATCGGGGGCAGGCGGGCGCCTGCCGCAGTCGGGTGGCGGATTATATCAGAGCGCCTCCAATGCCCCGCGCGCCGACAGCCCCAATGGATGGGCGCGCTGCTGTTGTGATCGGCGATGCAACACCGGTTACAAGGTTGTCGCTTTGGCTCTGATAAAATCGCGTTTTTGATTCGTTGAGCCTTGGATTGACCGCCGTGCCCCCCGCCCCGCCTTCGACTCTGGTTTGTCTGCGCAATGTGCGTTTCGCCTATGGCGAGCGCGAGGTTCTGCGCGGCATCGATCTGTCGGTGCATCGCGGTCAGGTGGTGGCGATCATGGGCGGCAGCGGGTGTGGCAAGACCACTTTGCTGCGTCTGATCGGTGGGCAACTGCGTGCATCGGCTGGTCGCGTCGAGGTCGACGGGCAAGATCTGGCGCAGTTGTCGCGCGATGAACTCTACGCGCTGCGCCGCCGCATGGGCATGCTGTTTCAGTTCGGCGCGCTCTTTACCGACATGTCGGTTTTTGACAACGTTGCTTTTCCTCTGCGTGAGCACACCGACCTGCCGCCGGAGTTGGTGCGCGATCTGGTCCGCTTGAAGCTCAATGCGGTGGGCTTGCGTGGCGCCGAGGCGCTGCGTCCGGCGGAGTTGTCGGGCGGGATGGCGCGGCGGGTGGCGTTGGCGCGTGCGGTCGCGCTCGATCCGATGCTGATCATGTATGACGAACCCTTTGCCGGCCTGGATCCGATCTCGCTGGGTGTCATCGGCCAGTTGATCCGCCGTCTCAACGATGCGCTGGGGGCGAGCTCCATTTTGGTGACACATGACGTGCAAGAGTCGCTGCAAATCGTCGATTACGTCTATTTCGTCTCCGATGGACGGATCGTCGCGCACGGCACGCCGGAGGAGATCCGCGCTTCCCGCGACCCCTTTGTGCATCAGTTCGTCCATGCTGAAGCCGACGGGCCGGTGCCCTTCCACTACCCGGCGCCGCCGCTGGAAGCCAGCCTATTGGGCGGGGAGGGTCAATGATGCGTGTGCGCGACGGATTGCGCCGTTTGGGCGCGCGAGTGATCGACGGCATCTGGCGTTTAGGCTTCGCGGCGCGCTTTTTCATCCTGGTGCTGCGCTATTCCGGGCAGTCTTTCCGCCGGCTGCACCTGACCCTACGCGAAATCTACTTCTCCGGCGTGCTGTCGCTGCTGATCATCCTGGTCTCCGGGCTGTTCGTCGGGTTAGTGCTCGGCCTGCAAGGCTATGAGACGCTGCAGCGATACGGTTCCAGCGAAGCGCTGGGCGTGCTGGTGGCGTTGTCGCTCACCCGCGAGTTGGGGCCGGTGGTGGCTGGGCTGCTCTTCGCCAGTCGGGCCGGCTCCGCGGTCACCGCCGAGATCGGGTTGATGAAGACCACCGAACAGCTCAAGGCCATGGACATGATGGCGGTCAGCCCGCTGGCGCGCGTGGTGGCGCCGCGCTTCTGGGGAGGGGTGATCTCCATGCCGCTATTGGCCGCGCTGTTCTCCGCCATGGGCATCCTCGGCGGCTGGCTGATCGGGGTCGTGTTCATCGGCGTCGATGGCGGCGCCTTCTGGTCGCAGATGCAGGCGGCCGTGGATGTGCGTTACGACATCATCAACGGTGTGATCAAGAGCGTGGTATTCGGCATTGCGGTGTCGCTGATCGCGGTGTTCGAAGGTTACGACTGCACCCCCACCGCCGAGGGCGTGTCGCGCGCCATTACCCGCACCGTAGTGAGTTCCGCGTTGGCCATTCTGGCGCTGGATTTTGTGCTGACTTCTTTTATGTTCCGGGGTCAATCATGAGCCGTACCGTGCTCGACCTGTGGGTCGGCTTCTTTGTGGCGATCGGTATTGCCGCGCTGCTTTTTTTGGCGATGAAAGTGGGTAATTTCGCTGGTTTCAATAACCAGCCAACCTATCTGATCGAAGCGCCGTTCGACAATATCGGCGGCCTCAAAGTGCGCGCGCCGGTCAAAAGCGCAGGGGTGGTGGTCGGTCGGGTGGCTGACATCCGCTTCGACCCGGAGCGTTATCGTGCGGTGGTAAGCTTGCGAATTGAATCGCGCTATCCGTTTCCACGCGACACCATCGCCACTATCCTCACCTCCGGCCTGCTTGGCGAACAATATGTCGGGCTGGAGCCGGGGGGCGACGTCGATATGCTGGCCGATGGCGACACCATCCGCATGACGCAGTCGGCCGTGGTGCTGGAAAAGCTGATCGGTCAGTTCCTCTATGATCGTGCTGCCGAAACGCCTGCCAACTGAGCGCCAACCAACTCGGGAGAACGACGATGAGCCCGCGTAAGTCCATTTTGTTGCGTCGGATCGCCGTGGTGGTTTGCGGTGCGATCCTGGTTGGCGGCTGTGCCAGCACCCCGCGCAATCCGGACGACCCGCTCGAGGGGTACAACCGGGCGATGTTTGCGTTCAACGAAAACCTGGACAAGGTGTTGGTCAAGCCGGTTGCGCAGGTGTATGACGCAGTGACGCCAAAGCCGGTGCAAACCGGCGTGGGCAATTTCTTCAGCAATCTGGCCGATCCGTGGATCGGGCTGAACAATCTGCTGCAGGGCAAGCCGGCCGAAGCCTTGTCCGATTGGATGCGGTTCATGGTCAATTCGGTGTTTGGCATTTTCGGCCTGCTCGATATCGCCAGCGAGGCTAAGCTGCCCAAGCACGATGAGGACTTAGGCCAGACGTTGGCGGTGTGGGGCGTGGGCGATGGCGCATACTTCGTGCTGCCATTCTTTGGGCCGCGCACCGTGCGCGATGCCGCTGTGCTGCCGTTCGATCTGGTCGGCGACGAGGGCTGGCGCCCGACTCATGTGCCGACCCGTAACACCCTCCGGGCGCTGGACATCACCCACACGCGTGCGACCTTGCTGGGTGCCGACCGCGCCTTGGAGGAGAGCACTTTCGACAAGTACATCTTTGTGCGCGACTTTTACCTGCAGCAGCGCCGTTACAAAATCCATGACGGCAATCCGCCAGTCGAGTACGAAGATTTCAATGGTGCCGTGCTGCCGGGGCAGGCGCCGCGCTGGGCCGATGTGGCGGCCGTTGCCGCGGCGGCTCGGTTGGAACTGGTGGAACCGGTCGTTGCAGCGGTCCACAAATCGCCTGGGTTCGAGTACGAGTGAAATCGGAATGAAGAAATTTGTTCTTGCTTGCTGTTTTCTGTTTAGTGTTTTACCGGTGAGCGCCGGACTGACCCCGCCCGATCAACTGGTGCGCAGCGTCACCGATGAAGTGCTCGGCATCGTCCGCCAAGACCAGGACATCCAGCACGGCAATGCCGACAAGGCCATCGCCTTGGTCGAGGAGAAAGTGCTGCCTCACTTCGATTTCCGCCGCATGACCATGCTGGCGGTGGGGCGCGACTGGCGCGATGCTTCGCCTGCGCAGCAAGCCCGCCTGACCGATGCTTTCCGCACCTTGTTGGTGCGTACTTATTCGAATGCGTTGACCCAATACCGCGACCAGACCATCGCATTTCTGCCCTTGCGTGCCGCGCCGACAGACACCACGGTGCAGGTGCGCACCGAAGTGCGTCAGCCGGGCGCGCAGCCCATTGCCATCGACTATGTGCTCGAACGCACCGATGCGGGCTGGAAGGTGTTCGATGTTATCGTCGCGGGGGGCAGCTTGGTGACCAACTACCGCAGCACTTTCTCTCAAGAGATTCGTCGCAGCGGCATCGATGGCTTGATTGCGACCTTGGAGCGACGCAACAACGAGTTAGCCGGGAAAGCAGCGCGCCGATGATCGAAGTCGATGGCGGTTTGTTGCGCTTGGAGGGGCCGTTGACCATGGCCACGGTGGGCGCTGTGCTCGAGGCCGGTCGCCAGCAGGTGGCTGCGGCTGACTGCGTCATCGACCTGTCCGCAGTCAGTACGGCCGACTCGGCGGCCTTGGCCTTGCTGTTCGACTGGTTGCGGACCGCGCGCAAACACGGCCGTTGCCTGGCGGTTCGTGGCATGCCGGACGGCCTGCGCAGTCTGGCTGCGGTCTATGGCGCCGCCACGCTGCTGCCGCCCGAAGGCTGAGTCGGACCCGCGCATGACACTGCCCGCCATACGCCTCCAAGGGGTGGCCAAGCGTTACGGTGCGTTGCAAGCGCTGGCCGGCGTCGATCTGGAAGTCCGCCAAGGCGAATTCTTCGGTCTGCTCGGCCCCAATGGTGCCGGCAAAACCACGCTGATTTCGGCGCTCGCCGGCCTGGTGCGGGCCGATTCCGGCACGCTCGAAGTCATGGGGCACGATGTGGTGCGCGATTACCGCAACGCCCGTCGCGCGCTGGGTGTGGTGCCGCAGGAACTGGTCTTCGATCCTTTCTTCAGCGTGCGCGAACTGCTGCGCATCCAGTCGGGCTATTTCGGTATCCGGAACAACGACGATTGGATCGACGAGATTCTTGCCAGCCTGGATTTGACGGCCAAAGCGCATGTGAATATGCGCGCACTGTCCGGGGGGATGAAGCGCCGGGTGCTGGTGGCTCAGGCCCTGGTGCATCGCCCGCCGGTGATCGTGCTCGATGAACCGACCGCCGGGGTGGACGTCGAGTTGCGCCAGGGGTTGTGGGCATTCGTGCGCAAGTTGAACCGCGACGGCCACACCATCGTGCTCACTACCCACTACCTGGAAGAAGCCGAGACCCTGTGCGGACGTATTGCCATGCTCAAGGCCGGCCGGGTGGTGGCGCTGGATACCACCGCCAACCTGCTGGAACGCTTTGCCTCCCATTCGCTGCGTGCAAAGCTTGCACAGCCGGCCGCTGGCGTAGCGTTGGGCGGCGTGTTGGCCGACGATGGCTGGGTTAGTTTTGCCTTTGACCGCTACGCCGATGTCGAACCGCTGCTTGCGCGCTTGCGCCAAGCCGGCGCCGGGGTGTTGGAGCTTGCACTGGGCGAACCCGACCTGGAGCGGGTATTCCTGGAGGTCATGAACCGTGCGTGAGGCGCGCCTGGTCGGATTTCGCACCTTGCTATACAAGGAGGTGCTGCGCTTTTGGAAGGTGAGCTTTCAGACCGTGGCCGCGCCGGTACTCAACGCGGTGTTGTTTTTGCTGATTTTTTCGCATGTGCTCGACCGTCATGTCACGGTCTATGGCGATATTGCCTACACCACCTTCCTGGTGCCGGGCCTGGTGATGATGTCGCTGCTGCAAAATGCCTTTGCCAACAGCTCGTCTTCGCTGATCCAGAGCAAGATCACCGGCAATATCATCTTTGTGTTGTTGCCTCCGATCTCTTACCGCGAGTTCTACGCCGCTTACGTGATTGCTGCGGTGGCGCGCGGGTTGTTGGTCGGTGCCGGCGTGTTGTTGGTGTCGCTGCCCTTCGTTGAATTGCCCTTCGCCCACCCGCTGTGGATACTGGCCTTCGCGCTGATGGGCGGGGCCATTCTCGGCTCGCTGGGCATGATCGCCGGCATTTGGGCGGACAAATTCGACCAGCTCGCCGCCTTCCAGAATTTCCTCATTCTGCCGCTGACCATGCTCTCCGGCGTGTTCTATTCGCTGTATTCCCTGCCACAGCTGTGGCAGGACATTTCCCATGTCAACCCGTTCTTCTTCATGATCGACGGTTTCCGCTATGGCTTTTTCGGCCAGTCGGATGTGTCCCCCTGGCTCAGCCTGGCGGTGGTGGGCGTATCCTTTTCCCTTCTGGCTGCACTGACCCTGGCCTTGCTCGCCCGCGGCTACAAGCTGCGGACCTGATCCGCTACAGAGACTGACCATGTTTTCCGCAGAAGAAATCAAGCGTCTGATCGAGGCAGGCATGCCTTGCGACTATGTGAACATCCAAGGCGATGACGGCGTGCACTTTACCGGCATCGTCGTCAGCGCCACTTTCGAAGGACTGCCGCGGGTGCGCCAGCACCAGGCGGTCTATGCCACCCTGGGCAAATTGATGGGCAACGAGATCCACGCCTTGCAGTTGCAAACCTATACGCCGGCCAAATGGGCCGAGGTGAGTAAGGATCTCGATCTCTGATGGACAAGCTACTGATCGAAGGCGGTGTTCGCCTGACGGGCGAGATCGGCATTTCTGGTGCCAAAAACGCCGCGTTGCCGCTGTTGTGCGCCGCGTTGTTGACCCGGGAGGCGGTGACCTACACCAATGTGCCGCAGCTCAACGATATCGACACCTTGCTCAAGCTGCTCGCAAGAATGGGGGTGAAGGTGTCGCGCGATCTGGCCGCCGGCACGGTAACGCTGGATGCGTCGGTGCTCGACAACCCAGTGGCGCCTTATGACTTGGTCAAGACCATGCGCGCTTCCATCCTGGTGCTCGGGCCGCTGGTGGCGCGTTGCGGCGAGGCGCGGGTGAGTCTGCCCGGCGGCTGCGCAATCGGCGCCCGCCCGGTTGATCAGCACATCAAGGGCCTGCAGGCCATGGGCGCGGCGGTGCGCGTCGAGCATGGCGACGTACATGCCACGGTGCCGCGTCTGAAAGGGGCCCGGCTGTTTACCGACATGGTCACCGTAACCGGCACCGAGAACCTGATGATGGCGGCCTGCCTGGCCGATGGCGAGACGGTGATCGAGAATGCGGCGCGCGAACCCGAGGTGGTCGATCTGGCCAACTGCCTGATTGGCATGGGGGCGCGCATCACCGGTGCAGGCACCGATGTGATCCGCATTCGCGGGGTTGAGCGTCTTGCTGGCACCACCCACCGTATCATGCCGGACCGCATCGAAACCGGCACCTACTTGTGTGCGGCCGCCGCCACCGGCGGCGAAATCCGCCTGACCAACACCTCGTCCTGCTATCTGGACGCGGTGATCGACAAGCTGATGGATGCCGGCTGCGAGATCGTCTGTGAGCGCGACGCCATCGGCCTCAAGGCGCCGGCGCGTCTTTCCGCGGTCAGTGTGCGCACCGCGCCTTATCCGGCCTTTCCCACCGACATGCAGGCGCAGTTCATGGCCATCAATTGCGTCGCCAGCGGCGCGGCCGTGATCCGCGAAACCATCTTTGAAAACCGCTTCATGCACGCGGTGGAGCTGCAGCGTTTGGGCGCGGACATCCGCATCGATGGCAATACCGCCGTGGTGCAAGGTGTGAGCCACCTGCAAGGTGCCACGGTGATGGCCACCGATCTACGCGCCTCGGCTAGTCTGGTGATCGCCGGACTGGTGGCCGAGGGTGAGACCGTCATCGAGCGCATTTATCACCTTGACCGCGGCTACGAGCGTCTGGAAGACAAGCTCACCGCGCTGGGCGCACGAGTGCGCCGGCTGGCTTGAGCGCTGATATGCCTGCAGCCGGCAGGCCGCGCGCGATCGTGGTCGGCGGCGGCCCGGCAGGGCTGATGGCCGCCGAGGTGCTGGCCGCGGGCGGGGTGGCGGTCGACCTCTATGAAGCCATGCCGACGGTGGGGCGCAAGTTCCTGCTTGCCGGACGCGGCGGGCTCAACCTGACCCATTCCGAAGCGCTGCCGGATTTTCTCGCTCGCTACGGCGAACGCAGCGCGCAGATGGCGCCGCTGCTCGCCGCCTTCGGCCCGCAAGCTCTGCGCGACTGGGCGCGCGCACTGGGCGTGGACACCTTCATTGGCTCCAGCGGCCGGGTTTTCCCGGTCGGCATGAAGGCCGCGCCTTTGTTGCGTGCCTGGCTGCACCGGCTGCGTGCGGCCGGGGTGCGCATCCATGTGCGCGAGCGTTGGCAGGGCTGGGATGCGCACGGTGCGCTGCTGTTCGACGGTCCGGGCGGCTCGCATGCGCAACAGGCCGACGCCGTGGTGTTTGCGCTGGGCGGCGGCAGCTGGGCGCGCTTTGGTGCCGATGCGCGCTGGATCGCACCCTTCACCTCGCGTGGTGTGCCGGTGGCGGCACTGCGCCCGGCCAACTGCGGCTTCGATGTCGCTGGCGGCTGGTCGGCGCATTTGCTTGAGCGCCATGCCGGTCAGCCGCTCAAGAACATCGCGCTGTCTTTCGTCGATGCGCAGGGCGAAATCCGTAGCCGCAGCGGCGAGTGCTTGCTGACCCGCAGCGGCCTGGAAGGCAGCCTGATCTATGCGCTGTCGGCGCCGTTGCGCGACGCGCTCGCCGCCCGCGGTGCGCTCGAGATCCGCCTCGACTTGCTGCCGGCGCGCGAACCCGCGTGGATCGAGGCGCAGCTCGCCCGTCCGCGCGGCAGCCGCTCAATGGGCTCGCATCTGCAGGGCAAGCTTGGGCTCGGTGGCCTCAAAGCGGCCTTGCTGCACGAAGTGCTGGGTCGTCAATTTTCGGCTTCGCCCAGCGAACTTGCCCAGGCGATCAAAGCGCTGCCACTCACCTTGGCAGCCCCTCGGCCGATCGACGAAGCCATCAGCACCGCGGGCGGTGTGATGTTCGAGGCGCTCGATGCAAACTTGATGCTCAAGGCTCTGCCTGGCCATTTTTGCGCCGGCGAAATGCTGGACTGGGAAGCGCCCACAGGCGGTTATTTGCTGACCGCCTGTTTTGCGCAAGGCGCGGCCGCCGGGCGCGGCGCGCTGGCTTGGCTGGTGCAGTGCGCCGCTTGAAAGACCTCAGGCCTCTGCGGCAGGCTGTTCGACCTCCATCACGCGGATGCGGATGGCTTTGCCGTCCTGGGTTATCCAGTCGATGCACTGCCCGCGCGACAGGCCAAGCAGCGCGCTGCCGGCGGGGGAGAATACCGACACCTTGCCGCCTTCCTGGCTGGCCTCGTGCGGGTACACCAGGGTCAGGACGTATTCTTTTCCACTTAACTCCTCGCAGAAACGCACCCGGCTGCCCATAGTGATGACATCGCAGGGCAAATTGTGCGCGTCGCGTACGTCGGCGCGCGCCAGTTCGTCGCGCAGGCCGTCCAAGTCGCTGCGGTTACGGGCGTTGGCCGCATAGAGCAGGCCTTCCAGGCGGTCGAGGTCGTTCGAGGAAACGATGATGTCGGGTTTCATGGCAGGGTCTCGCTAGGGCTCCATCGGGTCAGGCTCAGGGCTGGAAAAAGAAAAAAGCTGAACCGCTGTGCGCGGTTCAGCCGAGTGGCCAAGGCTAACAGAACCCTCGCCGGGTTACAATGTGCGCCTTTCGCATCGCCGAGGCGCTTTCGTGTCCAGCATCACCCTTGCCCTGTCCAAGGGCCGCATCTTCGAGGAAACCCTGCCGCTACTGGCCGCGGCCGGCATCGAGCCGACCGACAATCCGGAGCGCTCACGCAAGCTCATCATCGGCACCAATCGCCCGGATGTGCGCCTGGTGATCGTGCGTGCCACCGACGTGCCGACCTATGTGCAGTATGGCGCGGCCGATCTGGGCATCGCTGGCAAGGATGTGTTGCTCGAACATGGCGGAGCGGGCTTGTACCAACCCCTGGATCTGAACATCGCGCGCTGCCGGCTGTGCGTGGCGGTGCCCAAGGGCTTCGACTACGCCGCAGCCAGTCAGCCAGGCGGGCGCATTCGGGTGGCCACCAAGTACATCAACAGCGCCAAGGCCCACTTCGCTGCCAAGGGCATGCACGTGGACTTGATCAAACTTTACGGCTCGATGGAGCTAGCGCCGTTGGTCGGACTGGCCGACGCCATCGTCGACCTGGTGTCCACCGGCGGCACGCTGCGCGCCAACAATCTGGAGGAGGTCGAAGAAATCATGCCGATCAGCTCGCGTTTGATCTGCAATCAAGCTTCCTTGAAGTTGAAACGCAACCTTATCCAGCCGATGCTGGATGCTTTTGCCGGAGTGGTCGAATGAGTCAGCTCATCCGCAGGCTGGATGCCCGCGACCCCGAATTTTTGGCCACGCTCGATGCTTTGCTGGCGTTTGAGGCGCAAGCCGACGAGCGCATCGATGCGGCGGTCACCGAGATTTTGCGCGCGGTGCGCAGCACCGGCGACGCGGCGGTGATCGAATACACCCGGCGCTTCGATCATCTGGACGTGGGCTCGATGGCGGAACTGGAATTGCCGCACGCCCAGCTCAAGGCAGCGCTCGACAGCCTCACCATCGAGCAGCGCGAGGCCCTGCGTATTGCCGCCGACCGTGTGCGTCAGTACCACGAGCGCCAGAAAATCGACTCCTGGTCGTACCAAGAGGCCGACGGCAGCCGGCTAGGCCAGCAGGTCACCGCGCTCGACCGCGTGGGCCTGTATGTACCGGGCGGGCGGGCCGCCTACCCCAGTTCGGTGTTGATGAATGCCATCCCCGCCAAAGTGGCCGGGGTGGGTGAACTGATCATGGTGGTGCCCACTCCGCGCGGCGAAAAGAACCCGCTGGTGCTGGCCGCGGCGGCGATTGCCGGGGTGGACCGGGTGTTTACCATTGGCGGCGCGCAGGCGGTGGCGGCACTGGCCTATGGCACCCAGACCATCCCGCAAGTGGACAAGATCGTCGGCCCGGGTAACGCCTATGTGGCCGAGGCCAAGCGCCGGGTTTTCGGCACCGTAGGTATCGACATGGTGGCCGGCCCCTCCGAGGTGTTGATCATCTCCGACGGCAGCGGCAATCCGGATTGGGTGGCGATGGACCTTTTTGCGCAGGCCGAGCACGACGAATTGGCCCAGTCCATTTTGCTGTGTACCGATCCGGCCTTCATCGATGCGGTGGCCGCCGCCATCGACCGCCTGTTGCCCACCTTGCCGCGGCACGAGATCATCGCCAAGTCGCTGGCCAATCGCGGCGCGCTGATCCGGGTGGATGATCTCGACCAGGGCTGTGCGATCGCCAACCGCATCGCGCCCGAGCACCTGGAGCTGTCGCTGGCCGAGCCCGAGCCATGGGTAGCGAAAATCCGCCACGCCGGCGCGATCTTCGTAGGCCACTATTCGGTCGAGGCATTGGGCGACTATTGCGCCGGGCCCAATCACGTGCTGCCGACCATGCGCAGCGCGCGGTTTTCATCGCCGTTGGGGGTGTACGACTTCCAAAAGCGCACCAGCATCGTGCATATCTCGGAAGCCGGCGCGCAGACGCTGGGCAAGGTGGCTGCCATCCTCGCGCATGGCGAAGGGCTGCAGGCCCACGCGCGCTCAGCGGAGATGCGTCTCAAGCGTTGATCCGGGGTGTCCGCGCGACGGGGCAGGCGGCCCGCCTCGTGCGCGCCTTATTCATTGGCGATGCAGCGCTCAGGCGAGCAGCTCGCCAAGTACGCGGGTGAGCTGGCCGCACTGCGCGTCGGTACCCACGGTGATGCGCAGGAACTGATCGATGCGCGGCGCTTTGAAGTGGCGCACCAGTATTGCGCGATTCCGCAGCGCCAGCGCCAGTTCGCCCGCATCGCGCTGCGGATGACGGGCAAAGACGAAGTTGGCCGCCGAGGGCAGTACTTCGAAGCCCAGCCCAGCAAGGTCCGCGCTCAGCTGTTCGCGGGTGGCAATCACCCGGCGACAGCTTTCGCGGAAATGCGGTTCGTCTTCGACCGAGGCCACCGCGCCGGCAATGGCCATGCGGTCCAGCGGGTAGGAGTTGAAACTGTTCTTGACCCGCTCGAGGCCAGCGATCAGCTCCGGGTGACCAAGCGCATAGCCTACGCGCAGGCCGGCCAGAGAGCGGCTCTTGGAGAAGGTTTGCACCACCAGCAAGTTGGGGTAGCGATCGATCAGCGCGATCGCGCTTTCTCCGCCGAAATCCACATAGGCTTCATCGACCAAGACGACCGCCTCCGGGTTGCCGGCGACGATGCGCTCGATGTCTTCCAGCGGTAACAGCCGACCGGTGGGTGCGTTGGGATTGGCGATGACGATGCCGCCGGCGCGCGCCTCGCCTTGGGGCAGATAGTCATCTGCGCGGATGGCATAGCGGTCGTCCAACGGAATCTGACGGTAGTCGATGCCGTACAGCCCACAGTAGACCGGATAAAAGCTGTAGGTGATGTCGGCAAACCACAACGGACGCTCATGGCGCAGCAGGGCGTGGAAGGCGTGTGCCAGCACTTCGTCCGAACCGTTGCCGACGAAAACCTGCTGCGGCTCCAGCGAGAAGCGTGCAGCCAGCGCAGTCTTCAGGCGGTCGGCGTTGGGGTCCGGGTACAGACGCAGACCGTCGCTCACCTCCATGCGGATGGCCTGCAGCGCCTTGGGTGATGGCCCGTAAGGGTGCTCGTTGGTATTGAGTTTGATCAGATTGTCGATCTTGGGCTGCTCGCCCGGCACATAGGGGGTCAGGCCGTGAACCACGGCGCTCCAGTAGCGGCTCATCTCTCGGGTGCGGCTCGTTGGGGAAACGTTTTGTCCAGCCAGTTGCAGTGCAATTGCGGGCCGATGGTATCATGGCCGCAGATCATTTCTCTTTGTGCCAAGCACTGTGCCATGCGGCAAGCCGATCTCACCCGCAACACACTCGAAACCCGCATTGCGGTCAGCATCGACCTGGACGGAACCGGCAAGGCTGAACTGGCCACCGGCGTGCCTTTTCTGGATCACATGCTCGACCAGATTGCCCGTCACGGGGCGATCGACCTGAAGGTGAAGGCCGAAGGCGATACCCATATCGACGATCACCACACGGTGGAGGATGTCGGCATTACCCTGGGGCAGGCGTTCGCCCGCGCGCTGGGCGACAAAAAAGGCATCCGCCGTTATGGTCACGCCTATGTGCCGCTCGACGAGGCGCTGTCGCGGGTGGTGGTGGATTTTTCCGGCCGGCCGGGGTTGCATTACTTTGTCGCCTTCACCCGTGCGCGCATCGGCAACTTCGATGTCGATCTGGTGCGCGAGTTCTTCCAGGGCTTCGTCAATCACGCCGGGGTGACGCTGCACATCGACAACCTGCGTGGCGACAACGCCCACCACCAGTGTGAAACCATCTTCAAGGCGTTCGGCCGCGCCCTGCGTATGGCCGCCGAGCGCGACGAACGGGCCGCCGGGACCATCCCCTCCACCAAGGGCGCGCTCTGACGCCGGTCCGAATTCACCTGCAAGCGAGAATTCTGCGATGACCAAAGTGGCCATCATCGACTATGGCATGGGCAACCTGCGTTCGGTTGCCAAGGCAGTCGAGCATGTGGCCGGCGACGCCGTGGTCGCCGTGACCTGCGATCCGGACCTGGTGCGGCAAGCCGACCGGGTGGTGTTTCCGGGGCAGGGGGCGATGCCCGACTGTATGCGCGAACTGGAACGCCGCGGCCTGCGCGAGGCGGTGCTGGAAGCGGCTGCGACCAAACCGTTTCTGGGTATCTGCATCGGCCAGCAGATGCTTTTTGCCCACAGCGCAGAAGGCGATGTCCCCGGCCTGGGCATCTTGCCTGGCGAGGTGGTGCGTTTCGACCCGGCGCGCATGGCCGCTGCCGATGGCGTCCGCCTGAAGGTGCCGCACATGGGTTGGAACGAGGTCTGGCAAGCCGCGCCGCACCCGCTGTGGAAAGATATCCCGGATGGTGAGCGCTTCTACTTTGTGCACAGCTACCATGTCGTTCCAGCCGACCCTGCGCTGATCGCAGCCGAAACCGACTATGGTCTGCGCTTTACCAGTGCGGTAGCGCGGGCTAATATCTTTGCGGTCCAGTTCCATCCCGAAAAAAGTGCCGCGTCGGGTTTGCGCCTATTATCGAATTTCATCCGCTGGGCGCCTTGATCGCCGGTGCTGTCGCTCGCTGTGCATTTTCACGTCATCAAACACCAATAGCTACCCGGTATGCTGCTGATTCCTGCCATCGATCTCAAGGACGGCCATTGCGTGCGCCTCAGACAGGGCGAAATGGACGACGCTACGGTCTTTTCCGAACAACCGGCCGCGATGGCCCGTCACTGGATCGAGCAGGGTGCGCGGCGGCTGCACTTGGTCGATCTGAACGGTGCGTTTGCCGGTAAACCCAAAAATGAGGCTGCGATCCGTGCAATCTGCGAGGAAGTCGGCGACGACATTCCGGTGCAGCTCGGCGGCGGCATCCGGGATCTGGACACCATCGAGCGGTATCTGGATAACGGCATTGCCTATGTGATCATCGGCACTGCGGCGGTCAAAAACCCCGGTTTCCTGCATGATGCCTGCGGCGCATTTCCAGGCCACATCATCGTCGGCCTGGATGCCAAAGATGGCAAGGTGGCGGTCGATGGGTGGTCCAAAATGACCGGTCACGATGTCGTCGATCTGGCCAAGAAGTATGAGGATTACGGCGTCGAAGCGGTGATCTATACCGACATCGGCCGCGACGGCATGCTCTCCGGGGTCAATATCGACGCCACCGTGCGCCTGGCGCGCGCTTTGCGCATTCCCGTCATCGCCAGCGGCGGCATCGCCAGCCTGGCGGATATCGAAGCGTTGTGTGCGGTCGAAGACGAGGGCATCGTGGGGGCGATTACCGGTCGGGCCATTTACGAAGGCACGCTCGACTTTGCCGCCGCGCAGGCGCGGGCCGACGCACTCAACGGCGCTGCCTGATGCTTGCCAAGCGCATCATTCCCTGCCTGGATGTCAACGCCGGGCGCGTGGTCAAAGGCGTGAACTTCGTCGACTTGCGCGATGCCGGCGATCCGGTGGAAATCGCCCGACGCTACGATGAACAGGGCGCGGACGAAATCACCTTCCTGGACATCACCGCAAGTTCCGACGCGCGCGACATCATCCTGCACGTGGTCGAACAGGTGGCCGAGCAGGTCTTCATTCCGCTCACCGTCGGCGGTGGCGTGCGTACCGTCGATGATGTGCGCCGCCTGCTCAATGCCGGCGCCGACAAGGTCAGCATCAATACTGCGGCGGTGAACAACCCGAAGATCGTTGCTGATGCCAGCGGCAAGGTCGGTAGCCAGTGCATCGTGGTGGCCATCGACGCCAAGCAGAGCGCGCCGGGCAAGTGGGAGGTTTTTACCCATGGCGGGCGCAACAACACCGGTCTGGATGCCATCGAATGGGCCAGGACGGTCGAGGCGCTCGGCGCCGGCGAGATCCTGTTGACCAGCATGGATCGGGACGGCACCAAGATCGGCTTTGACCTGGGTCTGACCCGTGCGGTATCGGACGCGGTGCGTATTCCGGTCATCGCCAGCGGCGGGGTCGGCTCGCTCGAACATCTGGTCGAGGGGGTGACCGAAGGTCGCGCGGACGCGGTTCTTGCCGCCAGCATTTTCCATTTTGGGCAGCATACGGTGCGTGAAGCCAAGGCGCTGATGCGAAGCCGCGGTATCGAGGTACGACTGTGACTGTGAATGCAGCCAACGCCAGATGGCTCAACGAGGTGAAATGGGACGAACACGGCCTGGTGCCGGTGATCGCCCAGGAGGCCGACACGGGTGAAGTGCTGATGTTTGCCTGGATGAACCGCGAGGCCCTGCAGCGTACCGCGGAAACCGGCGAGGCGGTGTATTGGTCGCGTTCGCGTCGCAAGCTCTGGCACAAAGGCGAGGAATCCGGTCATGTGCAGAAGGTAATTGAGATCCGCCTGGACTGCGACAATGACGTGGTGCTGCTGAAGGTGGAGCAGCAAGGCGGTATCGCATGCCATACCGGACGACGCAGTTGTTTCTTCCAGAAATATCTTGCCGCTGGATGCTGGGAGACTGTCGAGCCGGTCATCAAAGACCCTGAGGAGATTTACAAGTGATCGACATCGAAGTGCTGCATCGCGTGGCCGCAACCTTGGCCGAACGTAAAAAAGCCGATCCGGACGCATCCTATGTGTCCAGTCTGTACGCCAAGGGCACCGATGCGATCTGCAAAAAGATCGCCGAAGAAGCTGCCGAAACCATCATGGCCGCCAAAGACAAGGACATGCTCCATCTGGTCTGGGAAGTCACCGATTTATGGTTTCATTCCATGGTGTTGTTGGCGCATCACGGTTTATCGGTCGATGACGTACTGGCAGAATTCCGGCGCCGCGAAGGGGTGTCGGGCATCGACGAAAAGAGGTCCCGTGCCGCGGGTTGAGGGCAAAACAATGGGCGAATGTATTTTCTGCCGCATCGTCAGCGGTGAGATTCCGGCCAAAAAAATCTACGAAGACGACTTGGTGTTGGCTTTTCACGACATCAACCCGGTGGCGCCGGTGCATTTTCTGGTGATCCCCAAGGCGCATGTGGCATCGATGGCGGAGCTTAACGCCGAGCATGAAGCCGTGATGGGGCGGGTGATGACCGTTGCCGCCCGACTTGCGCGAGAGCAAGGCGCGACCGACGGGTTCAGAACTATCATCAACACCGGCAGGGTGGGCAGGCAGGAGGTGTATCATCTGCACGTCCACGTCATCGGTGGGCCGGATGTCCTCCCGGCCATGTTGAAGCGTTAAGGAGAGCGGTATGGGTTCATTCAGCATCTGGCACTGGCTCATCGTACTGTTGATCGTCATGCTGGTATTCGGCACCAAGAAGCTGCGCAACATTGGCCAGGACCTTGGGGGGGCGGTAAAAGGTTTCAAAGAGGGCATGAAAGAGGCGGAAAGTCCCGCCGAAGCCGGCAAGCCGCAGCAAAAAATCGCCGATAGCCAGGTGATCGATGCCGAGGTCAAGGAAAAGACTGAAAAAACGAGTTCTTGAGTGCCGTGACCGGAGATCTCGACAAGGGGCGCCTGGCCAGTGCGCCCCTTCCTTTTGGGCGTAGGCAACCTCGCCCCGTTGGCTGACGACAGGCGCTAGCACATGTTCGATTTTGGTTTTTCCGAGTTGCTGCTGATCGCGGTGGTTGCGCTCATCGTGGTCGGCCCGGAGCGTTTGCCCAAGGTTGCGCGTACTGCCGGACACCTGCTCGGGCGTCTGCAACGTTACGTGAGCGATGTGAAAGCCGATATCCAGCGCGAAATGCAACTGGAGGAGCTGAAAAAACTCCAGCAACAAGTGGCGCAGCAGGCTCGGGAGCTGGAAGGCTCGATTCGCAAGCAAATGAACAAGGTGGAGGCCGAGCTCGAAACGACTGCGAAGGAGGTCGAGCACGCGGTCTTACTCGAAGCCGGCGCCAAGGCGGCGTCGACCGCAGGCGGTGCGCCTTCGGCCGGCGCGCGCGTTGCAGACGATGGCAGCACCGAGCGTAAACAGCAGGATGATGGTTTGGTGGAGGCGCAAAAGGAGGCCCCCGCCAAGGCGCAACTGGAACTCGGACTCAGTCCGGCAGCCTCGCCTTCCGGACGGCCAGCGGAGAAGGCATGAGCTCGGCAAGTCAGGAAACCTTCATTTCTCATTTGGTAGAACTGCGTGACCGCCTGCTGCGTGCGGTGGTGGCGGTCATCGTGGTGTTCGTGTGCCTGATGCCTTGGGCGGGCGATATCTACGACCTGTTGGCGCTGCCAATGATGAACACCCTGCCCGAAGGGACCAGCATGATCGCCACCGGAGTGGTGACACCTTTTTTCGTGCCGGTCAAGGTCACCCTGATGGTGTCTTTCATCATTGCCCTGCCGGTGGTGCTCTACCAAGCTTGGGCTTTCGTTGCGCCAGGGCTGTATGCGCATGAGCGGCGCATGGCCATTCCGCTGGTGCTTGGCACGACCGTGTTGTTTCTGGTGGGCATGGCGTTTTGCTATTTCTTTGTTTTTGGCATGGTGTTCTCGTTCATTGCCGAGTTCGCGCCGAAAAGCATCGTGCCTGCGCCGGACATCGAACAATATCTGTCCTTCGTCATGACGATGTTTCTTGCCTTCGGCCTGACCTTCGAGGTGCCGGTGGTGGTGGTGGTGCTGGCCCGTGCCGGGGTGGTCAGTGTGGAAAAACTCAAGGAGGCGCGTCCTTATGTGATCGTTGGCGCGTTCGTGATTGCCGCCATCGTCACGCCGCCGGATGTCATCTCACAATTGTTGCTGGCCGTGCCAATGTGCTTGCTTTACGAATTTGGCATTATGCTGGCAAAAATGGCACGTAAGCCGCAGGAAGCGGGCGCATCGGACTATTCGCCGCCCAGCGTCGAGGCGTTGGATCGGGAACTCGACCGCATCGAAGCGGCCGAGCGTGGCGAGCGGAAATAAAGTGTTGCGCGATGAGTGCCAAGCGCCTGCGCTGCGGATCAATTCCGGGGTAACGGCGGGCGCCGTCCTACCTCAACGTCCAGTTCGAGCAAGCGGCCGCCTCGTAACAGACTAAAGCGCGCGATATGGCCGGGCGGCAGCGCGGCCACCATCTCCAGCATGTTTTTGGTGTCGGAGACCTTGCGGCCATCGACTTCGAGCAGCACATCGCCAGGACGAATACCGCCGCGTTCGGCTGGGCTGCCGCGCAAGACGCCGGCAATCAGTGCGCCCGCTGGGGTATCCAAGCCGAAGGATTCGGCCAGATCCGGGGTGATTTCCTGGATTTCGACACCGACCCAGCCGCGTGTGACCTGACCCGAGGTGACGATTTGCTCTAGCACATTGCGCGCTAGCGATACCGGGATGGCAAAACCGATTCCCAGTGAGCCGCCGGATCGCGAGTAAATGGCGGTGTTGATGCCGACCAGGTTGCCGGCGCTGTCGACCAGCGCGCCGCCCGAGTTGCCAGGGTTGATCGCGGCATCGGTCTGGATGTAGTTCTCGAAAGTGTTGATGCCCAGATGGGTGCGGCCAAGCGCCGAAATGATGCCCATGGTGACGGTCTGCCCGACGCCGAAGGGATTGCCGATCGCCAGGACCACGTCGCCCACCTTCACCGAATCGGCGGGCGCAAAAGTGATGACCGGAAACTGGGCGTCGGTTTGCAGCTTCAACACGGCCAGATCGGTATCCGGGTCCCGACCGACCAGGCGCGCGCGGAATTTGCGGCCGTCATTGAGTGCGACTTCGATCTCGTCGGCGGCTTCGATGACGTGATTGTTGGTCAGCACGAATCCGTCTGGGCTGACGATCACCCCCGAGCCCAGACCGGCAGCGCGCTGACGCGGCCCCGAGTCCGGACGTTCGCCGAAGAAATGCCGAAACAACGGATCGTCAAACAGCGGGTGGCGCTGAGCGCGCACCTCTTTGCTGGTGAAAATATGCACCACCGCAGGCATCGAGCGCTGCGCCGCCAGGGCATACGAGGCCGGCGCGCTGTTGGACGCAGCGCCGTTCGCCTGGTCGCTGCCCGCAGGCGCCTCGAAAATGGCCACCACCGACGAGGGTGAGGCGCCGCGCAGCCATTGCGGTTTGAGCGTGCTGACCACGAACAAGGCGGCGACGCTGATGGTGACGGCCTGCGAAAAAATGAGCCAGAGGCGACGCATAATATGCTCTTGCGACAGACGGCCACAACGGCCGCCTAGCAGATGGAACCCAAAGATGGAACCCAACGACGGACGGAGGCGGGATGCAACTCAGCGCGCTGCAAACACATCTTGACGAATTGCTGGAAGTCTCGCGCCTGCGCGATTATTGCCCAAACGGTCTGCAAGTGGAAGGACGCCTCGAGGTGCGCCGGGTGTTGTGTGGCGTAACCGCTTGCCAAGCGCTGCTCGACCGCGCGGTGGCCGGTGGGTTCGATGCGGTTTTGGTGCATCACGGCTATTTCTGGAAAGGTGAGGATGGCCGGATCACCGGTATCCGCCGCAAGCGTCTGGCAACACTGCTGACGCATGAGATCAGTTTGCTGGCCTATCATCTGCCGTTGGATGCGCATCCGGAACTTGGCAACAACGCCCAGCTCGGCCGGCTGATGGGCTGGCAGGCGGAAGGGCATTTTGCCGACCAGGCGCTGGGCTGGCTGGGCAGATTGCCGCAGCCCGAGCCGGCCAGCCAGGTGGTGCGCTCGATTGCGGCACGCTTAGGGCGCGACCCCCTGCTGGTGGGCGACGGCGAGCGCGTAGTGCGTCGTATCGCCTGGTGCACCGGTGGCGCCCAAGGGTATTTTGAGCAAGCAATTCTGGCCGGAGCGGACCTCTATGTGTCCGGCGAGATTTCCGAGCATACCGTGCATCTTGCGCGGGAATCCGGTGTGCCTTATCTGGCCGCCGGCCATCATGCCACCGAACGCTACGGGGTTCGCGCGCTGGCGCGGTATCTGGGCGAAACGCTGGGTCTTGAGGCCGAATTCGTCGATATCGACAACCCTGTTTGAGTCGGCCGGCCAGACGCGGGGCGGGCGCAATCAGCCGGCGGCCTCGGGCGGGCGGTAGCGACCGAGTTGGGCTTCCAGCACCGCGGCCAAGGTCAGCAGCTCATCGACCACGCTCAGCGGAAAACCTTGCCGGGTGCCGTCCCGATTGTCGCGTAGCAGTTTTTCCAGATAGGCTTGGCATTCCACGGTGCGCCAAGTGCGCACCAAGGTGTCGACCAAGTGGGGCATGTCTTCAATGTGGTGAGCGGCCGCGCGCGCCGCGTCGTAATTGTCCCAGGTGACCGTCTGCACGTTGAAGGTCTTGTTGAGCTGACGCGCAAGGCCATCGAACTCGGCGCGCATGCCCGCCGCGCGGTACACATCCAGCAGCTTGAGCCAGGGTTGCACGGCCCGGCGCGGATTGCTGCGGAGGAACTCCGCCAGCGTCTCTGCCGCCCCTTGTACGCGGCCGAAGCTCATCATGATTTCGGCCAGCTCCACTGCGGATTCGTGTTCCTCGATGTCGTCCTCGACGGCAATCGGTGCGACCGAAGGCGCGGCCCAGGCGTAAGCCGGTGGCGCGGGTTGCGGCTGCGCCGCGGCGCGCTCAGCGTCTGCCACCGCGCGCGCGGATTCCAATCCGCTGGCCACGCGGGCGTCGTCCGGCCACAGCGCAGCGGGCGGTTCGGTTGTAGCCTCCGCTGCGGTCTGGTGCGCTAGCGCGGCGCGGCGGCGTCGTTGCGCGAGCCTCTGCCAACCGAACAGGACGGCGACCGAGGCGGCGAACAAGGCAAGAAAAAGCGGCCAGTCGCGGCTTGGTCGGGCGTCGGGAGGTTGTTTGGCGGTCAGCTCAGGCTGCGCGGCCGGTTGTTCGACCGCAGGCGGATTGGGCGCTGTGACCGGGATGGTGCCGAGGCGGTTGGCGCGCTCGATGAGCTCGGCCTGGAGGCGCTCCAGTTCGCGGATGCGTTCGAGCAGTTCCAACTGCGCTTGGATACTGCGGTCGATGGCGGTCAGCAATTGGCGCTCGCGGGCATCGACGTCGTTGCCGGAGTGGGACGCCGTGCCCGCGTCGGTGGCCGGGCGGTCGTTGGTCATCTGGACCACTAGACGGTCTGTTTGCGGTGCATCCGGTGGCGGCGCGGGACGGCTGGGCGTTGCGGCTGGCGCTGGCGCTCCCAAGGCGCCGGCCGCCCGCTTGGGGCGGGCGGTTGCGGTGGGCGCCGGTATGCGTAGCCGCGCCGGATCCGGTACCAATAGTTCGGTGCCGGGCTCGAGCGCCAGGCTGCGTGCGCCGCGATCTGGGAAGAGCGTAGGATTGGCGCGCACCACTTCATCGATGAAGCGTTCGCGCGCTGCCGGCTGACCGGGGAAGAGCGCAGCGGCGAGGCTTTCCAGGGATTCGCCGGGTGCGGTGGTCCATGTCTGATAGGCGGCTGTGGGCGCAGCGCGCTGCGCCGGGGGTGTGGGGCGGGGCGATGGTCCGGCCGGCGCAGCGCTCGCGTCGGCTGCCATAGGGTTCGCCACTGGGTTCGCCACTGTCTGGTCTGCCGCAGTCGGGCGGGTCACCGGGAAAGGGAGTAAGAGGGTGTATTCGCGGCGTAGCCGCGCGGCGCAGACATTGTCGATGCCCAGACGCAGCACCGGCTCGTTGATCGGCGTCGGTGCGCTGATGGTGACCACTTTGCCGTTGTGTGAGGAGGTCGAGATACGTGCCCGGCTGACCCACGGCCCTGCGCCGGCCGCGCCGGGGGCGATACGCAGACATTCGCCCGCTTCATCCAGTGTGCCGGCGGCAAGCTGGATGTCGATCCGGAGCGGCTCGCCCAAGGCCGATAGCGACAGCACTTCACCGAGCGCGACCGCGTGCACGGTGCCTGCTGCGGACAACGCGGCCGATGCGGCGGCGAGCAAAAGGGGGCGTGATACGAGTCGGCTGCGTGGTGTCCGTCTTCGCTTGGTTTCAGTCATTGTCCGCAATGCGGGTTGTTGAGCGGCGCCAGGCCGTGGCGACGCTGAGAATGCCGGCCATTTTAGTGGTTGCGGCCGCCTCTTGCATGTGCCCTGTGCACAATCTCTGCGCTGGCCGCTTCCGGGTGTTCACCGGGCGGCATCATGATCCGCTACTGTGGACGAAATCG
Organism: Pseudothauera hydrothermalis; assembly: GCF_003345255.1. Lineage (GTDB taxonomy): Bacteria > Pseudomonadota > Gammaproteobacteria > Burkholderiales > Rhodocyclaceae > Pseudothauera > Pseudothauera hydrothermalis. The sequence goes on along the minus strand of NZ_CP029331.1, from coordinate 2,350,546 downwards.
CGGTAAGATCGGCCACACCATACGTGACCGTACGTAGAACATGCCGCTTTCTGCCCCCAAATCCCCGCGGCAGCGGGTTCATACACGCCGTATCGAGATCGAAGGATTCCGTCGCGACGACGGTTTGCTGGAGCTCGATGCCTGTCTGCGCGATGTGAAAGAGCTCGATTATTCCATTGCTTCGGGTGTGCGCCGGGCCGGCGACCCGGTCCATGAGATGCGTGTGCGGATTACCATCGATGCGGCCTTCAACATTGTCGATGCCGAGGCCTGCTCCGACTGGGTGCCGTATCCGGGCGGGTGCGACACCATCGGGCCGGCTTACCGTAACTTGATTGGCCTGAACCTGGTGCGCGGCTTTCGGCGGACGGTGGCCGAGATGTTTGCCGATGTGCGGGGTTGCTCACATATCACCGAACTGTTATTCAGTCTGCCGACCGCGGCCATTCAGACTTTCGCCACCTTTCGCCGGGATAACGAGGATCATGGTGAGAAGCCGTTTCAGCTCGACCGCTGTCATGCGCTGGAGACCGGCAGCGAAACCGTGCGCCGCTACTATCCCAAGTGGTACCGCGCCAACCGCGCAGGCTCCTGAGTGCGGACCGGGCGCCTGCCTGCCGCGCCGCCGCGGGTAAGGGCCAGTCGCAGCGCACAAATCCGGTTATAATCCGCCGGTCCTGCCGTGCGCCGGTCCGTTTTGGCGTGTGCGCAGGGGCCGGGGCCGGCCCAGGCGGTCGCGCCACACGTGGTGACTGCGCCGGACGAGGGAGGCTGGCGCGCATCGTGGAGTCTCGCTCCGAAACGACCCATCAACCTGTTCGCGGACGGTATCGGTCTGCGACTTCGATCGAAGGGCAATCATGAAAATTCATGAGTATCAAGCAAAAGAACTGCTGAGGAAATACGGCGTGGTGACGCCGCGCGGCAAGGCGTGTTTCAGCGTCGATGAAGCAGTCGCGGCAGCCCAAGAGCTGGGCGGCAACGTTTGGGTGGTCAAGGCCCAGATTCATGCGGGCGGGCGCGGCAAAGGCGGCGGTGTGAAGCTGGCGCGTTCGCTGGACGAAGTCCGGCAACTGGCCGGCCAGATTCTGGGCATGCAGCTGGTGACTCACCAGACCGGCCCGGAAGGCCAAAAGGTGCGTCGTCTGTTGATCGAAGAAGGCGCCGACATCAAGAAAGAATACTATGTGGCTGCGCTCACCGACCGTGCCACCCAGAAGGTGGCCATGATGGCCTCTTCCGAAGGGGGGATGGACATCGAGGAAGTGGCGCACAACACGCCTGAAAAGATCATCAAGGTGTTCGTCGACCCGCTGGTCGGCCTGACCGACGCGCAAGCCCGTGAGCTTGCCGTGGGTATTGGCGTGCCGGAGGCGTCTCAGGCTCAGGCCATCGACACCTTCAAGAAACTCTATACCTGCTATATGGAAACCGATGCCTCTTTGGCGGAAATTAATCCGCTGATCCTGGAGGGCAACGGAAACATCAAGGCGCTGGACGCCAAGTTCAACTTCGACTCGAACGCGCTGTTCCGTCATCCGGAGATCGTCGCTTACCGCGATCTGGATGAAGAAGACCCGGACGAGATCGAGGCGTCCAAGTTCGATCTGGCCTATATCAGCCTGGACGGCAATATCGGCTGCTTGGTCAATGGTGCGGGCCTGGCCATGGCCACCATGGACACCATCAAGCTGTTCGGCGCCGAGCCGGCCAACTTCCTCGACGTGGGCGGCGGTGCGACCACCGAAAAAGTCACCGAAGCCTTCAAGATCATGCTCAAGAACCCCAAGGTCAAGGGCATTCTGGTCAACATCTTCGGCGGCATCATGCGCTGCGACACCATTGCCACCGGCGTGGTGGCTGCCGCGCGCGAGGTGCATCTTTCCGTTCCGCTGGTGGTGCGCATGAAGGGCACCAATGAAGACCTTGGCAAGAAAATCCTTGCCGAATCGGGTCTGCCGATCATCTCCGCCGATACCATGGCGGAAGCCGCGACAAAAATCGTCGCCGCCGTTCAGTAAGGAGCGTTGCGCATGTCCATCCTGATCAACAAAGATACCAAGGTCATCACCCAGGGCATCACCGGCAAGACTGGCCAGTTCCACACCGAAAAGTGCATCGAGTACGCCAACGGCAAAAACTGCTTCGTAGCCGGCGTCAATCCCAAGAAGGCCGGCGAGAAGATTTTTGATGTGCCCATCTACGCCTCCGTGAAGGAAGCCAAGGAAGCCACCGGCGCTACCGTCTCGGTCATCTACGTGCCGCCGGCCGGCGCTGCCGACGCGATCTGGGAAGCCTGCGAGGCCGATCTGGATCTGGCCATCTGCATCACCGAGGGCATTCCGGTGCGCGACATGCTGATCGTGCGCAACAAGATGAAGCAGAAGGTGGCCAACGGCGGCAAGGAAACTCTGCTGCTCGGTCCCAACTGCCCCGGCCTCATCACCCCCGATGAAATCAAGATCGGCATCATGCCCGGCCATATTCACAAGAAGGGCCGCATTGGCGTGGTGTCCCGCTCCGGCACCCTGACCTATGAAGCCGTGGCGCAACTGACCGAGCTGGGCCTGGGCCAGTCTTCCGCCGTGGGTATCGGGGGCGACCCGATCAATGGTCTCAAGCACATCGACGTCATGAAGATGTTCAACGACGATCCGGATACCGACGCCGTCATCATGATCGGCGAAATCGGCGGCCCGGATGAGGCCGAAGCGGCCCGCTGGTGCAAGGACAACATGAAAAAACCCATCGTCGGCTTCATCGCCGGCGTCACCGCGCCTCCGGGCAAGCGCATGGGCCATGCCGGCGCGCTGATCTCGGGTGGGGCCGACACGGCGGACGCCAAACTCGCCATCATGGAAGAGTGCGGCTTCAAGGTCACCCGTAACCCGTCCGAGATGGGCAAGCTGCTCAAATCCCTGCTCTGATCGCCCTGGAATCGTTCTTGCATGCAAAGCGCCGGCTGGTCCGGCGCTTTTTGTTGTGTGCATTGCGGTGTCCGCCACAGGACAGCGTCGGCTGTGCACTGCTAGAATCACCCTACCGCAGCGGCCGCCGGTGCTGCAGCGGTTTTGCGGCAACAGCCGGGGTGTCTGGAGTGCCGGATGCAAGCATCGTCTCTTGCCGTGCGCTGGGCGGCGCTCAGCGACGTCGGTCTGCAGCGGGTGCGTAACGAGGATGCATTTCTCGTCGAACCCGGTCTTTCATATGCGGTTGTGGCAGATGGTATGGGCGGTCATAACGCCGGGGATGTGGCCGCGCGCATCGTTATCGACACCATCGGTGAGGTGTTGCGCCAGCGCTTGCCTGAGTACGGTGTCGACGCCCGTGCTTCGGCGCTGCGGGCAGCGGTGCTTGCAGCCAACGACGCGGTGCGCGCTGCGGCGGCCAGGGACCGGGGCTTGACCGGTATGGGCGCCACGGTGGTGGTCGCCAACCCGTGCGCCGACGGGCTGATCTTCGCCAGCGTGGGCGATTCGCGGCTTTACCGCTTGCGCGCCGGCCGACTCGATCAGCTCACCCATGACCACACCATGTTGCAGGAGCTGGTCGACGGCGGCATGATTAGCCCGGAGCAGGCCCGCAGGGTGCCTTTCCGTGGCATGCTTACAAGGGCGCTTGGGGTCGAGGACGAGGTGTTGGTCGACGTCGGGCGCACCGATCTGCAGCCGGGCGATTTGCTGCTGATGTGTTCGGATGGCCTGACTGACATGGTCGATGCCGATGAGCTTGCCAGCTTGCTGGCGGCGCCGGGCGATGTCCAGGCGTGTGCCGCAACGCTGGTGGCCAGCGCCAACGCAGAAGGCGGGCGGGACAACATCACGGTCGTGCTGGCTGCGGTGACAGATGACAGATCGCCCAATGCTGGCGGTTGATGCAATAGAAGATGGGTGAGAGGCAATGCCGAAGTTGATCCTCAGTATGGACGGTCTGGTGCTCAAGGAGGTCATTCTCAAAAAGGAGCGGACCACCATCGGTCGCAAGCCGGACAATGACATCCAGATCGATAATCTCGCCATCAGCGGGCATCACGCAGTCATCGTCTGCATACTCAATGATGCTTTTCTCGAAGACCTGAACAGCACCAACGGTACCTATGTGAATGGCCAGCCGGTCAAAAAGCATGTATTGAAAAATCATGATGTGATCGAACTGGGTAAGTACCGGCTGAAGTTCCTGGTCGATGCCGCGCCGTCCGGAGCGGGCGCGGTCGATGTGGTAGATACCGCAGCGCTGCGCGCGGCCGGCGCACCCGAGGTCGAAGCGCTCACAGCAACATCCTTGGAGCGTTCGCAGGTGCGTACTCAGCATTTCCCGCCTGAAACGTTCGAGACGCCGCAAACACCTTCGGCGCTTCCCGAAGGCGCCCTGCAAGTGCTCAGCGGGCCCAATGCCGGGCGCGAGTTGGCGCTGACCAAATCGCTCACGACGCTGGGCAAACCGGGCAATCAGGTGGCAGTCATCACTCGCCGGCCGCACGGTTACTACATCACCCATGTCGAAGGGGCGTACTTTCCCATGGTCAATGGCAAGACGCTGGATGCGCAGGCGCATCGGCTTAACGATCACGACATCATCGAAATCGCGGGCGTCAAGATGGAGTTTTTCCTGCGCAGTTGAGCTGGGTGGGTATCGATGAGCCCGAGCGTGAATTTGTGCTGCCCGTCTGGGGGGCGCCGATGTTAGGCTGCCGCACACAGTCTTTCGACCGGCCGCGGGCCGGCTGGTGGAATTACTCGGATGAAACTGACAGTACTCGGCTGCAGCGGCGGCATCGGTGGCGCGTCGTCGCGGACGAGTAGTTTCCTTGTGGATGAGGATATCCTGCTCGACTGCGGCACCGGTGTTGGCGATCTGACGCTGGATGCGTTGCGGGCGGTCGATTATGTTTTCGTGACCCATGCCCACCTCGATCACATTGCCTCCATTCCCTTGATGGTCGACTCAGTGGGCGAGTCCCGGCATTTCCCGCTGACCGTCTTTGGCTCCCCGGAAACCTTGCGCATTTTGCGTGCGCATATTTTCAACTGGTTGATCTGGCCGGACTTTACCGCCATTCCGAGCCGTCACCGGCCTTTTTTGCGCCTGCAGCCGATCAAGGTCGGCGAATGTGTGCGTCTGGGCGAGCGTGTGATCACCGCATTGCCTGCCCACCACACCGTGCCTGCCTTGGGTTACTGCCTGGATAGTGGCGCCGGCAAGCTGGTTTATACCGGCGACACGACCTACTGCAAACCGCTGATCGATGTGCTCAACCGGCTGTCTGATCTGCGTCACTTGATCGTCGAGACCGCCTTTGCGGATGAGCAGCATGGATTGGCCTTGGCATCCCGCCACCTTTCGCCGGCGTTGTTGGCGACGATGCTCGATGAACTCGAAGTCTCGCCCCAGGTATATATCAGTCACCTCAAACCGGGCGCCGGTGAGCGCATCATGGCACAGATTGCGCGTCGTGGCGGAGCATTGCGGCCCCGGGCCCTGGTTCAGGGCGAAGTGCTGGAGTTCTGAACCGTTGCGCCGGAGTTGCGAATCGTTGATGGGATAAATGATCGATCAATACCGAACCATTCAGGGCAGACGAACGTGAGTGCATCTTCCCAAAAACCGGCCGGAACCGATATGGCCGGCCGCTTGGCCTTCTTCAAAGGGCTACAGGCAGTCACCAACCGAATCCACTTGACTTTGGATGCTGACCAGATCGTTTTCGAACTGGCCGACGATATTTGTGCATTGTTCGGCGCAGAACGTCTGACGATTTATACACTGGACGAAAGCGGGCAGGCCATTGTCACCAAGATCAAGACCGGTTTGCAGACCATGCAGCGCATCAAGCTGCCGATCGATGAAACCAGCATTGCCGGTTATGTGGCCCTGCGTCGGGTACTGGTCAATATTGCTGATGTCTATGATGAGGCGGAGCTCCATGCCTTGTCGCCCAAGCTGCGTTTCAACCGGGAAGTCGACGAGCGCAGCGGCTTTCGCACCCGTCAGATACTGGCCGCGCCGGTCATCGAGCCGGAAAGCGGTCGGCTCGAAGGGGTGATTCAGCTCATCAACGCCACCAGCGGCCGTTTCTCTGCGGTGGCCGAGGAAGGTCTGCTGGGTTTGGCGCACACCTTGGGGGTGGCTTTTGCCAAGCACCGCAGCGCGCCCGCAACCCTGCGCTCGCGCTTCGATGCACTGGTGGCCGATGGCCGCATTACCGCAGAGGAACTGGGCGAATCGACCCGGCTGGCGCGCGAACAAGGGGTGAGTACCGAGCAGGTGCTGATCGAGACGCTGGGGCTGTCCCACGCGGAGCTGGGCGAGGCGGCGGCGCGTTTTTACGGCGTGCCGTATGAGCCTTATCGGGCCGACCGGGTCAAACCGATGGATCTGCTGCGCAACATCAAACGCGAGTATGCCCAGCAGAATCTCTGGCTGCCGTTGGAGGAAACCACCGAAGGCGTGGTGGTGATGGCGGTGGATCCGGAGCAGGTGCGTTCTTCGCGCATTGTCCATAACGTCTTCCCACGTGCCCGGCTGGTCTTCCGGGTGACCACGCGCCAAGAGTTCGAGCGCACGCTCGATCAGTTCTTCGCGCCTTCGCTCGACATGGCTTCGGTCGATGATTTGTTGTCCGATCTGTCCGAGGAGGAGCACGAAAGTTCGGTCCACGACGACATCAATGCCGCCGCCGACAACGAGCTGGTCAAGCTGGTCAACAAGATCATCATCGACGCTTATCGCCAAGGCGCCTCCGATATTCACATTGAACCGCGTCCCGGCAAAGAAAAAACTTTGGTGCGTTTTCGCCGCGACGGTGTGTTGCTGCCTTATATCGAAGTGCCTGCCAGCTACCGCAATCCGCTGGTCACGCGCATCAAGATTATGTGCGATCTGGACATTTCTGAGCGCCGGCGTCCGCAAGACGGCAAAATCAAATTCCGCAAGTTTGCTCCGCTGGACATCGAGCTGCGGGTGGCAACGGTACCCACCGCAGGCGGCACCGAAGATGTGGTAATGCGCATCTTGGCCAACAGCGAACCGATCGCGCTCGATCAGCTCGGCTTGTCGGCGCGCAATTTGGCGCGTCTGCGCGAGACGATCGCCAGCCCGCACGGCATTTTCTTTGTTTGCGGGCCTACCGGTTCCGGTAAGACCACCACCTTGCACTCGGTGCTGGGCCATCTGAACACGCCCGAAACCAAGATCTGGACCGCGGAAGATCCGGTAGAAATCACCCAAAAAGGGCTACGTCAGGTGCAGGTCAACCGCAAGGCGGGGCTGGACTTTGCCACCTTGATGCGCGCATTTCTGCGTGCCGATCCGGATGTCATCATGGTCGGCGAGATGCGCGACCAGGAGACCGTGTCGGTCGGCATCGAGGCATCGCTGACCGGTCACCTGGTGCTCTCCACCCTGCACACCAACAGCGCACCGGAGTCTATCGTCCGCCTGCTGGACATGGGCATGGACCCGTTCAACTTTGCCGACGCGCTGCTCGGGGTGTTGGCCCAGCGGCTTGCCCGACGGCTGTGCGCCCGCTGCCGCCAACCCTATCACCCGGACGCGGCCGAGATCGACCATCTGCTGGACGAATACTGTGCCGACATGGCATCCGTGCCCGCCTTCCAGGCCGATCCGGCCGCCGCACGCGCCGCGCTGCTGGCCGAGTGGCAGGCCCAGTGGGCCGACGCCCAGGGGCGCTTCACTTTGTACCGCGCGGTGGGCTGTCAGGAATGCAACAAGGGCTATCGTGGCCGGGTCGGCTTGCATGAATTGATGATCGCCACCGATGAGATCCGCCGGCTGATTCAGGCGCGCAGCACGGTGGCGGCACTGCGCGCCAAGGCGCTCAGCGAAGGCATGCGCACGCTGCGCCAAGACGGCATCGAAAAAGTGCTGGCGGGCATCCTCGACATGGTTCAAGTGCGCAAGGTCTGTGCGCGCTGAGCGCTCGCGCGCCGGCCGCGAGCAGGCATTCGGGCTACAATGCGCGGGCTCGAGGCTCAACGGAGTGTTTCCACCATGTACCGCATTGCCCCCAGCCTGCTGTCCGCTGACTTTGCCCGCCTGGGCGAGGAAGTGCGCCATGTGGTCGCCGCCGGCGCCGACTGGATCCACTTCGATGTGATGGACAATCACTATGTGCCCAATCTTACCGTCGGGCCGCTGGTCTGCGAGGCGATCCGTCCGCATACCAGCGTGCCGATCGATGTGCATCTGATGGTCAAGCCGGTCGACCGCCTCATCCCCGACTTTGCCAAGGCCGGCGCCAACATCGTGACTTTTCATCCGGAAGCGTCCGAGCATGTTCATCGCACTCTGGGGCTGATCCGCGAGTGCGGCTGCCAGGCCGGGCTGGTGTTCAACCCGGCCACGCCCCTGGATTGGATGGATCATGTCATGGACATGCTCGACGTGGTGCTGCTGATGAGTGTCAACCCCGGCTTCGGCGGGCAGACCTTCATTCCCGGCACGCTCGCCAAGCTGCGCGCGGCGCGCGACAAGCTCGACGCCTACCAGGCCCGCAGCGGGCGACGCATCCTGCTGGAGATCGACGGCGGCGTGAAGGTGGATAACATCGCCGAGATCGCCGCTGCCGGGGCGGACACTTTCGTTGCCGGTTCGGCGGTGTTCGGTGCCGGACGGCCCGAAGACCCCAACCGCTACGACTCGGTGATCGCGGCGATGCGCGCCCGGCTGGCGCAAACGCAGCGATGAGCGGCAAACGCTATCCGGCCGAAGCGGTGCTGTTCGATCTGGATGGCACTTTGCTCGATACCATCGCCGATCTGGCCGAAGGGGTCAACCGCATGCTGGCCGAACTTGGCCGTCCGCTGCGCACCCTGGAGGAGGTGCACAGCTTTGTCGGCAAAGGCATTCCCAACCTGGTGCGCCGCTGTCTGACCGAGAACGCCCAGGCTACCGAGGCCGAGATTGAGGCCGCGTTGCCGGTCTTTCGCCGTCACTATGCCCAGGTCAACGGCCGGGCCACGCGCATCTACCCCGGCGTGATCGAAACGCTGACCGCTCTGCGGGCGCAGGGGCGTCCTTTGGCGGTGGTCACCAACAAGGCCGCGGCCTTCACCCTGCCGCTACTCGAACGCATGGAGATTGCGGGCTACTTCGACACGGTAGTGTGCGGCGACACCCTGCCGGTCAAAAAACCCGACCCTGCGATGTTGTTCCACGCCTGCCGGTTGCTTGGCGCAGACGCCGGGCGCGCGCTTTTGATCGGTGACTCGGCCAACGATGCGTTGGCGGCGCGCGCCGCGGGCATGCCGGTGTTGTTGGTGAGCTACGGATATAGCGAAGGCATGCCCGTGGACAGTATCGATTGCGATGGGCTACTATCGGACGCACGCGAGGTGCTGGACCGTTTGCAGCCCCTGTAGCACAAGGCTTGCGGTCCGGCCCGTGCAGTTTTCCCACACCTGCCAGAACGAATCGTGACTCACACAGACCGGGCTTCGGACAGCATCAGGGTTTCCGACTACGCCGCCTGCCGGGGCTGGTGGCGCTGGCCTTGGTGGCCCGCGGGCCAATAATTTTACTTGCCCGCTGCGGGTATCCGGGCCCAGCCCGGTCGCCTACCCGCCACCTGACCCAGTCAGTTCCGCACTGCCGCCTTCCGTGGAGTCGCCATGCACGAACAAGCATTCAACGCCCTGGCCGCACAGGGCTACAACCGCATTCCGGTCACCTTGGAGACCTTTGCCGATCTCGACACGCCTTTATCGATTTACCTCAAGCTCGCCAACGAACCTTGGACCTATCTGCTGGAATCGGTGCAGGGCGGCGAGCGCTTCGGGCGTTATTCCTTCATCGGCCTCTCCTCGCCAACCCGTATCGAAGTCTATGGCCGCTCCGCGCTGCTACTGACCGGCAACCGCCTGGTCGAACGTCGTGACTACGGCGACCCGCTCAACTTCGTCGCCGAGTTCATGGAACGCATCAAGGTGCCGCCGCGCCAGGGCTTGCCGCGCTTTGCCGGCGGCCTGGTCGGTTGTTTCGGCTACGACACGGTGCGCTACATCGAGCCGCGCTTGGGACGCACCGAAAAAAACGACCCGTTGGGCACGCCGGATATCGTGCTGCTGCTCTCGGAAGAAATCGCCATCGTCGATAACCTCTCCGGCAAGCTCACCTTGGTGGTTTATGCCGAGCCCGAGGTGCCCGGCGCCTACAAGCGCGCGCAAAAGCGGCTCAAGGAGCTGCTCGCCCGTCTGCGCGCGCCGGTGGAAATTCCGGCCGAAAGCCGCTGCGCACCGCAGCCGGAAGTCTCCAGTTTTGGCGAACAAGCCTTCAAAGAGGCAGTCAGTCGCGCCAAGCAATACATCGTCGATGGCGACATCATGCAAGTGGTGCTCGCCCAGCGTATGAGTAAACCCTTTAGCGCCAGTCCCATGGCGCTTTACCGGGCGATCCGCACCCTCAATCCTTCGCCCTACATGTTCTATTTCAACTTCGACGACTTTCATGTCGTCGGCGCATCGCCCGAAATCCTGGTGCGCCTGGAAGAGCGCAACGTCACCGTGAGGCCGATTGCCGGTACCCGCAAACGCGGCGCCACCCCGGACGAGGATCTGGCGCTCGAGCGCGACCTTTTGGCCGACGAAAAAGAGCGTGCCGAGCACCTGCAATTGTTGGACCTCGGGCGCAACGACGCCGGCCGGGTGGCCGAAGTCGGCAGCGTGCGGGTGACCGATCGATTCATCATCGAACGTTATTCGCACGTGATGCACATCGTCTCCAACGTCGAAGCCCGGCTCAAGGACGGGCTCAACGCGCTGGCGGTGCTGCGCGCCTGCTTTCCGGCCGGCACCGTGTCCGGGGCGCCCAAAGTGCGTGCCATGGAAATCATCGACGAACTCGAACCGGTCAAGCGTGGCATTTACGCCGGCGCTGTCGGCTATATCGGCTTTCATGGCGACATGGATCTGGCCATTGCCATCCGCACCGCGGTGGTCAAGGACGGGCAGATCCATGTGCAGGCCGGCGCCGGCATCGTGGCCGACTCGGATCCCGAATCCGAATGGCAGGAAACCCGCAACAAGGCGCGCGCGATGTTGCGCGCCGCCGAGATGGCCGAAGCCGGCCTCGACACCCGTATCGACTGACCTGTAAGCCGGCCGGGCGCGAGCGCGCCCGACAACGGAGGATGGCATGAACGAGCAAACGCACGTCTTTTACCGTAACCCCTTTACCGTCTATCCGGTGATTGCGCGCGGCGAAGGCGCTTACCTGTTCGACAAAAAAGGCAAGCGTTATCTGGACGCCTGTGGCGGCGCGGTGGTCTCCGCCCTGGGGCACCGCGTGCCCGAAGTGGTCGATGCGCTCAAAGCGCAACTGGACAGTGTCGAATTTGCCCATACCAGCCAGTTCACCAACACCCCGCAGGAAGAACTGGCCGAGCTGCTGGCCGAGCTGTCGCCAGGCGGGCTCAATCATGCCTATTTCGTTTCCGGCGGTTCGGAGGCAGTGGAGTCTGCCATCAAGATGGCGCGCGCCTACTGGGTGCAGATGGGGCGGCCGGAAAAGTGGATGGTGATCGGCCGCGAGCAGAGCTATCACGGCAACACCCTGGGCGCGCTGGCTGCCGGCGGCAACCGCTGGCGCCGCGCGTTGTACGAGCCCATGCTCTACCAACGTCCGCGGGTGGCGCCCTGTTACTGCTACCGCTGTCCTTTTGACAAAGACCCGGCGCACTGTGCGCTGCAATGCGCCGACGACCTGGAGCGCGCCATCCTGGAAGTGGGGCCGGAGAAAGTCTCCGCCTTCATCGCCGAACCCATCGTCGGCGCCACCGCCGGCGCCCTGGTGCCGCACGAAAACTATTTCCGCCGCATCCGCGAGATCTGCGACCGCTACGACGTGCTGCTGATCGCCGACGAGGTGATGACCGGGTTGGGCCGCTGCGGAACCTGGTTCGCGATCAAGCAGTTCGGCGTGGTACCGGACATGATCTGCCTGGCCAAGGGTCTCGCCGCCGGGTACGTGCCGATTGGCGCCACCTTGGTGCACAACCACATCGTCGATACCTTCCACAACCGCCGCAACGTCTTCCAGCACGGCCATACCTATATGGGCCATCCGCTGGCCGCAGCGGCCGGCGTGGCGGTGATCAAGTACATGCAGCAGCACAAGCTGGTCGAGCGCAGCAAGAAGATGGGTGAAGAATTGATGACCCGCCTGCGCGAAGCCCTGCACGACCACCCGCATGTGGGCGACATCCGCGGACGCGGGCTGTTCTGCGGCATCGAATTCGTGCTCGACCGCGCCAGCAAGACGCCGTTCGAGCCGGAACTGGCTTTTCACCGCATCCTCGGCGAGACCGCCTTCGCCAACGGTCTGATCATCTATCCGATGGGCGGCACGCTGGACGGGCGGCGCGGCGACCATGTGCTGATCGCGCCACCGTTCATCATTACCAAAGCGCAGATCGGCCGGCTGGTGGAACTGCTGGTGAAGTCGATCGACGCCACCGTGGACCGGCTGCGCAAGCATATTGCCGCCGCACTGCCATGAGTGCGCAGGTTTTCATTACCGTCGCACCCAACGGCGCCCGCCGCGGGAAGGGCGACCATGCGGCGATTCCGCTCACCTTGAGCGAGATCGTTGCCGAAGCGCGTGCTTGCCGCGCGGCCGGCGCGTCCATCCTGCACCTGCATATACGCGAAGCCGACGGCCGCCACAGCCTGGATGTCGGACGCTACCGCGAGACCATGGCCGCGGTGCGCGAAGCCTGCGACATCGTGCTGCAGCCAACCACCGAACGGGTCGGCATCTTCGCCCCGGCCGACATGATGCGGGTTCAGCGCGCGCTTGCGCCGGAGATGATCACCTTCAACCTGCAGGAACTGCTCGATCCCGACGGCCCGGAGCAGGTGGCCGCGGTGCGCGACTTCCTAGCCGAGACCGCAGCGGCCGGCACCGTGCCGCAGTACATCGTCTACAGCCCGGAGCAACTGGCTGTGCTGCGCCGCTGGTGGGAAGACGGCTGGCTGCCGCAGGCCGAACCCTATGTGCTGGTGGTACTCGGGCGCTATGCCGGCAGCCTCAGCCGCCCGGCATACATCTTCAGCTACCTGCCCTTCTTCCCCGAGCGTTGGCGCTGGGGCGTGTGCGCCTTCGGGCGCGAGGAACTGGCCTGCGTGGTGCAGGCCGCGTTGGCCGGCGGGCACTGCCGGGTGGGTTTCGAAAACAACCTCACCGCAGCCGACGGCACGCCGCTGGCCAATAACGCCGAACAGGTCGGTCGCCTGGCCGGCATCCTCGGCCAACTCGGCTTTGCCGTGGCCGACCCGACCGCGGTGCGGCAGACATTTGGCATCGCCCGCGAGCGATGAACGCAAGGAAGCAAATATGCTGCTGATGATCGACAACTACGACTCCTTCACCTATAACCTGGTGCAGTACTTCGGCGAGCTCGGCCAGCAGGTCAAGGTGTTCCGCAACGACGAGATCACGGTGGAGCAGATCGGCCTGATGAAGCCCGACTACCTGGTGATCTCCCCTGGGCCGTGCTCGCCGGCCGAAGCCGGCATTTCGGTGGCGGCGATCCGCGAGTTCGCCGGCAAGATCCCCATTCTCGGCGTGTGCCTCGGTCACCAGAGCATCGGCGCGGCCTTCGGCGGCAAGATCGTCCATGCCCAGCGGCTGATGCACGGCAAGACCTCGCCGGTGTATCACCATGACGTTGGCGTGTTCCGCGGCCTGCCCAATCCGCTGACCTGCACCCGTTACCATTCGCTTGCCATCGAGCGGGCCAGCCTGCCGGAGTGTCTGGAAATCACCGCGTGGACCGAGGACGCCGAGATCATGGGCGTGCGCCACAAGACGCTGGCGGTCGAAGGCGTGCAGTTTCACCCCGAGTCCATCCTCACCGAACACGGACACGATCTGCTGAAGAACTTTCTTGAACAAACCCTGGAGAGCGTGCAATGACGATCACCGCTCAACAAGCCCTGCAGCGCACCATCGAGCATCGCGAGATTTTCTATGACGAGATGCTCGCGCTGATGCGCCAGATCATGGCGGGCGAAATCTCTCCGCTGATGACTGCCGCGATCCTCACCGGGCTGCGGGTCAAGAAAGAGACCATCGGCGAAATCACCGCCGCGGCCACAGTGATGCGCGAGCTCTCGGTCAAGGTGCATGTGGCGCCGCCGCATGAGCATTTTCTCGACGTGGTCGGCACCGGCGGCGATGGCTCGCACACCTTCAATATTTCCACTGCCACCGTCTTCGTGGCTGCCGCCGCCGGCGCGCGGGTGGCCAAGCACGGCGGGCGCAGCGTGTCGTCCAAGTCGGGCGCGGCCGACGTGCTCGAGGCGCTCGGGGTCAATCTGAATCTTTCGCCCGAGCAGATCGCCGCCTGCGTGGAACAGACCGGGGTGGGCTTCATGTTCGCCCCCAACCACCACAGCGCGATGAAGAACGTCGCCCCGGTGCGCCGCGAGATGGGCGTGCGCACCATTTTCAACATCCTGGGGCCGCTGACCAACCCAGCCGGCGCGCCCAACACTTTAATGGGCGTTTTCCACCCCGACCTGGTCGGCATTCAGGCGCGGGTGATGCAGCGCCTGGGGGCCAACCATGTGCTGGTGGTGCACGGTCTGGACGGCTTGGACGAGGTCAGCCTGGGCGCGGCCACCCTGGTGGGCGAGCTCAAGGATGGCGAAGTGCGCGAGTACTCGATCCACCCCGAGGACTACGATCTGGCCATGGCCGGCACCCGCAACCTGCGGGTGGAGGATGCCGAGGAATCCCGTCAAATGTTGATCAATGCGTTGGAGAACAAGCCTGGTCCGGCGCGCGAGATCGTCATCTTCAACGCTGGGGTGGCCTTGTACACCGCCAATCTGGCCGATTCCATCGGCAGCGGCATCCTGCGCGCCCGAGAGGCGGTGGCCAGCGGCGCGGCGCGCGCCAAGCTGGACGAATTCGTGCGCTTCACCCAGCAGTTCGGGAGTGCCTCGTGAGCGACATCCTCCAGCGTATCAACGCGGTCAAGCGCGAGGAGGTCGAAGCGGGCAGGGCAGCGATGCCGCAGGCCGAGGTCGAACGCGCCGCGCGCGCCCGGCCTGCGGCGCGCGATTTCGTCGGCGCTGTGCGCGCCAAACTTGCCGCCGGCCGTGCTGCGGTGATTGCCGAAATCAAAAAAGCCAGCCCCTCCAAGGGCGTGTTGCGCGAGGACTTCCGCCCCGCCCAGATCGCCGCCTCGTACGAGGCCGCCGGCGCGGCCTGCCTGTCGGTGCTCACCGACAGGCAGTTCTTCCAGGGTTCGCCAGACTACCTGCAGGCCGCCCGTGCCGCCTGCGCGCTGCCGGTACTGCGCAAGGATTTCCTGATCGATCCCTGGCAGGTGTTCGAAGCCCGCGCGATGGGGGCGGATGCCATCCTGCTGATTGCCGCGTCGCTCAGTCTGGCCGAGATGCAGGAGATGGAGCGCATCGCCCATGAACTGGGCATGGGCGTGCTGGTCGAGGTGCATGACGGTGCTGAGCTCGACCTGGCGCTGCAGTTGCGCACCCCGCTGCTCGGCATCAACAACCGCAACCTGCGTACCTTCGAGGTCTCGCTGGAGACCACACTGGGGCTGCTGGCGCGCATCCCGCCGTCGCGCATCGTGGTGACCGAGTCGGGCATTTTGCGCGCTGGCGACGTGGCGCTGATGCGCGCTAACGGCGTCAACGCCTTCCTGGTCGGCGAAGCCTTGATGCGCGCCGACGATCCGGGCGAGGGGCTGCGCGCCCTGTTTGGCTAAGGGCGCATGGCTGGGCAGCCGACGGCTACCCCAACGACGGCCACCCGAAGCGCCGCGCGCCGTACTCGGCGGTTGGCGCTGCAAGCCCTTGCCGGGCTGTTCCTGTTCTTCCTTGCCGCGCTGCTGTGGTTGCTGGCCACCCAGTCGGGCTTGCGCGCCGCGCTGGGCCTGGCAGCCTGGGCGAGCGGCGGACGGCTGACTGTCAGCGCGCCCGCGGGGCGCTTGATCGGCCCGCTCTCCATCGGCGCGCTCGGTTTGGAAAACGCGCATCTGCGTATCGCCGTGGAGCGGCTCGAGCTCGACTGGCAACCGCGGGAGCTTTTCAATGGCCGCCTGCAGGTCGACCGGCTCGCCATGGCCGCCTTGCGCATCGCCACCGCTCCCGGCGACCCACACGCGGCAAGCTCCGCATCATCGCCGGAGACCTTGAGTCTGCCGCTCGCGGTGGCGCTGCGCGCACTACAGGTCGACCTGCTGGCCATCGAGCCGTGGACCGCGGCGGATGACGAGCGGGCGCCGTTTGCGCTGCGCCAGCTTCGTGCCGCAGCGCACAGCGATGGCCGCCTGCACCGTATCGACCACCTGGAGCTCGCCTTGCCCGAGTCGAAGGTAGGCGTCAAGCGGCTCACCCTGGCCGCCGACGCCCCTTTTGCTCTGGCCGGCGAAGGCGGGCTGGCGGGCGCCATCCAGGGACGTGCCTTCACGGCCCGCTTTACGCTCGCCGGCGACCTCATCGCGCCGCTGCTGCGGCTCGATGCCGAGGGCGAGGGCCTGAGCGGCCACGCCGAGGCGCTGGCAGCGCCCTTCGAGGCGGTGCCGCTGCGCCGCCTGCAGCTGGCCTTGGGCGAGCTGGATCCGGCGGCCTTCGTCGATGGCGCGCCACGGGCGGCTTTGCGGCTGAGCGCTGCGTTGCACGGCGAGTCTTCCGCGGAATCCGCCGGGGCGTGGACCTTGAGCGGGCCGGTGCAGATCGACAACGCCCAACCGGGGCGGATCGACCAAGGGCGCCTGCCCTTCACCCGCATCGCCGGAACGCTCGCCTGGCAGGCGCGGGGGGTGCGGGGCGACGATCTGACGGTAGCGCTGCCGGGCGAGGGGCGGCTAAGCGGTTCCCTGGCCTGGCAGGCCGATGAGGCGCCGGGCGCCGAAGCGGCTGTGGCGCGGCTGCCGGGCCGTGTGCAGGCCGCATTGAAGCTTGCGGCCATCGACCTGGCCTTGCTTAACCGGAACTGGCCGGCGCTGCGGCTCTCCGGGCGCATCGAGGCCGAATCGGCGGGTGCTGTGCAAACCGCGCGGGCCGAACTCAAGGCCGATGGCGCGAGGCTGAACGCGGACCTGCGCCTCGATCGCGCCGAGCCGACCGCGCCCGCCTTCGCGCTGCAGGCGGTATTGCGCGGGCTGCGTTGGCGCCAGTTCTCGACCGATGCGCCGGAAGGCGTGCTGGGCGTGGATCTGAGCGCCCAGGGCAGATGGGCCGCGGCGCCCGAGGCGGCGCTCACCCTGCGCCTAGCCGACAGCCGGTTGGGCGGCAACACTGTGACGGGAGGCGGCCGGCTGGCGCTGGCCGGCGAGCGTGTGCATGACGTAGATCTTCGATTCGAGGTCGGCGGCAACCGCATTCTGCTTGGCGGCGCCTGGGGACAGGCGGGTGATCATTTGCGCCTGGCGCTCGACGCACCACGGCTGGCCGCGTTGGGGTTCGGGCTGGGTGGGCGCGCGGGTGCAACGGCGGAGCTTTCCGGCAGCCTTGCCGAGCCGGTCGGCGCCTTCACGCTGTTTGCCGAGGCGCTGTCGTTGCCGGGCGACATACGTCTGGCGGGGATCAATGGCGAAGGGCGGTTGGAGGCCGGACAGGAGGGAGCGTTCCGGCTGGCGCTGGGCCTGTCCGGCTTGAGTGCTGTCAGCGCGGATAGCGGGCCGTGGGTGGATACCGGGCGGCTTGTGGTGGAAGGCAGCCGTGCCGCGCACCACATCGAACTCTCCGCGCAGGCCGGCATGGACCAGATAGAGGCCGTGTTGCAAGGGGGGGTGGCCGCCGGCGCACGGACTTGGCGCGGGATGTTGGCGCAGCTAGCGACCCGGGGGCGTTTTCCGGCACGGCTGGTCGAGGCGGTCGCGCTGGAGGCTGGGCCGACTCGGGTGGCTCTGGCCCCGGCGCGTATCGACGCCGGTGCGCAAGGCCGCATCCTGCTTGCACACACCGAGTGGTCGCCACAGCGTGCGGTGTTTCGCGGCGCGCTGTCGGGTCTGGCCTTCGGCCTGCACACCCGCGCGGACGGCCGCCCGCAGCGCGGGCCCGGTCCGCTGGTGCTGGGGGCCGAATGGGATGTGCGCCTGGCCGACACCGTGGAGGGCGAACTGCGGGTGTTCCGCGAGGACGGTGATTTGGAGGTGAGCGGCGAGATTCGCACCCGCCTCGGCCTGGAGCATCTGGAGGCCCGGCTGAGCGCGCGCAACAACCGCCTTGCGCTGGCGCTCGATGCGCAGGGCAGCGAACTGGGTACGCTCACCGCTTCGCTGACCGCACGGGCGGAGCGCTCCCCGGAAGGCGGCTGGCGGCTGGCACCAGACGGTGCCCTGCTGGGGGCTGTGCATCTGGCGATGCCGTCGATCGCCTGGATGGGCCGCTTGTTGCAGGAAAACGTCGAAACCGCCGGGCGTCTGGCCGCGGACTTGACTGTCTCGGGCACACCGGCCAGTCCGTTGGCGCGCGGACAGATCAGCGGCAGCGATATCACGCTGGCGCTGATCGACCAGGGTTTATACCTGTCCGGCGGCGAACTGTTGGCTGAGTTCGACCGCGACCGCCTGCGTCTGGCCCGTCTGAATTTTGTGTCGCCCAACCGGGTGCGGCCGCGCGAGACGCGCTTGCCGGTGGATGCGCTCACCGCCACGCCGGGCACGCTCGGCGTGCAGGGCGAGATCGCGCTCGACAGCGGTGTCGGGCGTTTCGATTTCCGTGCCGAGCGCCTGCCGCTGCTGCAGCGCTCTGACCGCTGGCTGATTCTTTCGGGCGCGGGCGAGGCACGTTCGAGCTGGCGCACGCTCGCGCTTGAAGCAGATCTACGCGCCGATGCCGGCTACCTGGAACTGGCCGACACCCCGCCGCCCAGCCTGTCGGACGACGTGGTGGTGCTCGGCCGCGAAGCGCCTGCCGGTGGCGCACTGGGGGTGGATGCCGACATCCGGGTGTCGCTCGGCGAGCAGCTCTATCTGTCGGCGCTCGGCCTCGATACCCGGCTCACCGGCCAACTGCGCCTGCGCCGCAGTGCAGGGCGGCCGCTGTCGGCCACCGGCACCATCGCCACCGCGGGCGGCAGCTACCGCGGCTACGGCCAGCAACTGAGTATTGAGCGCGGGCTGATCAACTTTCAGGGCGCGCTCGACAACCCGGGGCTGAACGTGGTGGCGCTGCGCAAGGGGCTGGCGGTGGAGGCCGGGGTGATGATCGGCGGCAGCGCGCGCCGGCCGCAGGTTCGGCTGGTGTCCGACCCGCCGGTGCCGGACCCGGAGAAGCTGTCGTGGATGGTGCTGGGCCGTGCGCCGGATGCCGGGGCCGGCGCGGATCTCGGCCTGTTGCTGCCGGCTGCGCAAGCACTGCTCGGCGGCCCGGGCGGCGGCATGACCGAGCAACTGTCGCGCAGCCTGGGTTTGGACGAGTTTTCCATCGGCCAGGGCGAGGTCGGCGGCGTGTCGCGTCGCGCCACCAGCCGGGTGGTGGGCAGCGGCACTGCGGTGGAGGGCAGTGGCACGCTCGGCGGGCAAGTGCTGACTGTGGGCAAGCGTTTGTCTGGTGACCTGTATCTGTCTTTCGAGCAAAGTTTGGGCGGGGCCGAACGCTTGGTCAAACTGACCTACCAACTCAGCCGCCGGCTGTCGCTGGTGGCGCGCGGTGGCACCGACAATGCCATCGATGCCTATTACACATTTTCGTTCCGCTAGGGCGGAATGCTTGCCCAGTGGCGCGGTCTCATGAACGCAAGCGATAACAAACCCGACAGAGGAGGACTGGCCATGAACGAGAAACCGACCACGCCAGGCCGCGAGGTTGCCATTCTCGGCGGTGGCTGCTTCTGGTGCCTGGAAGCGGTGTTTCGCGAAGTCGAGGGCGTGCATAAAGTGACGCCGGGCTATGCCGGTGGACATGTCGAAGCGCCCACCTATCGTGAGGTCTGCGAAGGCGGCACCGGCCATGCCGAGGTGGTGCGCATCGAGTACGACCCGGCGGTGATCGGCTTTCGCGACCTGCTGGCGATTTATTTCACCATCCATGACCCGACCACGGTAGACCGGCAGGGCAACGACATTGGCCCGCAGTATCGTTCCATCATTTTGGCCACCTCAGAGGCGCAACGACATGAAGCCTTGGCGGTGATCGAGGAGATGGGCGAAGCGCGCGTCTTTCCTTCGGCGATCGTTACCCGGGTGGAACGTGCTGGGGCATTCTGGCCGGCGGAGCCGGAGCATCATGACTACTTTGCGCGACACGCCGACTTGCCCTACTGCCAATACGTGGTGGCGCCCAAGGTGGCCAAGTTCCGCGAGCGCTTTGGCGCGCGCCGGCGCAAAAACTGAAGCGGGCGGCATCCGGCGCCGGGCTCCGCCCTCCGCGGCTAGGCGGCGCTGGCCACCAGGTCGAGGATGGCTTGGCCGTAAGCGGCGAGCTTGCGGTCGCCAATACCGCCGATGCCCGCCAACTCGGTCAGGCTGCGTGGGCGTGCGAGCGCGATCTCGCGCAAGGTGGTGTCCTGGAAAATCACATAGGCCGGCACGTTGCGCGTTTTGGCGGTCTGTGCGCGCCAGGCGCGCAGGCGGTCGAAAAGCGTGGTAGGGATGCCTGCCGGAATGCCCGCTGCGGCGTTGCGGCGTGCGGCGCGGCGCGGCGGTTTGGGCGCTATGCGCAGTGCGAATCCGGCTTCGCCGCGCAACAGCGGGCGGGCCCGGTCGGTCAAGCGTAGTGCGCCGTGGCGTTCGTGATCCACTTCAAGCAGGCCGCGGGCGATCAACTGTCGGAAGATCGCGCGCCAGGTGTCGTTGTCTAGGTCTGCGCCAATGCCGAAGGTGCTGACCGTCTCATGTCCGCGCTCGCGTACTTTGTCACTGCAGTGGCCGCGCAGTACATCGATCAGATAACCGGCGCCGTACCGTTGGCCGGTGCGATAGACGCAAGACAGCGCCTTGCGCGCGGCCTCGGTGGCGTCCCGGGTCTGCGGCGGGCGCAGGCAATTGTCGCAGTTGCCGCAAGGGCCGCTGACCTCACCAAAATAAGCCAGCAGGTGCTGGCGACGACAACCGGTGCTTTCGGCCAAGCCCACCAGGGCATCAAGACGTGCGCGTGCCAGCCGTTTGAACGCCTCGCCGGCATCGGATTCGTCGATCATGCGGCGTTGCTGCACCACGTCGGCTGCGCCCCAGGCCATCCAGGCGTCGGCCGGCAGGCCGTCGCGTCCGGCGCGCCCGGTTTCCTGATAGTAGCCTTCCACCGAGCGCGGCAGGTCGAGGTGAGCGACAAAGCGCACGTCCGGCTTGTCGATGCCCATGCCGAAGGCGATGGTCGCCACCATGACGATGCCCTCTTCGCGCAGAAAGCGTGCTTGATTGGCTGCGCGCGTTTCATTGGGCATGCCGGCGTGGTAGGGCAGGGCGTCGATGCCGTGCTCGGCCAGCCAGGCGGCGGTCTCTTCGACCTTGCGGCGCGACAGACAATAGACGATGCCGGCATCGCGTGGATGCTCTTCACGGATAAAAGCCAGCAATTGGCGGCGCGGGTCGGTTTTGTCTACCACCCGGTAGCGGATGTTGGGGCGGTCAAAGCTGGATACAAAGCAGCGCGCAGCGGCCAGACGCAGGTTGCGGACGATCTCTTCGCGGGTCTGGCGGTCTGCGGTGGCGGTGAGCGCAATCCGCGGGATGGTCGGATAACGCTCCGGCAGAATGGAAAGTTGCAGGTACTCGGGGCGGAAGTCGTGTCCCCATTGCGAGACGCAGTGCGCCTCGTCGATGGCAAAAAGGGCCAGGCGCCGGGTGTCGCGCAGCTCGTCCAGGATATCCAAAAAGCGCGGGGTGAGCAGACGCTCGGGCGCTACATAAAGTAGGTCCAGGCGGCCGGCAAAGAGCTCGCGCTCCACCGCGCGTGTCTCGTCCAGCGACAAGCTGGAATTCAGGCAGGCCGCGGCCACCCCTGCTTCGGCCAGCGCGCTGACCTGGTCTTGCATCAGCGCGATCAGCGGCGATACCACGATGGCGGTGCCCTCGCGCAGCAGCGCCGGAATCTGATAGCACAGCGACTTGCCGCCACCGGTGGGCATCAGCACCAGCGCATCGCCGCCGGCGGTCACATGCTCCACGATGGCTTGCTGTTCACCGCGAAAGGCGGTGTAGCCGAAAACATGTTCCAGGACATGCAAGGCGGTGCGCGACACAGCATCGGGGGCGTTCATCGGCGCTATTGTACTTGGGCGCAACGGCGCACGCCGAGTGTTGCGCCCCGGTTGTGCAGGCATAATCGACCGGCCCATGCCTTGTATTAGAGGGGAGCAATGAGCCGTACCGAGCGTTTTTACCGCATCGACCAGATGCTTGCCGAGCGGCGCGTGGTGCCGCTCAAAAGCTTTCTTGAAGCATTGGAAATTTCCCGCGCCACCTTCAAGCGCGATCTGGAGTACATGCGCGAGCGGCTCAACGCCCCGATTGTCTGGGATCGGGAAGGAGGCGGCTACCGCTTCGAGACGACAGCCGCCGCCGGGCCGGCGTATGAACTGCCGGGGCTGTGGTTTTCGGCCGGCGAACTTTATGCGCTGCTTGCCGCGCAAAAGCTGCTCGCTGAAGTCGAACCGGGGATTTTGTCCGCCCATATCGCCCCCTTGCAATCGCGGCTGGCGGCGATGCTCGAAGCGGCAGGTCAGCCGGCGCAGGAAGTCGCCCGGCGCGTGCGCATCCTCTGCGTCGCGCGCCGACCGGTGGAGCCGAAGGGGTTTTCCGACATTGCGTTGGCGCTCTTGCAGCGCCAGAGGATCGAGATCGATGCCTGGAACCGCGCGCGTGACGAGGTCAACACCCGTGTCGTTTCCCCGCAGCGCCTCACACACTACCGCGACAACTGGTATCTCGATGCCTGGTGCCACTGGCGCAAGGACTTGCGCAGCTTCGCGCTGGACACCATCCGACGTGTGAAGGTGCTGCCCCAGAAGGCACGCGAAATCGCCGACAAGACCCTGGATGCCCACTACGCCAGCGCCTACGGCATCTTCGCCGGCCGCCCCAAGGGCCGCGCGGTGCTGCGCTTCTCCCCCGAACGGGCGCGCTGGGTGCGCGCCGAAACCTGGCATCCCGAGCAGAGCGCGGAAGACCTGCCCGATGGAGGGCTACGGCTGACCCTCCCCTACGCCGACGAGCGCGAACTCTTGATGGACATCCTGCGTCACGGCCGGCATGTGGTGGTCGAAGCGCCGGCGAGCCTGAAGAAAAGGGTGGCGGAAGAGATCGCGGCGATGGCGGAACATTACGGGGCGGTCTGAACCACCACCTCCACCCGTTCCCAGGGGTCGGCCTCGGCATCGATTCTCCGGATACGGGCGGTAAGCTTTTCTCCGGCATCCAAGGCCAGTGCGATCTCGGCGTTACGCGGCCGTGGCAGGTAGCCCAGCTTGTGGCCTTGCCAGTCGAGGCGCACCGCCAGCCGGTCGTGGGGGTTGTCCGGCTCGCGCACGAGCGAGAGCGCATCGCCCACGCGCAAACCCTCCTCCACCGCCGCGCCGTCGTGGTATTGGTAGCCGGCGATGAAGTCGCACAAAAGCACCTCCGGACAGGGGGGCGTGAGTTCGAGCCATTCGAGCACCGCCTCGAGCTGGCTGCGGGTCTTGGCATCGAGCCAGGCGGCGGCCTGTTGCCGCGCCTGCCGCCATTCGAGTTCGGCCACTTCCAGCCGCCCGCGCGCTTCCAGCGCCGCCCAGCGCTGCGCGCGCCGCTCCGGGGCGTTGATGCGCGCCTCGATCTCGCGCGCAAGAGTCTCTATGCGCGGCGAGACCTCGCCATTGAACGGCCCGCGTAATTGCACCAAGCGATACACCGTGTCGTCCGTGTCGGGTTTGACGTGCGGGTGGTACTGCGCGGTCGCCCGCTCGCCAAAGGCGGCAAGCGAGAAGATACGCTCGCCCGCCACACACTGCGCCCAGTAGCCGCCCACGCAGTGACGCATGGCCTCGCCTTCCTCGGCAAGCGCCTGCGGCGTGAGGAGTTCGCGCGCCAGGCAGCCGTCGCCTTCGAACGCGCCCAGGACGGCGGGCAGTGCAAAGCCGGGTGGAACGAGGCTCGGGGCGATATGCGGGCGCAGCCGGTGCCAGCGCTCGGAGGCGGCCAGCAGGCCCAACAGGCCATGGCGGGCCAGCCAGGCTTGCGCGAGCCGTTCGATGCGCGGGCCGCGGCGGCGCTTCATGCGCACGGCCAGATGATCCCGCACCGCCGTGAGGAAGTCGTCGCAGTCGGCCAGCGCCGGGTGCAGGTTGCCGAAGCGCCGCGCGGCCTTCTCCCAGGTGGCGCGCCAGCCGAGGCGAAACGCGCCGCGATGCACCGAGGCAGGCAGGGGCAACGGGTCGCCATCTTCATCCTCGCCGATCAAGGCGAAGTAATTGGGCAGATAGACCCGCCAACGCTCGAATTCGGCCAGCGTCGGACGCAGGTTGGCCGGCAGCGCATCGAGCATGGCCAGTCAGCCGCGCCGCAAGGCGTGGCTGGGCGCGTGCCAATATTCGGCGTTGACGGGCGCGCGCGTAAGCCCCCGCGAGATGCCGTAATGGGCGGCCAGCGCACCCGTGAGATCGCGTCCCGCATCGATGGCCGCTTCCACCGCTTCATCCACCTCGCGCCAGGCGTGACGCTTGCCGTCGACCACATTCGGATGGCGGTGAGCGGTAAGCAGAACCGGCGCCACCAGCGCCGGAAAGCGGTGCAAAGCCTGCATCCGCCGTTTCCGCAGTTCCGGCGGCAGGGCCACCAGCCGGTTGTAATTGCGCACGGAGGCAAAAAATGAGCGCGGCAGCGGATGCGGCGCCTCGCCATCGCGGCGGGTGATGGCCGGCGGCACGGGTTCGCGCTCGAGCCGCATCAAAAGTGCCAGCACCTCGTGATCGAGCACGGCGACGAACTGCCGGAAATCCGGCTGCAATACGAAGCCTGCGTGTTGCGCGGATAGCGGCGGCACCACCGGCGCGGCATAAAGCACCTGCACGATGCCGACCCCGGGCAGGTTTTCATAGAGCCACTGCATCCCCCGCACATCGGGCGGCAACGCCTCGGCCAAGGGCGCGAGCACGCGATCGTCGCCCATCGCCACCTGCGGCAGGCGCACCGCCAGCACCCGGCCGTCGGCGAGCGTAAGCCACAGCCTTGGCGCCTCGTCGTGCAGCTTGAGCGCGGCAGGCGACACCCACAGCCGGGCGCGCACGGGCGTGGCCTCCCCCGCGAACGTCGGCGCTGGCGGGGCGGCAGGCAAGCAGGTATGTCGTAGTGTCAAATCTTCCATGCCGCCATGCTGATGCAGCAGGTGGCTCAAAGACTGCGCCCGGACACGGTTACAATGACGCGCGATTTCAGTCGAACGCCCCCCCTCGATACCCCATTCCCCCATGACCGCCGTGAGCGCCATCTCCGCCTTCATCACCCGCTGGCAGGCCGCCAGTGGCTCCGAGCGCGCCAACTACCAGCTCTTTCTCACCGAACTCACCGAAGCGCTGGAGCTGCCGCGCCCGGAACCCGCGAGCGACGACACGCGTGATAACGCCTACGTCTTCGAGCGGCGGGTGGACATCGCCCATGCGGACGGCAGCGTCACGCGCGGCTTCATCGACCTCTACCGGCGCGGCGCGTTCGTGCTGGAAGCCAAGCAAACCGGGCTGGAATTGGACTCGGGCGGCTGGGACCGCGCCATGCTGCGCGCCCACGCCCAGGCCGAGAGCTACGCCCGGGCCCTTCCCCCCGAGGAGGGCCGCCCGCCCTTCCTCGTCGTGGTGGATGTGGGCCGCTCGCTGGAGCTGTACGCCGACTTTTCCCGCACCGGGGCCACCTACGTTCCTTATCCCGACCCGGCGCACCACCGCGTGCGGCTCGCCGATCTGGCCGACCCCGCGATTCAGGCGCGGCTCAAGCTCCTCTGGCTCGACCCGCTCCAGCTCGACCCCACCCGCGAGTCCGCTCGTGTCACCCGGGCGATTGCCGACCGGCTGGCGCGCCTGGCCAAATCCCTGGAGGCCGCCGGGCACGATCCGCAGCGCGTCGCGCACTTTTTGATGCGCGCGCTCTTTTCCATGTTCGCCGAAGACGTGGGCCTCTTGCCGCAACAAGACGGCGTGGGCGCCTTCACCGGGCTCTTGCAGAGCGTGCGCGACAAGCCCGAGGCGTTTGTCCCGGCACTCACCCTTTTCTGGCAGGCAATGAACCAGGGCGGGTTCGATGCGCGGTTGCTCGCGCCCATTCGCCGCTTCAACGGCGGGCTGTTTGCCGACCCGGACGTGATCCCGCTCACCCGCGCGGAAATCGATGAACTGCTGGATGCCGCCCGCGCCGACTGGCGGCAGGTGGAACCGGCGATCTTCGGCACGCTTTTGGAGCGCGCGCTCGACCCCCGCGAGCGGCATCGGCTTGGCGCCCACTACACCCCGCGCGCCTATGTGGAGCGGCTGGTGCAGCCGACGCTCATCGACCCCTTGCGCGCCGAGTGGCAGACCGTGCAGGTGGCGGCGAGCCACTACTTCGCGCAGGGCAAGCCCGACAAGGCGCGCGAGGAAGTGGCGGCCTTTCACCAGCGGCTCTGCCACGTGCGCGTGCTCGACCCCGCCTGCGGCAGCGGCAACTTCCTGTATGTGGCGCTGGAACTGATGAAGCGGCTGGAGGGCGAGGTGTTGAACCTTTTGGCGGATCTCGGCGACACCCAGGGGCGGCTCGCGATGGCGGGCAGCACCGTCGACCCGCACCAGTTCCTGGGGGTGGAGGTGAACCCCCGAGCGGCAGCCATTGCCGAACTGGTGCTGTGGATCGGTTATCTGCAATGGCACCACCGCATTCACAAGGGGCTGGAGGACCTCCCTGACCCGGTACTCAGGGACTTTCACAACATCGAGCACCGCGACGCGCTCATCGCTTTCGAGCGCGTGGACTTCGAGACCGACGAAACCGGCCGCCCGCGCACCCGCTGGGATGGCGTGACCACCAAACCCCACCCCGTCACTGGCGAGCCGGTGCCCGATGAAACCGCGCAAGTGCCGATCGAGCGCTACCACGGCGTGCGCCCGGCCGAGTGGCCCGAGGCCGAGTTTATCGTTGGCAATCCGCCGTTCATTGGCGACAAGGCCCTACGTCGGGCCTTGGGGGACGGCTACGTCGATGCAGTGCGCGCCGCCTATCCGGAGGTGCCAGAGAGCGCCGATTTCGTCATGTACTGGTGGCACAAGGCCGCCGAGCGGGTACGCGCCGGCCAGGCGCGCCGCTTTGGCTTCATCACCACCAACAGCGTGCGGCAAACCTTCAACCGCCGGGTATTGGAAGCCCATTTGCAGGCGCCGCAAACGCCGTTGAAACTGGCTTTTGCCATCCCCGACCACCCCTGGGTCGACGCCGCCGACGGGGCCGCCGTGCGCATCGCGATGACGGTGGGGGCAGCGGATGTCGCGGAAGGGGAACTCCTCACCGTCACCGCAGAGCGGGAGGGCGAAGAGGACGCCCGCACCGTCGAACTGGCCCGCCGGGTCGGCGTGATTCATGCGGACCTCACGATCGGCGCGAACGTGGCCGGGGCGGTGGCGTTGCGGGCGAATGGCGGCATCAGCTCCAACGGCGTCATGCTCGCGGGCAGCGGCTTCATCGTCACCCCCGAAGAAGCCGAAACGCTGGGGCTGGGGCGGGTGCCGGGGCTGGAGCGGCACATCCGCGCCTACCGCAACGGGCGCGACCTGACCGACCGGCCGCGCGGGGTGAGGGTGATCGATCTCTATGGCCTGGCAGCGGACGAGGTGCGCGCCCGTTACCCGGCGGTGTTCCAGTGGGTGTACGAGCGCGTCAAACCGGAACGCGACCACAACAACCGGCCCAAGCTCAAGCGTGACTGGTGGCTTTTCGCCGAACCGCGCAAGAACTGGCGCGCGATGTCGGCGGGACTGTCGCGCTACATCGCCACCGTCGAGACCGCCAAGCACCGCAGCTTCCAGTTCCTCGACGGGAGCATCCTTCCCGACCACATGCTGATTGCTATCGCCCTCGACGCACCCTTCGCGCTGGGCGTGCTGTCCTCCCGTTTGCATGTGGCGTGGGCGTTGGCGGCGGGTGGACGACTGGGCGTCGGCAACGACCCCCGCTACAACAAAACCCGCTGCTTCGAGACCTTCCCCTTCCCCGATGCCGACACGGGGCTCACCGCCGCGCTGCGGGCGCGCATCGGGGAACTTGCCGAGGCCATCGACGCGCACCGCAAGCGCGTGCTCGCCGAACACGAAGCGCTGACGCTGACCGGCCTTTACAACGTGCTGGAGAAACTCCGCGCCGCCGAGCCCCTCGCCGCCAAGGAGCGCGCCATTCATGAAAAGGGCCTCGTGTCGGTGCTCAAAACGCTGCACGACGAGTTGGACACCGCGGTCTTTGCCGCGTATGGCTGGAGTGAGCTTGCCGCCGCGCTGGTAGGCCGCCCCGGCGCCACCACGCCGCTCAAGGTGAAAGCGCCTGAGCAATCGCAAGCCGAAGAGGAACTGCTCACCCGAATCGTCGCCTTGAATGCGCGCAGAAGCGCCGAGGAGGCGCAAGGAATCGTCCGCTGGCTGCGCCCGGCCCACCAGAACCCGGCGGGTGCCACCGGCGTGCAGGCTGCGGTCGCGCTGGAGGTGGAGACCGACACCACGCCCGCCGCGACCGCCCCGCTTGCTTGGCCCAAGACCCTGCGCGAGCAAATCGCCGCCGTGCGCGCGTTACTCACCGCGATGCCGCAGCCGGTCGAGCGGCTCGCCGCGCGCTTTGTGAAGCGCCCCGCCAAGTCGGTGGCGGCGGTGCTCTCGGCACTTGCCGACCTGGGGCTGGCGGTGGAAACCGAAGCTGGCTGGCGGGCGGGGTAGGATGAGGAGTCCCGAGTTTTTCCTCTCCACGGTAGCCCCATCCACGAGGCCGCACTCCACAACGTCGTGACGCAGGGGGAATCGATGAGTCACCAAGGCCATATCGTCATCTATGAAGGCGGCGAGGCGCGCGTCGAAGTGCGCCTGGAGCGCGACAGCGTCTGGCTCACGCAGGAACAGATGGCCTTGCTGTTTGGGCGGGAGCGTTCGGTCATAACGAAACACATCCGCAACGTCTTTGCCGAAGGGGAACTCGAGCGCGAGGCAGTATGTGCAAAATTTGCACATACTGCCGCCGATGGCAAAACCTACCAGGTCGAAAGTTACAACCTGGACGTTATCATCTCCGTCGGCTATCGGGTCAAGTCACTGCAGGGAACCCGCTTCCGCCAATGGGCCACGCGCGTGCTGCGCGAGCATTTGACGCGCGGTTACTCCCTCGACCGCCAGCGCTTCGAGCGCAACGCGGCCGAGTTGGAAGCCGCCCTGCAACTCATCCGCAAGGCCGCCGCGAGTGACGCGCTCACCGCCGACCAGGGGCGCGGGCTGGTGGACGTGGTCGCCCGCTACACGCAAGCCTTCCTGTGGCTGCAGCGCTATGACGAAGGGTTGCTCACCGCGCCTGCCGGCAGTCCGGGCGGCGTGTTGCCCACCCTGGAAGAGGCGCGGGCAGCGATCGCCCGCCTCAAGGCCGATTTGATGGCGCGCGGCGAGGCGTCCGACCTCTTCGGGCGCGAGCGGGGGGAGGCGTTTGCCGCCATTCTCGGCAACCTGGAGCAAACCGTTTTTGGCGAACCCGCCTACCCGACCCTGGAGACCAAGGCCGCGCACCTGCTCTACTTCGTCATCAAAAACCACCCGTTCAGCGACGGCAACAAGCGCTGCGGGGCGCTGCTGTTCGTGGATTTTCTGGCACGCAACGGGCGGCTGCTGCGCGACGGCGCGCCGGTCATCAACGACGTGGGGCTGGCCGCGCTGGCGCTACTGGTGGCGGAGTCCGACGCCAAGAACAAAGACGTCATGATCCGCCTGATCGAAAACATGCTGGCCGAACCCGGGGCACAGCAAGAAGCCCAAGCAGGCTGGCGGGCGGGGTAGTGCAGGAAGCACGGGGCGTCTTTTGACAAATTTTGCCAAAGGGGGCATAGTGCATGACATGAGCACGATGAACATCTCCCTGCCCGACGCGCTCAAAGCCTTTGTTGACGAACAGGTCAGAGCGCGCGGCTATGGCTCCAGCAGCGAATATCTGCGCGAGCTGATCCGCAAGGAACGTGATCGCCAGCAGCTGCGCCAGCTTCTGCTGGCCGGTGCCAGCTCGCCGCCGGCAGACCCGGCCGACGACGCCTATTTCGCCCGCCTGCGACAGCGCGTCAAACAGGCAGCAGGTACTCGCCCGGCGTGAAGCCCATCGTCCCGCGCGAACAGGCGCTGCGCGACATCGATGACGCCATCGCGTATTGCCTGCGCGAAGGCGGGGAGGCGCCGGCGCCGAATTTCATCGACGCCCTCGAACGTGCCTATGCGCATATCCGCGCGCATCCGGCCACCGGCTCACCCCGCTACGCGCATGAACTCGACTTGCCGGGCGTGCGCGCGTGGCTGTTGGATCGATACCTCTACGCGGTGTTTTATGTGGAGCGGCCCGATCACATCGATGTCTGGCGCGTGCTGCACACGCGGCACGACATTCCGGCCTGGTTGCTGGAGCAGCCGGGGGAATGATCGGCCGGTGCTCCGTTAACGAAGGTGCCGGCATGCCCCTCATCCGGCGCATGACACTCATGCCCTCTCTGGGCCAAGCGCACGCTGCGTGGCCCATCGCGTTATGGTGGGAAAGAGGCTCAACCACTGAGCCTGAAGCCGCGGACAATTTCGGTGTTTCCTCGTGAGAGGCACTGGCTGTGGAGAATACCCATCCTATTGGTTCACCAGAAACGGGCTTGCTCGGTCCATACGAATTTCCCTTTCGTTGGACCTTCCAACGCAACCGCGGCAGACGCGGCACACGCCGCCGCGCCCATCAGCTGATGCCCGAACAGCATGGCGTACCGCTCTTCGTCGAAGCGGGGCCAGTGCCGGTCAAGCATTTGCGTCACCTCATGCACCGCCTGGCGGTCCGTGTGGCCGGGCATCTGGAATTGGATATCGGCCCGAGACTGTTCGAAATCTTCCCCTGCTTTGGCAGCGAAGCCTGGATTGACTTTCTTGACCCGAACGCCGGAAAGCTTCGCCCTGGCAGCCAAATGCTGGTTGCCGCGTTGCGTGACGGGTTCATGGCGCGCTGGCGCGAGGCGCAAAAAACTGCCATCGCCAGCGGTCACTATTTTCCTCCGCCGCGCCTGTTGCGGGCGCGCGTCGCCCCAAACGGCGGCGTGCGCATCGAAGCGGGTTTCGCGCCTGGGTTTCTGCCGTTTGACCGCATCTTGACCGGCTGGCTGCCGCCGGGCAGAACGCGCTTGAGCGATCTCTTCTTGCTCGATGCGGGCGAACCTTTCCCGATCGGGCTTACCCGCAAGGCGTTTATCCAGCGCTGTGCCAAGCGGTTCGTACAGCCCGGCGAGCGGCTATTGCGCGTGGGCACGGTGTGGGACGGCGATTGGGATGTCGCTGCCATCAAGCGCTTGCGTGAAGGCGATGCGCTCACCGCGGCAGAGGGTGATCATGACTACAGCATGTTGCTGCACAGGAATGGGCAACCGATCGGCACCTTGAGTCTGCCTGGGATGGCCGATTTGCGTATACGCCTGTTGCGACAGCAAGGGCTGGTCGTGCGGGCGATCCGGCTCGGGTTTCTGCTGCGGTCCGATCGCGGGCGGATCGTGGTGGCCATTTACGAACGGAACGGGTAAGGAGGGACTTTCCACCATGCCATCGCTGCTGACTTCCCTCTTTGCATCGGCGCTCGCCGCAGTGCCCGTCGCGCTGATGTGGGATACGGCAACCGCTGTACTCGTCGCGTCCGTGATGGCGGTTGTGCTCTGGCCGCTGATGGCGATGGCGTGCGGTTTGCTCGATCGTTTGATCGACATGCTGGGCCACGCCTTGTCAATGGGTTTGATCGGGCGCATCCGTTCAAACCAGCGCCAAGGCGAGGAGGAGCAGTAGCGCGCACCAGCCCAGCACAGTATCGAGCGAAGCCCAACCGCGCTGCCCGGTGATGAGAACGATCACCATCGGCGGCAAAAAGAGGAACGCCACAAAAAGCCACTGTGCCCACTCGTGTGCCGAGACAAAGGCAAAGAGAGCTTCGAACATGCCGGGTTCCGCTGGCGAAGCGCTCATGCATCGTCACCCCAGGCAGAGCCGATCCACAACCCAACGATCAGCGGCAGCAGCCAGTTCGGTGCAGATTGGCGCTGAATGGGATGTATGCGGCGCATGGGCACGCGGCGGGGGGGGGGGCGCAGCGAGAGACGCCGCGCGTCGCAACCGCGCCTGCTCGCGTTGCTGGGGTGACATGCCCAACCCCACCAGCCAGGCAGACAAGAATCCCAGAATCGCCGCGGCAATGAACGGCAAGGTGGTCAAGGGCAACAGCCCATACATGAGCACCGCGAAGACAAAGCCCCAGAACCAGCCCGCCGCGTCGACGGCCGTCAGTTCCACCCACAGCACCACGAATCCCACGCCATACCAGAACCACAGGTGGCTGCCTTCCTGCTCGCAGGCGTAGTCAAACGCTGTGGGACCCGGTTGCGCCCGCGAGGACACGATCTGGCATTTGCGACGACGAGGTTGTGTTGTCGGTGCGAGCGCGTCGAGCTTGCGTTGCAGCCTTCGATACCAGGGCCGTCGGCGAATGAACCGATCCCACCCTTGCCACACCGCCACGGCGTTGGAGAGATACCAGGGCCGGCGCACGGGTTCTCGCTGCCATGGGCTTTTTCCGAGCTTGCGCCAGAGCCCATCCAGCCATAGCGACAGCAGACAAAACGGCAATAGCAGCCACCAGGGAAAGCGCAACAGCGACGCCAGCCCCACGAGTGCGCCGACGATCGCCACCGCCACCACGAAGGCAACGACGGCGTAGAGTGCATCGACCTCTGCCGTCGGCGGTGCATCAGCGAACAGCGCCGCCCACCACAGCGGCACTTGCGCATAGACCCACCCCTCGGCATGAGCAGGAAAGCGCCGGCGCAGAAAGACGCGCCAGGGGAAAGGGCCTTGACGATTGCTCATCGGTTTTTCTCCCGCCAGCGGCTCATGCGCACCCACACCGGCTCCGGTGTGTGCTCGAGATCGGGGTTTCGCAGCCAGACATCCCATTCGGCCATCGCCTGACGGGCAAACGCTTGCCTTTGCGGGCTGCGCCAGTATTCCCGAGCCCAATCATCCTCCCGCCCTTCGGGCGGATCGGCATCGAGGTGGTCGAGGAAATTCTGCCGGCATTGCCGCAGTGTAGGCGAGATCGGATCGCCTTCCTCATCCGTCTCGGCGTCCAGTGGCGGCGGCAAACGGCTCAGCATGGACCCGATCGGCCAGCGGCAGATGTCGCAGACATCAGCCTCAAGCTCTTCCTCTTCCATGCACGGATAGCCACAACACGGGCACACCACGCAAAGCGGCGACACACCCAGGCGCATGAAGGCAAGCCGCCGCCGGTCGATGGCATTGAGCGCCGCTTCGTCGAACACCGGCCCTTCGGCCACCGGCCAGCGGCAGGCGGTATTTTGCCCGGCGTAGAACGCGTCGCCTTCGGATAGCCGGCCGTCCTCCCAATAGAGCACCCAGCGGCGGCCGTCCTGATGCACGAGCCGCGCCCGACGGCCTTGCTCATCGATGAAGGCGCTCCCCTCGCCGATCGGCAGCCGCGACAACAGGGCGCGCACCGTCTCGGCCTGAAGCGCGTACATTGCCTGCTGGGCGCGGTAATAGGCGCGCACGAGCGGCTTGGACGAAAAGCCGGCGAACTCATCGTCCGGCTCCTCGGCCTCGTCCGGGCCATAAAGCGCGATGTCCTGCGCGCGCTGGATCAGCGCCCGGCAGGATTTGTCGTTGTCCGAAGTTTCCAGTCCCAACGCCTGCCGCGCGGCAGCGAGCGCATCGAGCACGTGGCGGGCAAAGGCCATCTCGCGCAAGATGTAGCGGGCGGGGTCCTGGGCGTATTCGCAGCCATGCCTGCGCGAGCGCAGATGATGCGCAAGCAAGAGCCAAAACCAGGCGATCAGCGCCTCGCGCGGCCAGGGAGCGGGCTTGACCGTTGCAAAGGTGGCGAGGTTGGGTAGTCTCTCCCACGGCATGTCGCGCATCGGTTCCGGGATGCTCGTCTCCTCACGGCGCTCCCATTCGATCCAGGGCAGCGTTTCATCCCCAAAGTACGCCGCCCACAATGCGCTCCAGCGGTGCAGGAACTGCGCGCGCTCTTCTTCCCTGGTCAGCGCCTGCAGCAGCCGTTCGGGTTCGTTGCGGCACCCGTACTGTGTGCGAGCGAGGGTGAAGGAAAGGCGCCCTTCTGTACCTGCCTTTGCGATGAGATAGACGGCGCTGCCTTCTTCGTCGATACGGCACGATGCTGGTTCCATCCCCCAGGCGACCGCCAGAGACCAGGCCCACAGGGGCGCAAGGGGCGAGAAGACCTTGCTCATCATCACTGGGGGAAAATCTGCATCGGGATGTTCGATCGCCAGCCGAATCCAGCCGGCTTCAGGAGGCGAGAGCGAAAACGCCGGCGACGAAGCCAGTGCGACGGCCTCGCCGGTGGCGAGCCCGTCGGGTTGGGTGAAGTCGAGTCGTGCGCAGCTCATAAAGCAAGCATGCCACACTGTGAGGCTCAAAAATTGAGCCTCACGTTACGGTAATCCCCCGGCCAATGAGTGGTTTCGAAAGTAGAAGCTTCTCGGGAAGGGACGCGGATGCGGGTGCGGATTCCGCGCCGCGCGCCAGACGGTCCGCCTTTAGCCAGCGCGGATACGCTGGATCAGCGCGGTGGTTGAGCGTGGATGGACAAAGGGGATGGCGTGCACGCTGCCGCCCCAGCCGCGCACTTCGGCGGCCCCGACGATGCGCTCGGGCGTCCAGTCGCCGCCTTTGACCAGCACCTCCGGGCGGCAGGTCACGATGCGGGCCAAGGGGGTGTCGTCATCGAACCAGGTGACCAGGTCCACGCAGGCCAACGCTGCGATCACCGCCAAGCGGTCTTCGAGCGGATTGACCGGACGGTCCGCGCCCTTGCCCAGGCGGCGTACCGAGGCATCGGTGTTGAGCGCCACCGCCATGGCTGCGCCCAGCGCGCGCGCCTGCGCCAGGTAGGTCACATGGCCGCGGTGCAGGATATCGAAGCAGCCGTTGGTAAACACCAGCGGGCGGGGCAGTGCGGCTACGCGGTTGGCAAGCGCTTCGGGCGGACAGATCTTGTTTTCGAAAGCGGGGCGGGGGTAGTCCATGGGCGGGAGCGGGATGCAGCGGGTGGCGTCGGCTGGCGGGGATTCTAGCAGCGCCTCAGGCCGCTTCGGCGCTGTCGAGGGGGTCGGCTTCGGACTTGTCTTCCGCCGGGGGCGCTATGCCGGCCTCCAGCGCCAACAGGTGGCGGGCGGCCTTGGCGGTCTGCTCGGCCGCACGGCGCAGCAAGCTGGCGTGACGCAGCAACGCTTGCATGTCGGCAATGCTCAATTGTGCGTGCGCACCGGCCACCAGCAGCGCTTCTTTGAGGCGGGCGTAGGCGTTTTCGGCCGCCTGCAGGGCGGCCTCGATCTGCGCTGCGGGGTGAGCCGTGTCCGCTTGCTCGGCGGCGCCGGCCAGGGCATCGAGTGCCTGCAGGAAAACGGTTTGGGCATCCATCAGGTGGGTTGCCAGCGGGGCCAGGCGCGGAGCCAGCGCGGCGGCCTGCAAGCTGCCGTCGACCGCGTTTTCCTGGTATTGCAGCACGCGCAGGCTGCGGGCCAGCGCATCGACCAGCGTGGGCGGCAGGATGGCTGCATTGAGCCGGCTGGCATATTCGGCCATGCTGTGCGACAGCGCGGTGAGCACCTCGCGCTGCGCGCGGATGCTGTCTTCGGCAGCCGGCCGGGCAGCCGCAGCGCGCAGACAACTGGCCGCCAGCGCCTGGGTGCGGCCCAGTTCCAGGCGCAGCGCACGCAGCGCCAGGTCCGGCACGCTGGCCGCATTGGCGTCCAGGTAGCGCGGGCGGGCGCGCTCTTCTTCACGGC
The DNA here is from genome assembly GCF_003345255.1 of Pseudothauera hydrothermalis. Taxonomy (GTDB): domain Bacteria; phylum Pseudomonadota; class Gammaproteobacteria; order Burkholderiales; family Rhodocyclaceae; genus Pseudothauera; species Pseudothauera hydrothermalis. Next base: position 2,314,553 of record NZ_CP029331.1, on the reverse strand, counting down.
TGGTGAAGTGGCGCGACAAGGTGCGCAGCAGCCAGCCGCTGGTGGGCACCATGAGCAACACCCCGAGCAGGTTGAACACGGTGTGGAACATGGCGATGGTGACCGCGGGGGTGGCCGGCTGGTCGAGCCAGTCGCGCAGCAGGCCGAGCAAGCCGATCAACAGCGGCAGCAGGGCCAGTGCCACTGCACCGGTGATCAGGTTGAAGAACACGTGCGAGGCGGCCAGTCGACGGGCGTTGGAGGTGGCGCCTACCGCCGACAGGATGGCGGTGAAGGTGGTGCCGATATTGGTGCCGATGACCATCGCGCAGGCCGCTTCGATACTCATCAAGCCGCCCGAGGCGGCGGTGATGACGATGGCGATGACCGCCCCGGAAGCCTGCATCAGCACCGTCATCAAGGTGCCGATGCCGACCAGCATCAGATAGCCCGACAGGCTCTGGCCGACGTATCGACCGATGTCGATGTCCGCTCCAAGGGACGAAAAGGTGTCCTTGAGCACGTCGATGCCAAGAAACAGCACGCCGAAGCCGGCCAGCGCCTGCCCCAGCGCGCGTGGGCGCTGGCCGCGGGCGATCAGCATGGTGGCGGCGCCGATGCCGACGAAGGGCAGGGCGAAGGCGTCGATCTTGAAGCTAAAGCCCAGCCAGGCCACCAGCCAGGCATTCATCGTGGTGCCGACGTTGGAACCGAAGATCACCCACAGGGCGTTGCCAAGCGACAGCAAGCCGGTGTTCACAAAGCCGATGCTGGCCACCGTGACCGCCGAGGACGATTGCACCAGTGAGGTAATCAGGATGCCGGCGGCCAAGCCCTTGAGCCGGGTCGAGGTGGAGCGTTGCAGCAAGTCCTCCAGCGCGCGGCCTGCGGCCAGCTTGAGACCGTCGGTCAGTAAGTGCATGCCGAGCAGAAACAGCCCCACCCCTCCGAAAGCGCCGGCGAACATGGCGTACAGGGAAGGGGCGGCGTTGTCCACAGTCGGCTCCTAGGTAAGCTCCAGGCCGCGACACCGGCCTGTGTAGCGCAAGCGTAATACGCCATCGGGGCGGCGAAAAGCGCCCGGTGTTGGTCAACTGCGATGCTCGGTGCGCCACTCGTGCAGGGCAGTGAGCGCATCGTTCAGATCTTCGATGACCCGCACCCCTTCCAGCCGCCGACCCTTGCCCCGTACCGCGGCGCCGCCCGCCCACATGGCGATCTCTGGCGGCAGCATGGCGCGCAGCGTGTTCAGGCCCTCGATTGCCTGACGTGAAGGGAAGGCCGCACTGAACGACAGCGCCACGATATCGAAGCCGCCGGCGGTGGCGGCGCTGCGGATATCGCTCATCGGTGTCTGCGTGCCCAGCGAGACGCAGGCGGCTCCCTCGGGCACCAGCATGGCTTCGGCCATCAGCAGGCCCAGGGCGTGCTGTTCATCCGGAAAGGTGGTGAGCAGGATGCGCGGCCGCCCGCCCGCCGCCGTTTGCGAACCGATCGCGCTGCGCAGCACGTTTTGCACCTGTTCGGTGTACAGATGTTCCTCCGGCACGTCGATGTCGCCGCGCATCCAGGCGTGGCCTACACACTCGTTCAATGGCGCCAGCGTGTCGGCGACAAAGCGTTGCAAGCCCTGCTTGAGCAGCAGTTGGTGCAGTGCGGCGCGCAGTTCGTTACTGCGATGCAGGCGCAGCAGTTGCAGCAGGGCTGCTTTGCGCGTGCTGCGCGAAGTCTCGATTGCGCCCGGTTCAGTGCGGTCGAGTAGAGCCGCCAGTTCCTCGGTGCTCAGCCGCACCAGGGCCGACGGCCGCTTGCCTTGGTCCATCAGCCGGCGCATCAGGCGTAGCTTGTCCACCTGGTCCGGGGGGTAGAGGCGCTCGCCGCGCGGATCGCGTAAGGGGGCCGGAAACCCGTAGCGGCGCTCCCAGATTCGCAAGGTGTCCTTGGCGATGCCGGTGTCGCGTTCGACGGCGGCAATGCCCATGGCTTCCGCGTCAGCATGGTGGTCAGACAAGGTATTTGACATTTGTCCTGGACAAATCATTGACATCAAAGTGTGCTGAGCCTATCTTAGGTCTGTGGCCCGCTTTTGTCCACGACAAAAACGGGGTTAATCTGGTGTGTCGAAGCCTGCACTGGGGCGGTGTGCGCCAAGTGTACGGCTTTGCCCAATTTGTCCAAGACAAACCTTGGAGGTGTCATGAACGCGCCCGAATCCATTTTCCTTCCGGATATTCAGTCCATCCGCGACCATCGCGCGCTGGCCATCGAGCAGGTGGGCATCCGCGGCTTGCGCTATCCGCTGACCTGGCGTGGAGCCGATGGCACCGTGGTGGCGACCGTGGCCACCTTGGCGCTGAGCGTGGGCCTGCCGGCCGAACAAAAAGGCACGCACATGTCGCGCTTTGTGGAGTTGGTCGAAGCCAAGCGCGATGCGCTGGATCTGTCCGGTTTGCGGACCCTGTTTGCCGACATGCTGGCGCGCTTAGGCGCGACATCCGGTCGGCTGGAGGCCGCCTTTCCCTGGTTCATTCGCAAGCGCGCGCCGGTGTCAGGCGTGGAAAGTTTGCTCGATGTCGACGCTGCGCTGCGGGTGGAGCAGCCCCCCGGGGATCTGCCGCAGACCACCATGCGGGTGGTGGTGCCGGTGACCAGCCTGTGCCCGTGCTCGAAGGAGATTTCAGCCTACGGAGCGCACAACCAGCGTTCGCAGATCACCCTGGAAGTGGTGCTGCGTGAAGACATGAGCTTCGAAGAGCTGGTGCGCATCGCCGAGGAGGAAGCCTCTTGTGAGCTTTTCGGCCTGCTCAAGCGTCCGGACGAAAAATGGGTGACCGAGCGCGCCTACGACAACCCGAAGTTCGTCGAAGACCTGGTCCGTGACATCGCCCTGCGGCTGCGCGCCGAGCCGCGGATTGCCGCGTGGCAGGTGGCTTCGGAGAACTTCGAGTCCATCCACAACCATTCCGCCTGGGCCACGATCAGCGGCGCCAACGGTTGAGCCTGTTAGGGGGCGGCCATGAAGATGGGGGAACTGGACCGGGTGCTCACCGGCGGCAGCCAGCGGATTGCGGTGGTTGGCTCGGGCATTGCCGGACTGGCCTGCGCCCTGCTGCTGAACCGACATGCGCGGGTGACCCTGTATGAAGCCAGTGAGCGTCTGGGCGGACACAGCCACACGGTGGATGTCGACATCGCAGGGCGGCGTCTGGCGGTCGACACCGGCTTTCTGGTGTTCAACCGCCGCACTTACCCGGAGCTCGTCGCGCTGTTTGGCATGCTTGGCGTCGAGGCGGTGGAAAGTGAGATGTCATTTTCGGTGAGCCTATCCGAACCGGCGCTGGAATGGGCGGGTTCCAACCTGGCCACGCTGTTCGCCCAGCCGGAAAATCTGCTGCGGCCGGCCTTTCTGGGCATGTTGCGCGACATTTTGCGCTTTAACGCCGCGGCCACCCGAATGGCCGCCGGCGGCGCGCCAAGCCCCGATCTGGCGCTGGGCGACTACCTCGACCGTGAGCGTTACGGCGACGCTTTCCGTCATTGGTATCTGTTGCCGATGGCGGCGGCGATCTGGTCCTGCCCGACGCGCACCATGCTGGATTACCCCTTCTCCACTTTTGCGCGCTTTTGCCACAACCACGGGCTGTTACAGATTTTCAACCGCCCAAGATGGCTGACGGTGCGCGGTGGGGCGCGCGAATACGTGCGACGTATCGCCGCGCGACTCGACGATGTGCGCACCGCCACGCCGGTGTTGAGCGTCGAACGCGGTGCCGACGGGGTTCGTTTGTACACCCGCGGCGGCGGCGAATACTACGACCAGGTGGTGTTTGCCTGTCACAGCGACCAAACCTTGCGTATTCTGGGTGCGGACGCAAGTGCCGATGAACGCGCAATCTTAGGCGCGGTGCGCTATCAGCCCAACCGCGCGGTGCTGCATACCGACCCGGCGCTGCTGCCGCACCGGCGCAAAGTGTGGTCGGCCTGGAACTACCTGGCCGGGCGCGGCGCGGCCAGCGAACGGCCGGTGTCGGTGAGCTATCTGCTCAACCGCCTGCAACCTTTGGGTGTAGACACCCCGGTGGTGGTTTCCCTCAACCCTTTCCGCGAACCGGCCGCAGACAAAGTGCTGCGCGTCATCGATTACGCCCATCCGGTGTTCGACCGCGCGGCCATTGCCGCCCAGTCCCGGCTGCATCAAATCCAGGGGGTGCGGCGCACCTGGTTTGCCGGCGCATGGACCGGCTATGGTTTTCATGAAGACGGGCTGCGGTCGGCGTTGGCGGTGGCGCGTGCGCTGGGCGTTGAGATTCCCTGGCAAACGCCGGCGCGTAAGGAGCTGACCGCATGAACCTGATCCGTTACCGCCCCTCGCTCGCGCCGGCGGTGTGCTTTGGCGCGGTGATGCATGAGCGCGCAGGCCAAGCGCACAATCGCTTCTGCTATCGCCTAGCCTTCCTGCGCGTGCCGCTATCGGCCTGGGATGGGCTCAAAGTGCCGCTACTGGCGGTGGATAGACCCGGCATTTTCAGCTTGCGTGCCGCCGACCATGGGGCGCGCGATGGCAGCCCGCTGTTGCCGTGGATACGCGACAAACTCGAAGCGCACGGACTGGCCGAGGTCTGCGACGGCGAAGTGGTATTGCAGACCATGCCGCGGCTATTCGGTTACGTGTTCAATCCGGTCAGTTTCTGGTTCTGCCACGACCGCGAAGGTTACCTGCGGGCGGTGCTGGCCGAGGTCAACAACACCTTCGGCGAACGCCACAACTACTTGGTGCATCACCCCGACCTGCGTCCGATCGGCTTTGGCGACGAATTGCGGGTGCCCAAGGTGTTTCATGTTTCGCCCTTTTTCCCGGTGCGCGGGCAATACCGCTTCCGCTTTGCTTCCGCCGGGCCATTGCATACGGTGCGTATCGACTACTGGGAAGACGGCGTATGCCGGCTGGCCACCCGCATCGGCGGGCAGGCGCGGCCATTGAGCGGCGCGGCCATGTGGCGCTGGCTAAGCCGCTTTCCGTTGATGACTTTGGGTGTGACCGCCCGCATTCATTGGCAAGCGCTGCGCCTGTGGCGCAAAGGCGCCACGTTCTTTCACAAACCCATGCCGCCGTTGGAGGAGACGACGCGATGAAAGCTACCGACACGACCGTCACCCGTGGGTTGGTGCAGCGCGATACACGCTGGCTGGGGCATCAGCCCGCTGCTACCCGTTTGGCGCTGGCACTATTGCAGCGCCTGGAAGGCGGGGCGCTGGCGCTGGAACTGCCCGACGGCGCGACGCTGCGCTTGGGCCATGGTCCTTTGAAGGCCCACTGGCGGGTGCGCGAGCACACGGTGTTCGACGCCGTGCTGGCACGCGGCGACATCGGCCTGGGCGAAACCTACATGGCTGGTGCCTGGGACACCGACCAGCTTACCGGCCTGCTCGGTTTGCTGGCCGCCAACCGCGCCCAGCTCGGCCAAGCAGTGTACGGCCGGCGCTGGCGCCTGCTGGCCCACCGGCTCGGTCATCTGCTGCGCGCCAACACCCGCCGCGGCGCACGGCGCAACATCGAGGCGCATTACGACCTGGGCAACGATTTTTACGCCCTGTGGCTGGATTCGACCATGAGCTATTCGGCCGCGCTGTTTGCGTCGCCGGTCGAGGCGCTGGAGGACGCTCAGCGTCGCAAGTACCGCCGGGTGCTGCAACGGCTGGGGGCGCGAGCCGGGCAGACCATTCTGGAAGTCGGTTGCGGCTGGGGCGGCTTTGCCGAGGTGGCGGCCACCGAGTTCGGTTGCAAGGTGCTCGGTCTGACCTTGTCGCCGGCGCAGCTCGAATGGGCGTGTGCGCGCGCCGAGCGCGGCGGCTGGCAGGACATGGCCAGTTTTGCCCTGTGCGACTACCGCGACGTGCGCGGCCAGTACGACCACATCGTCTCCATCGAGATGATCGAGGCGGTGGGCGAGCGCTTCTGGCCGGTGTACTTCGCGCGCCTGGGCAGTCTGCTGCGCCCCGGCGGGGGCTGCGTGATCCAGGCCATCACCATCGCCGACGAGCTGTTCGCGCGCTACCGGCGCGGCACCGACTTCATTCAGCAGTACATCTTCCCCGGCGGCATGCTGCCTTCGCCGCAGGCCATCCAGCGCCAGGTCGAGCAGGCAGGGTTGGCAGTGGTAGACGACTTTGCTTTTGGCGGCGATTACGCGCGCACCCTGCGGCATTGGCATGAGGCTTTCCTTGCACGTCTGGGCGAAGTGCGTGCGCAAGGCTTTTCCGAGCGTTTCGTGCGCATGTGGCGCTTTTACTTGTCGTACTGCGAAGCGGGCTTTTTGTGCGGCGACATCGATGTGCATCAGCTCGAGCTGCGCCATGCGCAAAGGATGACGTAATGGGCCGGATGCGTAGCCTGGCACTGTTCGCTGTGCTCACTTGGGCGGTGAGTGCGGCTGCGCATTTGCCGGCGCAGGCGCTCGACTATGCGCCGACCTTGCGTTTGCATGCCAGTGCACCGTTGCGTCTGTTCGGCATTCACGTGTATGACGCTGAGCTGTGGGTGAGCGGCGAGCGCTATGTTCCGCAGCAAGCGCATGCGCTGTCCTTGCGGTACCGGCGGGCGATCGATGCCGCCCGCCTGGTCGACACCAGCATCGACGAGATGCGCCGCTTTGGCGCGGCAGACGAAACGCGCCTGGCGCGCTGGCGCCAAGAACTGGCGCGTGCCTTGCCCTCGGTGCAAGCGGACGAGCGCATTGTCGGCCTGCACCTGCCGGGGCGCGGCGCGGTGTTCTGGCACCAGGGGCGACTGACCGCCGAAATCCATGACGCCGAACTGGCCCACCGCTTTTTTGCCATCTGGCTGGACGAGCGCACCCGTAAGCCGGCGCTGCGCGCCCGCCTGCTCGGTGAGGTTGCGCGGTGAGCGGCCGCTGCGCCCTGGCGCTGGATACGCCTACCCGCGACGGCCTGCTGGCTTATGGTGCCCTCGGTCTGCCACTGGCTTTTGCTGCGCTGCCGATTTATGTGCATGTGCCCAAGCTCTATGCCGACGGCCTCGGCCTGCCGTTGGCCGCGGTGGGTGTCGTGTTGCTTGCGGTGCGGGTCGTGGATGCGCTCACCGATCCGCTGCTCGGTTGGGCGAGCGACCGCTGGGCGAGCCGGCCGCAGTGGGTGCTTGCCGCCTTGCCGGCGCTGGCCTTGGGGCTGATCGCCTTGCTCGCCCCGCCGGCCGGAGCCGGCCTGGTCTGGCTGGCGCTCGCCCTGGTGGCGGTGACGCTCGCCTGGTCGGCGGCAAGCATCGCCTATCACGCCTGGGGCGCGGAACTACAGGCCGGCACGCACGAGCGCACCCGGGTCACCGCGGTGCGCGAAGGCTTTGCGTTGGCCGGGGTGATGCTCGCCGCAGCCTTGCCTTCGATGCTGGCGGCCGACGAAGTGGCGGGTCTAGCGCGCTTGGCTTGGCTGTTTCCGCTTTTGCTTGCACTTTTTGCCGGCTGGACCCTGTTGCGCGCGCCGCGCACCCCCCGCCAGCCGGTGCGCCAAGCCCTCTTTGCGGGGCTTGTGGCCGCACTTGCGCACCGGCCGTTCCGTCGCCTGCTCACGGTGTTCGCGGCCAATGGCATCGCCGCGGCGATTCCCTCGGTATGCGTGTTGTTCTTCGTCGCCGACGTGCTGCAGGCGCCAAGCTATGCCGGGCTGTTTCTAATGCTTTACTTTGCCGCCGGTGCGGCAAGCCTGCCAGCCTGGGTGGCGCTGGCCGCGCGCGTTGGCAAGCGGCGCGCCTGGGGTGTGGCCATGGCGCTGGCGATGGCGGTGTTCGTCTGGGCCTGGACCCTGGCGGGCGGGCAGACTGTCGCTTTTGCGCTGATCTGCCTGTTGTCCGGCGCTGCACTCGGTGCGGACCTGGCCCTGCCGCCGGCGATGCTGGCCGACCAGTTGGCGCGCTATGGCGGGGGCGGCGCTTCGCCCGCGGGGGCGTGGTTCGGCTGGTGGAACCTGGTCACCAAGGCCAACCTGGCGCTTGCCGCCGGGCTGGCGCTGCCGTTGCTCGGCTGGCTGGGCTATCAACCCGGCGCGCGTGAGGCCGCCGCGCTGGATGCATTGGCGGCGGTGTATGCCCTGCTGCCGGTGCTGCTCAAGGGCGGCGCGCTGGCCCTGTTGCTCGCCTGGCGCGGTGATCTGGAATCCGAGGGAGAAATGCAATGAGACGACTGCTGGCGATGTTCGCGCTGCTGGCCGCGCTCAGCGGCTGCGCGACGGTGGAGGTGGGAGAGTACGCAATGGAGAAGCCTACGCTCGATCTGCGCGAGTATTTCAACGGCACACTGGACGCTCACGGCATCTTCCAGGACCGCAAGGGCCGGGTGGTCAAACGCTTTCATGTGCTGATCCAGGCGCGCTGGGAGGGCGACACCGGCACCCTGGACGAACACTTCACCTATGCGGACGGCAGCACCCAGCGCCGGGTGTGGACGCTCGTCCGCCAGCCTGACGGCAGCTACCGCGGACGTGCCGACGACGTGGTCGGCGAGGCGGTGGGTGAGCTTTCCGGCAATGCGCTGCGCTGGCGTTATGTGCTGGCCCTGCCGGTAGATGGCAAGGTGTATCAGGTCGATTTCGACGACTGGATGTTTCTGATGGATGAGCGTGTGATGCTCAACCGCTCGGTGATGAGCAAGTGGGGCTTGCGGCTGGGCGAGGTCACACTGTCCTTCTACAAACGGCCGCAATGATGAGTCTGAACACGCCGATCGCCGACTGGCAGGGCCGGCGGGTGTGGCTGGTCGGCGCGTCCTCGGGCATCGGCGCCGAGTTCGCCCGCCAGCTTGCCGGCCGTGGCGCGCGCCTGGCGCTGAGTGCGCGCAGCGAGCAGGGTCTGCACGCGGTGGCAGACGATTGTCTACACGCCGGTGCCGCGGACGTCCGGGTGGAGCCGGCGGATGTGACCCGCAGCGGCGATCTGCCGCGGGTGCGCGACCGCCTGCTGGCCGCCTGGGGCGGTATCGACCTGGCGGTGCTCAACGCCGGCACCTACCGGCCGCTGCGCGCCTGGGAACTGTCGCCCGAGGCGGTACGCGAGACCTTGTCGGTGAATCTGCTTGGCGTCATGGACGGCGTGGCCGCGCTGGTGCCGACGCTGCTGGCGCAGGCCAGCCGCGGCGAACCCGCGGCCCTGGCCATCGTCGGCAGCGTGGCCGGTTACGGCGGGCTGCCGCGCGCGGCGGTCTACGGGCCGTCGAAGGCGGCGCTCGTCAACCTGGCCGAGTCGCTCTACCTCGACCTCGCACCGCGCGGGGTGTCGGTGTTTCTGGTCAGCCCCGGTTTCGTCGCCACCCCGCTGACCGCGCAAAACGACTTCCACATGCCGGCGCTGCAAACCCCACGCCAAGCCGCCGAGGCCATGCTGCGCGGCTTTGCCGCGGGGCGTTTCGAGATTCACTTTCCGCGCCGTTTCTCGCTGGTGCTCAAGGCGCTGCGCCTGCTGCCCTACCGGCTCTATTTTGGCCTGGTGCGCCGGGCCACCGGGCTATGAGCACGACGGATGAACCGCTCGATTCGGTGCTCGAGGCGGGCCTGGACCGTGTGGTGGCGTTTTATCAGACCCTGACGCCCGCTTCACTGGACCAGCTTGCCACGGTCTATGCACCGCAGGCGCACTTCAAAGACCCCTTCAATGAAGTGGTGGGGCTTGCCGCCATCGAAGCCATCTTCAGGCATATGTTCGTCCAGGTTCAGTCGCCCCAATTTACCGTCACAACCCGGCTGCGCGACGGCCGTCAGGGCATGCTGGGTTGGATTTTCGCCTTCGGTCCGCCGCAGCGGCGCATCGAGGTGCGCGGGGTCAGTCATCTGCACCTGGACCGGCAGGGCAGGGTAGTGGCGCACCGCGACTATTGGGATACCGCCGAGGAGTTATACGCCAAGCTGCCGCTGCTCGGAGTGTTGATGCGCGCGCTGCGCCGCCGGTTGTCGGCCACCCAGCGCTGAATGGGCATCCTGTCACGGGCGTCGGGGCGTGACATGCGATAATCCGCCCCTTGTCCGTCCGTATCGGTTCGCTCTCATGAAAATCCTGGTCACCGGCGCCGCCGGCTTCATCGGCATGCACACCTCCGAACGCCTGCTCGCCCGCGGCGACGAGGTGGTCGGCCTGGACAACCTCAACGATTATTACGATCCCCGGCTCAAAGAAGACCGTCTGGCGCGGCTTGCGCCCCACGCCAATTTCCGCTTCGTCAAGCTGGATGTGGCCGATCGCGCCGGCATGGCGCGCCTGTTTGCCGAGCAGGGCTTCGACCGCGTGATCCATCTAGCCGCTCAGGCCGGTGTGCGCTATTCGCTGCAAAACCCGCACGCCTATGTGGACAGCAACCTGGTCGGCTTCATGAACATCTTGGAAGGCTGCCGCCACGGCAAGGTTGGCCACCTGGTCTATGCCAGCAGCTCCAGCGTGTATGGCGGCAACACCCTGATGCCCTTTTCGGAGCACCACAGCGTGGACCATCCGGTGAGCCTGTACGCGGCGACCAAGAAGGCCAACGAGCTGATGGCGCACACTTACAGCCACCTCTACGGTCTGCCCACCACGGGCTTGCGCTTTTTCACGGTGTATGGCCCCTGGGGGCGGCCGGACATGGCGCTGTTTTTATTTACCCGCGCGATCCTGGAAGGCCGTCCGATCGAGGTGTTCAACCACGGCCGCATGCGCCGCGACTTTACCTACATCGACGACATCGTCGAGGGCGTGCTGCGCACGCTGGACCGGGTGGCGGAAGCCGACCCCGGCTTCGATGCCGAGCGCCCGGATCCGGGCCGCAGCAATGCGCCCTACCGCGTGTTCAATATCGGCAATCACCAACCCGTGGAACTGATGGCCTTTATCGAGGCCATCGAGGAGGCGCTCGGCCGCAAGGCGGAAAAGAACTTTTTGCCGCTGCAAGACGGCGACGTGCCCGCCACCTACGCCGATACAACCGAGCTCAACGCGTGGACCGGCTTCGCACCGGCTACGCCGGTGGCCGAGGGGGTGCGGCGCTTCGTAGCGTGGTACCGCGCGTATTACCGGGTTTGAGTCGAGCTGCCGGGCGGTGGGCACCGCTTAGCCCAAGCGGCGCAGGTACTCGCGGGTGAACATGCGCTCGGGCAGTTCGCGCAAGGTCATGGTTTCATAGCTGAGTTCCGAGCGTTCGTCCGCTTTGAGCGCGTCTTCCAGGCTCAGCCGGGTGGGGCGCTCGCGGCCGGCCAGTTCGCGAAAATCCAGATAGCGGCAGGTTTTCAGTAGCCGGCCGGAGAGCGCGTAGAACTCGGCTTTGAGCGGCCAAGTATTGTCTTCGCGTACCCAGTACTTGACCCGCGCGTAGGTCACACCGCGGTCGATGGCTGCCAGATCGAGCGCGTGGCAGGGAAAGCCGTCGACCGTCTCGCTGCCGATCAGGCGCGGCGTGTAGTCGCCGGCAAAATTGGCCCGCGCCAGATCGCCGTTGGCCACCTGTCCGGTGAGCCGCTGAGCGAGCGATAAGCGCACCGGTTGCGATACCGAAGGCATGAAGATCCACAAATCGCGGCCGCGCATCAGCAGCGCCTGGCCGCGCTCGGAGGTCGGCTCCATGGTGAGTACGATGGTGTTTTCATTGCCGCGCGACAGCACCCGGTATTTACGCACATCGCCGGCCTCGCCGTTGTTGAAGTTGCGTACCGTAATGTCGGTCTGGAAGCTCTCCTGCGGAAAGCGGATGGCGTCGGCGCGGGCCACCAGCTCGCGGGCAAGCCCATCTTCGTCGGCCTCGGTCGACCAGGCCAGCCGCGGCGCGGCGAACCCCAGGGCGATCAGCGTCAGCAAGCGGCGCCGGTTGTGTGAGCTTTTCGTCATGGGTACTGTCCTCCTGGCTGCTATGCTGTAGGGAGTCTCAACACCAGTTTGGCCGGCGATATGGCGATCGTACAGGTGGAACACGTCGGAAAGCGCTACCTGCTGGGCGAGCAGGAGGTGCAGGCGCTCACCGATATCAATCTGGCGGTGGAGCCTGGGGTGTTTCTGGCGATCGCCGGCCCGTCGGGCAGTGGCAAGTCTACCCTGCTCAACATCATCGGGTGCATCGACACGCCCACTTCCGGCCGGGTGCTGATCGACGGGCGCGATGTCTCCGGGCAGACCCCGGACCAGCTCGCCGAGCTGCGGGCGCGCACCATAGGCTTCATCTTCCAGTCGTTCAACCTGTTGCCGGTGCTCTCCGCCGAGGAGAACGTCGAATATCCACTGTTGCAACTGCGTGAGCTGTCGCGCGCCGAGCGCGCCGAGCGGGTGCGCTACTACTTGGCGATGGTCGGTTTGTCGAAGTATGCCGCCCACCGTCCCAACCAGCTCTCGGGTGGGCAGCGTCAGCGGGTGGCGATCGCGCGCGCGCTGGCCACCCATTCCAAGGTGGTGTTGGCCGACGAACCCACCGCCAACCTCGACCGCAAAACCGGCGAAGACATCCTGCGGCTGATGAAAGAGATCAACCGCAAATCCGGCACCACCTTCATTTTTTCCACCCATGACCGGCGGGTGATGAACATGGCCGACCGCCTGGTACGTATCGAAGATGGGCAGATCACCGCCCTGGGGCTGCGCGTGGGCGACAAATGGCGGTTCGTGCAAGACCGTCGCCCGGCCGGCGAAGACCCGGAAATCTGACGGAGCGATTCTTTATGCAAGCCAAGCGCCTGCTGCCTTTTTTGCTCACCTTGGGCCTTTGCAGCGCGGCTGCGGCGGCCGATGAGTTCGACGATCTGTTCGACCTGGACGCCGACCCCGCGGCGTCGGCCGATGCGGCCGGCAGCGCGCAGCTCGGGGGGTATGCGGATTTCGGCGCGGCTTACACCTGGTCAGGCCAATCCCATTGGTCCAAGTTGCGCGCGCGGCTGGAGCTCGGCCTCAGCGGCCGTCTGGGCGCGCGCAGCCGCTATAAGCTTTCCGCGCGGGCCGACGTCGATGGCGCCTACTGGCTGGAGGACGATTACTACCACCGCCGGGTGCGGCGCGACCAGCGCACCGACTTCATGATCCGCGAGGCTTACGTCGATTTCGGTGCCGGTGACTGGGAATTCCGCCTCGGCCGCCAGCACGTGGTGTGGGGCGAGATGGTCGGGCTGTTTTTCGCCGACGTGGTCTCGGCGCGCGATCTGCGCGAATTTTTCCTGCCCGAGTTCGAAGCCCTGCGCACGCCGCAATGGGCGGTGCGGGCCGAACGCTTCGGCAGCGACACGCATTTCGAGCTGTTGTGGATTCCTGCTCCCAGCTTCGATGACATCGGCGAGCCCGGCGCAGACTTTTATCCTTTCGCGCTGCCGGCCGGCACCCGGGTGAAGGACCGCAAACCCGCCTCCAGGTTGTCGAACACCAACTGGGGCCTGCGTGTGTCGCGCCTGATCGCCGGCTGGGATCTGTCTGCCTTCCACTACCAAAGCCGCGACGTATCGCCCACGCTGTACCGGGTCGACGGCGCGCTGGAACTACGCCACGACCGCATCCGCCAGACCGGCCTGACCCTGTCGAAGGATCTTGGCAGCATGGTGCTCAAGGGCGAGGCGGTCCACACCCACGGCCGGCGCTTTCTGACTGCGGACCCGGCCGCGCGTTACGGCCTGCATGCTTCGGACACGCTGGACTATGTGATCGGGGTGGACATTCCGCTGCGCGATGTGTGGCGTATCAACCTGCAGTACTACGCGCGGGTGTTTTACGACCATGACCGCCAGATGGGCAGCGACCGTTCCGAAGCCGGCATGACTTTCCTGGTCAGTCGCAAATTTGGCGACCGGCTCGAGGCCGAACTGCTCTATGTGTCCAGCCTCAATCGCCATGACTACATGCTGCGCCCCAAGCTCTCTTACCAGATCACCCCGGAGTGGCGCGGTGTGCTTGGCGCGGATCTGTTCGGCGGACGTCAGGACGCCATTTTTGGCCGCTACCACGACCGCGACCGGGTGTATGTGGAACTTCGCCGCTGGTTTTGAGCCGCGCGGCGTGCGCCTCAGGACGGAGAGCCGGTCACCGGGGAGCGTAAGCGCTCGAACAGCCGCCACTGCTCGTCGATGGAAAAAAAACTGCGATACAGGCTGCGCTGACCGCCGCCTGTGCGGATCAGCCGCTCGGCTTCGGCCAGCGGGATGTGCAGCAGCACCGCCGGTGCGCCCACCCGCGGGCAGATACGCTGCGGTCCGGCCACACGGTAGCCCAGCATGCGTTGGTAATAGCTGCTGTGGCGCGGATGCACCTCGGCGAACAGATCGGTCATGCCATGCACCAGCCGTGCAAGGATGAACACCAGGTGAAAGAACTGGGCCATCAGCACATTCGAGCTGAATTGCGGGTCCACGGCCAGACGGGTGACTTCGCACACGCTGCCGCCGGCGCGGCGCACCGCGTCGATCTGCGGACGGTAGAGCGCGTCGGCAAGCAGCCCGTCGGGCGAGTCGAGACCGAGCGTGACGGTGCCGAATACATGATCCTCGCCGCGGCAGGCCACCAATGTGGTCTGACCGTCGTGGGCCGGCAGATCGGCATGCGTGGCATTGAGGCCACGGGAGGCGTAGAGCTTTTCGATCAGCAGGCTGATGCGGGTGCGCATCGTGTCCGAATGATCGGCCAGGCGGATCTGGTAGCTGCCGCAGTCGAGGCTGAAGTGCTGAGTAACGCTGTGCTGGAGCCTGGTCGGGGCGGGGAGGACAAACGGGGCAAAGGCAGACGGTGTATCGGGTCCGGGCTGAAACGGGGCGAGGTCCGGGTTCAAGGCCGCCTCCCTGGCGATCGTTTGGTGCGAATGTTCCATACTGTAGTCGGCGGTCCGGCCCTGGGGTGTAAGCGGTTGTGTATTTGTTCCTTGGGCGGGACCGGATCGGGCGCTAGCATGGCCACACGATGCGGGGCGAGGGTCTTTCGCGCCGCCACAACAGGGAGCGTACCATGAACGTTATGCGATCGACTGTCGTGGCGCTGTTGCGCCGTGTTGGGCTGGCAGTGGTGGCAGGCGCGCTGCTGGCCGGCTGTGCATCCAGCTATCCGCCGGCGCCGGTGAGCGCGGCCGATTCCCAGTACAACTACCTGATCGGGCCGGGCGATACCGTCAATATCGTGGTGTGGCGCAACCCGGAGCTGTCGATGAGCGTGCCGGTGCGCCCCGACGGGCGTATCACCACCCCGTTGGTCGAGGATTTGCCGGCCATCGGCAAAGATGCCACCACGCTGGCGCGCGACATCGAGCAGGCTCTGGCCAAGTACATCCGCGAACCGGTGGTCACGGTCATCGTGACCGGCTTCGTCGGTCCTTACAGTGAGCAGATCCGCGTGGTCGGTGAAGCGGCCAAGCCGCAGATCCTGCCCTATGTGCAGAAAATGACCTTGCTGGACGTCATGATCGCCGTCGGCGGCATGACCGAATTTGCCGATGGTAACCGTGCTTCCATCTTGCGTACTTCCGAGGGCAACAAGCAGTACAGCGTGCGCATCAAGGATCTGATCAAGGATGGCGATGTGTCGGCCAACGTGGAAATGCGTCCCGGCGATGTGCTGATCATCCCGCAGAGTTGGTTCTGATGACGAACCGGCGCACAACGCGGTTGCCGTCCCCACTGCCGGTGAGCTGAGCCATGGAAGAGCTTCTCAGACAAGGTGTCGGCATTTTGCGCGGCATGTGGCGCTTTCGCTGGTGGGGATTGGCGCTGACCTGGGTGAGCGGCGTGTTGGCGGCGTTCGTGATCTACACCATGCCGGATCGCTACGAATCCACCGCGCGGGTTTTCGTCGACACCCAATCGGTGTTGCGTCCGCTGATGTCTGGCTTGGCGGTACAACCCAACCTGGATCAGCAGGTCGCCATTCTCAGCCGCACGCTGATCACCCGGCCGAACGTCGAAAAGCTGATCAACATGGCCGATCTCAATTTGCAGGTCGATTCGCCGGCCGAGCGCGAACGCTTGATCAACGATTTGATGGGTGCATTGCGCATTGGCAGCACCGGGCGCGACAACCTGTTTACGCTGGCCTACCAGGATGGCGACCCGCAGCGCGCCCAGCGCGTGGTGCAGGCGCTGTTGTCGCTGTTCGTCGAATCCGGCCTGGTCAGCAAGCGACAGGACACCGATGCGGCACGCCGTTTCATCGAAGAGCAGATCCGCCACTACGAGGAAAAGCTCACTGCCGCCGAAAACCGCCTCAAGGACTTTCGGTTGCGCAACATGGCCTTGCTTGGTGCCGGGGCCGGGGGCGACTATCTGAGCCAGGTTGGCGCGGTGCGCGCGCAACTGGACCAGGCACGCTTGGAACTGCGTGAGGCAATCAATTCCCGCGACGCCCTGCGCCGGCAAATGCAGGGCGAAGACCCGGTGCTGTTGCCGCCGCAGTCTGCGGTCGGAGCCAGCGTGTCCATTCCGGAGCTCGACGGACGCATCGATGCGATGCGTAAATCATTGGACACGCTGCTGCAGCGTTTTACCGAGGAACACCCGGATGTCATCGGTGCGCGCCGGGTCATCGAAGATCTGGAGGCGCAAAAGCGTAAAGAGATCGAATTGCGCCGGCAGGCCGGCATCGGCCAGTTCGGCGCCCTGGAGACCAATCCGGTCTATCAGCAGCTCAGGATGCTGCTGTCGGAGACCGAAGCGCGGGTGGCCTCGTTGCAGGCGCGGGTAAGCGAATACGAAGGTCGCTTGGCCAGCTTGCGCGCATCGGCCGGAATGTTGCCCAAGATCGAAGCGGAAATGGCCCAGCTCAACCGCGACTATGAGGTGCACAAACGCAATTACGAAACCCTGGTGCAGCGTCGTGAGTCGGCCAACATTTCGGTGCAGATGGATGCCCAGTCGGGGATCGGCGAGTTCCGGGTGATCGACCCGCCCAGTTTGCCGACCAAGCCGGCAGCGCCCAATCGTGCGCTGCTGATGTTGCTTGCCAGCCTTGCCGCGGTAGGCGTGGGGGTGGCACTGACCTTTCTGATCAGCCAGCTTCGCCCGTCTTTTGCCGATGGGCGCACGCTGCGCGAAGTCACTGGCTTGCCGGTGCTCGGCGTGGTCAGCCGGCTGCGCGATCATCAGCGCGAAACCCAAGAGCGTCGCGGGCGTTACATGTTTGCTGGCGGCGTGGCCGGTTATGCCGGCGCGGTGGCCGCGGTGACCGTTGCCTTGACGATGCTGCAGGGTTAGCCGGAGAAGCCAATGAGCTTGATTGAAAAAGCGGCCGAACGGCTGGAAAAACTCAAGCAGGCAGGCGCCTTGCCCGCCGCGGCCGCACCGTATGACACGGCCGCCTCACCAGGGTGTGCCCTGGCCGAAGCCGCTGGCAAGCCGGCGGAGCCATCCGCGACCGCGCACACCACGCCTGCCGCAGCGCCGATACGGCCCCGCGCCCGGCAGGTCGACATCGATCTGGCGGCGTTGGCGCGCGTCGGCATGGTCACGCCCGATCTGCCACGCAGCCAGATTGCCGAGGAATATCGGGTCATCAAGCGTCCTTTGCTGCGCAATCTGCAAGGCAAGGGCGCGGCCAGAGTGGATAACGGCAACCTGATCATGGTCTCCAGCGCCTTGCCCGGAGAAGGCAAGTCATTTACCGCGATCAACTTGGCGATCAGCATCGCCATGGAGCTGGATCACACCGTGTTGCTGGTCGATGCGGATGTGTCGCGCCCGAGCATCTTGCACCGTCTCGGGCTGCCGCCGGAAAAGGGCTTGATGGATGTGCTGACCGGGCAGTCGGAGCTGGGCGAGGTGTTGCTGCGCACCAATGTGGAGAAATTGTCGATTTTGCCAGCCG
Source organism: Pseudothauera hydrothermalis (assembly GCF_003345255.1). Taxonomy (GTDB): domain Bacteria; phylum Pseudomonadota; class Gammaproteobacteria; order Burkholderiales; family Rhodocyclaceae; genus Pseudothauera; species Pseudothauera hydrothermalis. The sequence continues at coordinate 2,296,801 of NZ_CP029331.1, read as the reverse complement.
GTATGCCCCACCCGCGTGCCACCGAACTGCTGGCCTCGGATGCCATGAACCGGATGCTCGAAGAGATGGCCACGCGCTATGCGGAGCGGGTGATCGTGTTCGATTCGCCGCCTTTGCTGGTGACCACCGAGGCGCGTGAGCTGGCCACTCATATGGGTCAGGTGGTGTTGGTGGTGGAAGCCCATCGCACCACCCATGCCGCCGTCAAGCAAGCGCTGGCGGCCATCGACACCTGCCCAATCAAGCTGTTGGTGCTCAACAAGTCCGATGACCGCGTTCACGGGGGCTATTACGGTTATGGATACGGCTATGGCTATGGCAACGACGCCAGTGCGGACGCGGCCTGAAGCATGCCGCAAGCGCTGGCCGCAGGCGCCTGTGGTGCACAGGCTGCAGTGCCTTACGGCTGCCGTGGCCGTCTTTGCGGTGTGCCCGGCGACCGCCCAGACCGTGCACATCGAGCCGTCGGTGACGGGCAGCCTGACGTGGACCGACAACATCGACGCCGCCGCCGAAAATGGCGGCAGTGGCTGGGTCATGGATGTTGCACCGGGGCTCAGCATCTGGCGTGAAGGCGGGCGCATCCGCGGACGGCTGGATGCCAGCGTGCGTCATCAAGCCACCCTCAGCGGTGACAAGGGGTCGTCCACCTACCTCACGCTGCAGGGTCGCGGTGCGCTCGAAGCGGTGGAGAACCTGCTGTTCATCGATGTCGATGGCGCGATCAGCCGCGACAACCGGTCACTTTTCAGCGGCCGCATCCGCGGCGATACCCTCAACACCGACGACGACCAGGAAGTGCGCCGCTTCGGTGTGGCACCGCGGCTGGCGCTGCGTGTGGGCGACATTGCCGCATCGCTCGGCTATCGCGCGCGTTGGCTCGACAGTGGCGGAGACCTTGGCCGTCAGCGGGTCGGCCAATGGCTGGCCAATGTGGATCACAGCAAGGCGTTCAACGTGTTCGGCTGGGCGCTGAATTACGGTCGCACCGACACCGCCTACGGTCGGGATGGCGTGGCCGATGTCAGCGATGAACAGTTGCGCGGCATCCTCTATTTCAATGCCTCGCGGCAATGGCGGCTGGCCTTGGTGGCCGGCCATGAATCCAATGACTACGCAGTACGCCGAGGCGACAGCGGCAGCATTACCGGCGCGGGCTTCGACTGGCGCCCCAACGAACGCACCATTGTCTCGGCGATCAGCGAAAAACGTCTGTTTGGGCGCGGTTACGAGTTTCTGTTCAAGCATCGTCGCGCATTGTCCGCCTGGACGGTGGGCTGGTCGCGCGACATTTCTTCCGCGCTGCAGGTCTATGACCGGCTGCTGGATGTGCCCGGATTCGGCTCCCGTTACCAAGGGCTGCTGTCAGACGAGCTGGATCCCGTCGTTCGTGACCGCCTGGAACGCGAACTGCAAGCGCTTGGGGTGAGCCGTGCGGCGCTCGATGAAGCGGTAGTTTCGAATAGCTACTTCGTCGATCGTCGCTTCCATGCCGGCTTATCCCTGATCGGCGCGCGCAATCTGGTCAGTCTGACCGTCTCGCGCTCCGATCGCGAGCGCTTAGGAGAAACCGGCTTTGTCAGTGCGCAAGACGATTTTTCGATTTATCAACGCATACGGGAAAAAAGCGCGCGGATCAGCTGGACACACCGGCTATCGGGCACCAGTGCGCTGACTACGACGCTCACCCGCGTCAATGCTTGGGGCGAAGGCAGCAACGCGGCCAGCATCCGGCGCACGCTGTTCAGCCTTGGTTGGTCGGCTCGGCTCAGCCCGCGGACCACCGCTGGGCTGATGTATCGCTATCAACAGGCGTCGGGCAGTGACGACTTTACCGAAAACGCCATCACCGCCAACATCGCCATGCGTTTTTGAGCGCTCAGCCTGGGCCGCACGCTACCGGGCAGATGTCGGTTACCGCCCGCGCGGGCTGTCAACGGAACGCCGATGTACGAATCCTATTACCGCCTCAGCGGCAAGCCCTTTCAGCTCAATCCCGACCCCGCCTTCTTCTTTGGCAGTCGGGGCCACCGTCGGGCCATGGCTTATCTCGACTATGGGTTGCACCAGAGCGAAGGCTTCATCGTCATCACCGGTGAGATCGGCGCAGGCAAGACCACCCTGGTGCGCAACCTGCTCGAGCGGCTCGACCCCGAAAAAGTGGTGGCAGCCAACCTGGTGAGCACTCAGATCGATGCGGCCGACATGCTGCGCATGGTGGCCACCGCCTTCGGTGTGCCTTCCCGGCATCTGGACAAGGCCGATCTGCTCTTGGCGCTGGAGACCTTCCTGGTCGCTACCGCCGCTGCCGGCAAGCGCGCGCTGCTTGTCGTCGACGAGGCGCAGAACCTCACCCCCGCGGCGGTTGAGGAGTTGCGTATGTTGTCCAATTTTCAGCTCGACGACCACGCGCTGCTGCAAAGTTTTCTGATCGGCCAGCCGGAGTTCCGCGACATCATGCAAAGCCCGCGGATGCAGCAGCTGCGCCAGCGGGTGATCGCCTCCTACCACCTCGGTCCGCTGGATGCCGGCGAGACCCGCGGCTATATCGAACACCGCCTGCTGCATGTGGGCTGGCAGGGCGATCCGCAGTTCTCCCCGGATGCCTTGCGCGCCATCTATGTGGCCACCGGTGGCATTCCGCGGCAGATCAACACCTTGTGCGACCGCCTGATGCTGGCTGCTTTTCTGGGCGAGCGGCACACCATTGGCGAGGCCGATGTGCGCGAAGTGGTCGACGAAATGCTGCAGGAGATGACCCCGGCGCCCGATCGCACAGCACCGGTCAATGGCAACAGCCAGACTCACCCGCAGGGCTTCGGTTTCGATGCACGCAGCATCGATCCGGCCCGCCTGCGCGTCGGCGCGGAACTGGCGCGCCAGGTGGAAGCGCTGGCCGCCGGCACCGATCTCCAACGCATCGAGGCGCGCCTGACCAGGTTGGAGCAGTCGGTTTCGGCCACGCTGGGCGTGCTCCACCAGTTGTTGCAGGCGGTGCGCCGCGACGCGCCTGCGGAGGGACGCAAGCATGAACACTGAAGCCGCAGAGCCGGCGCCTATTCTGTGCGTGGTCGGCGCCCGGCCCAACTACATGAAGATGGCGCCGATCATCCGTGCTTTTGCCGCGCACGATCCGGCGCTGCGCAGCCTCTTGGTGCATACCGGGCAGCATTATGACAGCGCGATGAACGACCGCCTGTTTGCCGACCTCGATCTGCCCGCGCCGGAGGTGAACCTTGGCGTCGGCTCGGCCAGCCACGCGGTGCAGACTGCTGAGGTGATGCGCCGCTTCGAACCGGTGATCGACCGGTACGGTGCGCGCGCGGTGCTGGTGGTCGGCGATGTGAACTCCACCCTGGCCTGCGCATTGGTGGCGGCCAAACGCCAGATTCCGGTGATTCACGTCGAGGCCGGGCTGCGCAGCTACGACCGGCGCATGCCGGAAGAAATCAACCGCGTGCTCACCGACCAGCTTGCCGATGTGCTCTACACCACCGAGCGCAGCGCCCACGGCAACCTGGCGCGCGAAGGCATCGATCCGGCGCGTGCGGTGTTCGTTGGCAATGTCATGATCGATAGCCTGTTGGCCAGTTTGCCGCGTGCTGTGTCGGCCGAAGCGTTGCTACGCGACGCCGGCCTCGATCCTCAGGTGCTCGCCGCCGGCTATGGCGTGGTCACCCTGCACCGGCCGTCCAATGTCGATCATCCCGAGGTGCTCGGCCCCTTGCTGGAGGCGCTGCGCCAGATCGCCCACCGCCTGCCGCTGGTGCTGGCCCTGCACCCGCGCACCCGCGGCAACCTGGAGCGCTTCGGCCTGCTCGGCCGCCTGGATGCACCCGGCATGATCGTGCTGCCGCCCCAGGGCTATCTCGAGATGCTCGGCTTGATGTCGCGTGCCGTGATGGTTCTCACTGACTCGGGCGGCATACAGGAAGAGACTACCGCTCTGGGCGTGCCCTGCCTGACCTTGCGTGAAAACACCGAACGACCGATCACCGTGGAGCAGGGCACCAACACCCTGGTCGGCATCGACCCCCAGGTCTTACTGGCCGGGGTGGATGACATCCTCCGCCATGGCGGCAAGCGCGGCCGGGTGCCCGAACTGTGGGACGGGCGGGCAGCGCAGCGCATTGCCGCCCATCTGGCCCGCTGGCTGGACCATTTTGAGCGCGCACGTTGAATGATGCCCCAACCGATCACCAATGCGCTGACCATCGATGTCGAGGACTACTTCCAGGTCTCCGCGCTGGCCCCGCATTTTCCGCGGTCGCAATGGGAGACGGTGCCTTGCCGGGTGGAAGCCAACGTCGAGCGCATCCTCGAATTGCTCGCGCGCTATGACACCGTGGCCACCTTCTTTACCCTTGGCTGGATCGCCGAGCGCTACCCCGGCTTGGTACGTCGCATCGCCGCCGGCGGCCACGAGATTGCCAGTCACGGCTATGGACACGAACGCGCCAGTGCGCAGACCCCGGAAACCTTCCTGGCCGACATCCGGCTGGCCAAGGCGGTGCTGGAAGACATCACCGGGCAGGATGTGGCCGGCTACCGCGCGCCCAGCTTCTCCATCGGGCGCGACAACCCATGGGCGCACGACTGCATTGCCCAAGCCGGTTACCGCTACAGCTCCAGCGTCTATCCGGTGCGGCACGATCATTACGGCATGCCGGATGCGCCACGTTTTGCCTGGCGGCTGGACAATGGCCTGGTGGAAATTCCGGTCACCACCACCCGCTGGTTGGGGCGCAACTGGCCAGCCGGCGGCGGCGGTTATTTCCGCCTGCTGCCCTATGCGGTGTCGCGCTGGCAGATCGCCCGGGTCAACCGCGCGGAGGGGCAGCCGGCGATCTTCTACTTCCATCCCTGGGAGATGGACCCGGAGCAGCCGCGGGTCACCGAGGCCAGCGCCAAGACCCGTTTCCGGCACTACCTCAACCTGCGCCACACCGAAGCCCGCCTGCAGCGTCTGTTGAGCGACTTCCGTTGGGGGCGGGCGGATACGGTGTTCGGCGATGCCGGATGAGGAGGTCGCGCCGATGCAGCCCGCAGCACTGACCGTCCACACCTTGGCAGAGGCCGAGCGCGCCGACTGGGATGCTTTTGTGCGCGCCTGCCCACAGGCGAGCTTTTTTCATCTGTCGGCCTGGCGCGCGCTGATCGAGGAGGTCTTCGGCCACCGCAGCTACTACCTGTATGCGCGGCGCGCGGGCGCGATCGTCGCGGTGCTGCCGCTGGCCGAGGTCAGGAGCCGGCTGTTCGGCCATGCGCTGGTTTCGCAGCCCTTCTGCGTCTATGGCGGTATCGCCGGGGAGGATGCCGAAGCGGTCGCCGCCCTGGAGGCTGAGGCCGAGGCGCTCGCGCTGCGTCTCGGGGTGCAGCACCTCGAATACCGCAACATGGCGCCGCGCCACCCGGAATGGCCGCGCCAGACGGTCTACGCCACTTTTCGCAAACCCATCCTGCCCGAGGTCGAGGCCAATCTGCTGGCCATCCCGCGTAAGCAACGGGCGATGGTGCGCAAGGGCATCCAAAACGGGCTGGCGAGTCAGTTCGACGCGGATGCCGGGCGCTTTTTCGCCCTCTATGCCGACAACGTGCTGCGCCACGGCACGCCCGCATTGCCCCGACGCTTCTTCGAACGCCTGCTCGACACCTTCGGCTGCAACTGCGAGGTGCTCACGGTCACCGACCGTTCCGGGCGGGCGTTGTCCTCGGTGCTGGGTTTTCGCTTTCGCGGCGAAGTGCTGCCTTACTACGCGGGCGATCATCCGGCCGCCAGAGCGCTGGCCGCCAACGACTTCAAATACTGGGAGCTGATGCGCCGGGCCTGCGAGCGCGGCGATACGCTGTTCGACTACGGGCGCAGCAAGCTCGGCACCGGTCCCTATGCGTTCAAGAAGAACTGGGGCTTCGAGCCGCAGCCGCTGGCCTACGAGTACCGGCTGTACAAGCGCGACAGCGTGCCGCAGAACAATCCGCTGAACCCCAAGTACCGGGCCTTCATTGCGCTCTGGCGCCGTCTGCCGCTGCCGGTGGCCAATGTGCTCGGGCCCTACATCGTGCGCAACCTGGGGTGAGCGCGGCCATGACAACCCGTCCGCCCGTCCTTTTCCTGGTCCACCGCATCCCGTGGCCGCCGAACAAGGGTGACAAGGTGCGCTCCTTCAACATCCTGCGCCACTTGGCACGGCGCCATCGGGTTTTTCTGGCCTGCTTCGTCGATCAGCCGGAAGACTGGCAGCATGTCGAGCGCCTCGATCAATGGTGCGCCGGCGTCTATGCCGAACGCCTCGATCCGCTGACGGCGCGTCTGACCAGCCTGCGCGGGCTGCTCGGCGGCGAGGCGCTCAGCCTGCCCTACTATCGCAGCGGCCGTCTGCGGCAGTGGGTGCAGAACACGGTGCGGCGCGAGGGCATCGTCCAGGCGGTGGTGTTTTCTGGGCCGATGGCGCAGTACACGGATATCCCGGAACTTGACAGCGTGGTGGTGGATTTCTGCGATGTCGATTCGGCCAAATGGATCCAGTACGCCGCCCGGCGCGCCGGACCGATGGCCTGGGTGTACCGGCGCGAGGGCGAGCGTCTGCTCGCGTTCGAGCGCCGGGCGGCGCAGCGGGCCACCGCCGCGCTTTTCGTCACCGAGGCCGAGGCGCAGATCTTTCGCCGCGCAGCGCCCGAAGCCGCCAACCGGGTCAAGGTGATGCAAAACGGTGTCGATGCCGAATACTTCTCGCCGTCGCCCGATCTGCCGATGCCGTGGCCGGCAGCCGGGCCGGTGCTGGCTTTTACCGGGGCGATGGACTACTGGCCCAATGTCGACGCGGTGCGCTGGTTTGCCCAGGAAGTGCTGCCGGCGCTGCGCGCTCACCATCCGGGGCTGCGCTTTTTCGTGGTGGGCATGAACCCGACCGCAGCGGTGCGCGAGCTGGCCGGAGCGGACCTGGTGGTGACCGGCGCGGTGCCGGATGTGCGTCCCTACCTGGCGCATGCCGACGTGGTGGTTGCGCCGCTACGGGTGGCGCGCGGCATCCAGAACAAGGTGCTGGAAGCCATGGCCATGGGCCGCGCGGTGGTGGTGTCCGCGGATTCCGCGGTCGGCTTGGCGGGCGAACCGGGGCAGGCTTATGTCAGCGCCGGCACTGCCGCCGAGTTTGTCGCCGCGGTGGACCGCCTGCTGGCCGATCCCGCGCTGCGCGCCAAAATCGGTGTGGCGGCGCGGCGGACGGTGGAGAGCCATTACAGTTGGGCCGCACACCTGGGCGTGCTCGATGCGCTGCTCGATGCGCGGCCCGCAAGCGCCGCGCCGGCCGCCGGGGCCTTGCCGTGAAGCGCGATGCGGTAACGCTCATGGCCGCAGCCGCGCCCAGCGCCGGTACGCCGGAACAGCGCGCCGGGCAAGGCGCCGCCGCCGTCGCGCTGGCGCTGGCCGGTACTTTTGTCTGGTTGCTGATCTGGTATTGGCCCACCGCGCAGGGCATTGCGGCGATCTGGTGGCGCTCGGAGACCTTTGCCCACGGCCTGGTGGTGCTGCCGATTTGCGCCTGGCTGGTATGGCGGCGCCGTGACCGCCTGGCGCGCCCGCAGCCCACCGCCTGGGCGGCCTTGCCGGTGGCGCTCGCCGGCCTGGCCTGGCTGCTCGCCCGCATGGTGTCGGTCAATGCGCTGGAGCACCTGGCCTTCGTGACCATGCTGGTAGGTGCCCTGGCCGGCATGCTGGGCTGGCGGCTGTCGCGGGTGTTGGCCTTTCCGCTGCTGTTTTTGTTCTTCGGCGCGCCCGTAGGTGAATTTCTGATGCCGGTGCTGATGCAGCACACCGCCACCTTTACCGTGGGCGCTTTGCGCCTGTCGGGCGTGCCGGTGTTCCAGGAAGGGTTGCATTTTATCGTGCCCAACGGGCGCTGGTCGGTGGTGGAAGCCTGTAGCGGCATCCGCTATCTGATCGCTTCGCTGATGGTCGGCACGCTCTACGCCTACCTCAATTACCACAGCCTGCACCGCCGTCTGCTCTTCGTCGCGCTGGCGGCGGCGGTGCCCATCGTCGCCAACTGGGTACGCGCCTACCTGATCGTGATGCTCGGCTACCTTACCGACAACCGGGTGGCTGCGGGCGTCGATCATCTGGTCTATGGCTGGCTGTTCTTCGGCGTGGTCATCCTGCTGATGTTCGCCGTCGGCGCGCGCTGGCGCGAGGAGGGCCAACCCGCGCCCGCGCTGCCGGCAGCGGCCGCGCCGGCGGGGACGGCGGCCGTACGCTGGTGGCCGGTGCTGGTGCTGGCGGCGGTCACCGCGGCCTGGCCCCTGTTGCTGGCGCGTTTCGACGCACCGGTGGCGGCCTTCGAGGTGGCGCTGGCGATGCGCGCCGAGGTGTCGGGATGGACGCCGGACGACCGTGTCGATCCGGGTTTGCGCCCGCATTTTCTCGGCGCGCGTGGCGAGTTCCGGCGTAGCTGGCGGCGCGGCGACCAGGTCCTGACCCTGCAGGTGCATTACTACGCGGCCCAGCACCCAGGGCGCGAACTGGTCATGTGGGGTAATCGTCTGGTCGGTGGCGAGCGCCCGGCATGGGTTTTGTTGGACGAGCGCGGGGACGAATTGCCGGTGGCCGCCGACGGCAGCGCAGTGACCGTGCGCCGCGCCGTGGTCGGCAGCCAGGACGGCCATCGCAAGTTGGCGGTGTGGTCCTGGTACTGGATGGACGGGCGCGTGGTGACCAGCGACATCGGCGCCAAGGCGCTCACGGCGCTGGATCGCTTGAGCGGACGGGCCGATGATGCTGCCCATGTGGCGCTGATCGTGCCGTTGGGCGACGACGAGGCGAGCGCGCGGGTGAGCGCACAGGACTTCGCCCGTGCGGCGGGGCCGGCGCTCAAGGCCATGCTGCGCCAAGCCGCGGAGGTGGCGCGATGAGCGATCCGCGGCCCCTGATCGCGCACGTGGTGTATGGCTTTCGCGTCGGCGGGCTGGAAAACGGCCTGGTGAACCTGGTCAACAGCCCGCCCGCGGCGCGCTACCGCCACGCTATCGTGGCGCTCACCGACAGCTGCCCGGATTTTCGCGCGCGGGTAGAGCGCGAGGACGTGCGCTTCATCGATCTTGCCAAGCCGCCCGGACACGGCTTTTGGCTCTACCGGAAAATCGCCGCGCTGTTTTCCTCACTGCGCCCGGCGGTGGTGCATACCCGCAACCTGGCCGCTCTGGAAGCGCAGCTGCCTGCGCGCATGGCGGGGGTGCCGGTGCGTATCCACGGCGAGCATGGTTGGGATACCCGCGACCCGCAGGGTCTGCGCCGCCGCTACCAGTGGGTGCGGCGCGCCTATCGGCCCTTCGTCACCCGTTACGTGGCGCTCTCCGGCCAGATTGCCGACTACCTGCGCGAGCGCGTCGGCGTGCCGGCTGCGCGCATCGAACGCATTTGCAACGGGGTGGATATCCGCCGCTTCCACATGCCTATCCACGGCCGCGAGCCCTTGGCCGGCTCGCCCTTCAATGACTCGCGGCTCAAAGTGATCGGCACGGTCGGCCGTCTGCAGGCGGTCAAGGACCAGGTGTTGCTCGTCCGCGCCTTCGTGCACTTGCTTCGCACCCAACCGGCGCTGGCCGAGCCGCTGCGCCTGGTGATCGTCGGCGAAGGCCCGTTGCGCGGCGAGATCGAGCGCGTGCTGGCCGATTCCGGTGTGGCCGAGCGAGTATGGTTGGCCGGCGAGCGCAGCGACACCCCGGAGGTGATGCGCGCCCTGGACGGTTTTGTGCTGCCTTCGCGCGCCGAGGGCATCTCCAACACCATTCTGGAGGCGATGGCCAGCGGGCTGCCGGTGATTGCCACCGACGTGGGCGGCAACCGCGAGCTGGTGCAACCCGGGCGTACCGGCACGCTGCTGCCCTCCGGCGACGAGGTGGCGATGGCCGAAGCCATCGCCGACTGGCTGCGCGACCCGCTGGCGGCACTCGGCCAGGGAATGGCCGGACGCGAGCGGGTGGAACGGCTTTTCAGCCTGGAAGGCATGGTGGCGCGCTATGTCGCGCTCTACGACGAACTGCTGGCCGCGGCGGGCCACGCGATACGGGGGTAGGCGCAAGATGTGCGGCATTGCCGGATTGTTCGATCTCAATGGCAAGCGGGACTTTCCGCGCGAGCTGGTGCAGCGGATGAATGAGGTCCAGTTCCACCGCGGCCCGGACGAGGGCGGCTTTTTGTTCGAGCCGGGGGTGGCGCTGGCCCACCGCCGGCTGTCCATCATCGACCTGGCCACCGGCCAGCAGCCGCTGTTCAACGAGGACGGCTCGGTGGCGGTGGTATTCAACGGCGAGATCTACAACTACGCCGAATTGGTCCCCGAACTCGAAGCCCTCGGCCACCGCTTCCACACCCGCAGCGACACCGAGGTGATCGTGCACGCCTGGGAGGCCTGGGGCGCCTCCTGTGTGAGCCGCTTTCGCGGCATGTTCGCCTTCGCGCTCTACGACCGCGGCCAGCAGACGTTGTTTCTTGCCCGCGACCGCCTGGGGGTGAAGCCGCTTTTCTACGCCGAACTGCCCGACGGCACGCTCGCCTTCGGCTCGGAACTCAAGGTGCTGATGCAGCACCCGGCGTTGGATCGGCGCATCGACCCGTTGGCGGTGGAGGAATACTTTGCCCTCGGTTATGTGCCTGAGCCGCGCTGCATCTTCGCCGGCGCCCGCAAGCTCGGTCCGGGCGAGACCCTGTGCGTGCGCCGCGGCGAGGCCCTGCCGCGCCCGCACGCCTACTGGGACGTGCATTTCACCCTGGACAACCCGGTTTCCTTGGAGGACGCCTCTGCCGAGCTGGTCGAGCGCCTACGCGAATCGGTGCGCCTGCGCATGATCTCGGAAGTGCCGCTGGGCGCTTTTCTGTCCGGCGGGGTGGATTCCAGCGCGGTGGTGGCGGCGATGGCGGGGCTCTCCGACGGCCCGGTCAACACCTGTGCGATCGCCTTTGCCGATCCGGCCTTCAACGAAGCCGAGTTCGCCCGCATGGTAGCCGAGCGCTACCGCACCAACCACCGCGTGGAGACGGTGGAGTCCGACGACTTCGAACTCATCGATCGGCTGGCCGCGCTCTACGACGAGCCCTACGCCGACAGCTCGGCCATCCCCACCTGGCGGGTGTGTCAGCTCGCCCGCCGCCATGTCACTGTAGCCCTGTCGGGCGACGGCGGCGACGAGAGCTTAGGCGGTTATCGGCGCTACCGCCTGCATCTGATGGAAGAGCGCCTGCGCGGCACCATGCCGCTGGGCTGCCGGCGGCCGCTCTTTGGCCTGCTCGGCCGGCTCTACCCCAAGGCCGACTGGGCGCCGCGGGTGCTGCGCGCCAAGACCACCTTCCAGGCCCTGGCGCGCGACTCGGTGCAGGCTTATTTCCATTCGGTGTCCATCCTGCGCGACCAGGAGCGCCGGCGGCTGTTTTCGCCCGCGCTGCGCGCCCAGCTCGGCGGCTACGAGGCCCTCGAAGTCTTTCGCCGCCACGCGGCGCGCGCCGACACCGACGACCCGCTGGCGCTGGTCCAGTACCTGGACCTCAAGACCTATCTGGTGGGCGACATCAACACCAAGGTCGACCGCGCCAGCATGGCCCATTCGCTGGAAGTGCGCGAACCGCTGATGGACCACCCGCTGGTCGAATGGCTGGCCACGCTGCCGTCCGCGCTCAAGGTGCGCGGCAACGAGGGCAAGTTCGTGTTCAAGAAGGCGCTGGAGCCGATGCTGCCGGCTGAGGTGCTCTACCGTCCCAAGATGGGCTTTGCGGTGCCGCTGGCGCGCTGGTTCCGCGGTCCGCTGCGCGAGCGGGTGCGCGAGGCGGTACTCGGCGACACCCTGGCCGCCACCGGCTACTTCGACCGCGCCACGCTCACCCACCTGGTGGATGCCCACCAGTCCGGCCTGCGCGACTACAGCGCGCCGCTGTGGACGCTGCTGATGTTCGAAGCCTTCCTGCGCAACGCCGGGGCGGGCGCGCTGACCCCGGCCGGGCGCGGCGCGGAGGCGGTGTGCCATGTCTGAGAGTGTGCCGACCTTTGGGCCGCCTGGTTTCCGGCTGGCGTGGCCTGCCGGCTGCCGTCTCTGAAACTCACTGCCGGCTTGCACCATGCGTATTCTTCATATTCTCGACCATTCGATTCCGCTGCACAGCGGCTATACCTTCCGTACCGCGGCGATTTTGCGCGAACAGCGTGCGCTGGGCTGGGAAACCCATCATCTAACTTCGCCCAAGCAGGGCGAATGCGCGGCCGCTGCAGAGGAGGTGGACGGTCTGCTCTTTCACCGCTGCCCGGCGCCTGCCCCGGTGGCCGCAGGGCTCGATGAACTGCGCCTGATGCGGGTGCTGGAGTCCCGCCTTGAGGAACTCGCCCGGGCGCTGCGCCCGGACATCCTGCATGCGCACTCGCCGGTGCTCGATGTGCTGCCGGCCATCCGCGTGGGCCGCCGGCTGGGCATCCCGGTGGTGTATGAGATCCGCGCGTTCTGGGAAGATGCGGCGGTCGATCATGGCACCACCCGTGAAGGCAGCCTGCGTTACCGTGCTACCCGCGCGCTGGAAACCTGGGCGCTGCGCCGGGTCGATCATGTGTTTACCATCTGCGAGGGGCTGCGCCGCGACATCGTCGGGCGGGGCATCGAGGCCGCGCGGGTCACGGTGATCCCCAACGCGGTCGATATCGAGGGCTTTCAGCTCTCCGGCGAGCCGGAGCCGGCGCTACGCACCCGCCTCGGCCTGGACGGTGCCACCGTGCTTGGTTTCGTCGGCTCCTTCTACGCCTACGAGGGGTTGGACCTGTTGCTCCAGGCCATGCCCCGCCTGCTTGCCGCTCATCCTTTTCTGCGCGTGCTACTGGTGGGCGGCGGGCCGCAGGAGGCTGCCTTGCGGGCGCAGGCGGCGGCGCTGGGCATCGCCGACAAGGTGGTATTCACCGGCCGGGTGCCGCATGCCGAGGTGAGCCGTTACTACGATTTGATCGATCTCCTGGTCTATCCACGTCATTCGATGCGCCTGACCGAGCTGGTCACCCCGCTCAAGCCGCTGGAGGCCATGGCCCAGGGGCGCATCTTCATTGCCTCGGACGTGGGCGGTCACCGGGAGCTGGTGCGCGACGGCGAGACTGGGCGGCTTTTTGCCGCGGGCAGCATCCCTGCGCTGGTCGCCGCGGTGGGCGAGATGCTCGAACGGCGTGCCGACTGGCCCAGGATGCGTCTGGCCGGACGGCAGTTCGTCGAGCAGGTGCGTAACTGGAAGCGCAGCGTGGCCAATTACCAATCGGCCTATGCCGCGGTGCTGGAAAGGCTGCCGCGATGAACTGGAGCGGGCTGCGTATCGCGCTGGTCGGGCCGCTGCCACCGCCGGCCGGCGGCATGGCCAACCAGACCCGTCAGCTCGCCGAGCTGCTGCGCGGCGAGGGCGCCGAGGTGGAGGTGGTGCAGGTGAACGCACCCTACCGCCCCGCATGGGTGGGCAGGCTGCGTGGCCTGCGTGCGCTCGTCCGCCTGCTGCCGTATCTGGTCGCGCTGTGGCGGGCCTGCGGACGTGCAAAGCTGATACACGTGATGGCCAATTCGGGCTGGTCCTGGCATTTGTTTGCCGCGCCGGCGGTGTGGATCGGCGCGCTGCGCGGCGTGCCGGTGGTGGTCAATTACCGCGGTGGCGAGGCAGGCAGCTTTCTTGCCCGCGCGGCGACCTGGGTGCGCCCGACGATGCGCCGGGCGGCGGCGCTGGTGTTGCCTTCCGGCTTCCTGCAGGAAGTGTTTGCGCGCCACGGCATGGCCGGGCGTATCGTGCCCAACATCGTCGATCTTGCCCGCTTTCATCCCGACCCTGAGCGGACGGCCCGCACGCAGGCGCCACATTTGGTAGTGACCCGCAATCTGGAGCCGATTTACGGCATCGATACCGTGCTCCAGGCCTTTGCCACGGTGCGCGCGCGTTACCCGGATGCGCGCCTGTCGGTGGCCGGCAGCGGGCCGCAGGAGGCGGCGCTGCGCGCGCTGGCCGAGCGGCTCGGCATTGCAACTGCGGTGCATTTCACGGGCCGCCTCGATTTGGAAGGGATGGCTGCGCTGTACCGTGACGCAGACCTCATGCTCAATGCCAGCATTGTGGATAACATGCCCAACGCAATACTCGAAGCGCTGGCCAGCGGGGTGCCGGTGGTCAGCAGCCGGGTGGGCGGTGTGCCCTATATGGTCGAGCACGGGCGCACCGCGCTGCTGGTGACGGCGGAAGCGGACAAAACCTTGGCCAAGGCGCTGGCCGATGCGGCCTTGGATGTGCTCGGCGATCCGGCGCTACGCGCCCGACTGGTCGCCGCCGGCCTGGAAGATGTGGCGCGCTACCGTTGGGAGGCGGTGCGCGACCAGTGGGCCGCGGTCTATCGGGCGGCAATGCAGACGGCCTGAACGCCGTCCGGTGCATGCGGCAAGGAGTCAGGATGTCGGACCTTTACACCCGGCTGGTGGCCGGGGTGCTGTTTCCGTTTCAGGAGCGTCTCAAAGGTCATGACACGGTGCGTGTGCGCCGTGCCATGGAGGCGTCCCAGTGGTGGCCGCGCGAACGTATCGAGGCGCTGCAATTGGCGCGCCTGCGCCGCCTGCTGGCCGACGCTGGCGCCCATGTGCCTTACTACCGCGATCTGTTCGCCCGGCTGGGTTTCGATCCGCGCGCGCTGCACAGCCTCGCGGACCTGCAAGCGCTACCCTTTCTGACCAAGCCGCTGATTCGCGCGCACCGCGACGCGCTGCGCGCCGATGATGCCGGCCGGCTGGCGCGTTTCAACACCGGCGGCTCCAGCGGCGAGCCGCTGATTTTCTATATCGGCGCCGAGCGCATCACCCATGATGTGGCCGCTAAATGGCGGGCCACGCGCTGGTGGGAGGTGGACATCGGCGACCGCGAGATCGTGGTCTGGGGCTCGCCGATCGAACTCGGCGCCCAGGACCGCCTGCGCGGCCTGCGCGATGCGCTGATGCGCACCGAACTGCTGCCGGCCTTCGAGATGTCGGACGAGCGGGTGGATGCCTTCGTTGCACGCATCCGCGCGCGCCGCCCGGCCATGCTGTTCGGCTACCCCTCGGCGATCGGCCACATCGCCCTGCATGCCGAGCGCCGTGGGGTGCGCCTGGACGACCTCGGGGTGAAAGTGGTGTTCGTCACCTCCGAGCGGCTCTATGACCACCAGCGCCAGAGCATTTCGCGCCTGTTCGGCTGTCCGGTGGCCAACGGTTACGGCGGGCGCGACGCTGGCTTCATCGCCCATGAATGCCCGGCCGGCGGCATGCATATCACCGCCGAGGACATCGTGGTGGAGATCGTCGATGCCGAAGGCCGCGTGCTGCCGCCGGGGCAGGCCGGCGAGATCGTGGTCACCCATCTGGCCACCCGCGACTACCCCTTCATCCGCTACCGCACCGGCGATGTCGGCGTGCTGGACGACGCGCTTTGCGCCTGCGGCCGCGGCTTGCCGCTATTGAAGGAGATCCAGGGACGCAGTACCGACTTCGTGGTGGCCGCCGACGGCACCGTGATGCATGGTCTGGCCTTGATCTACGTGGTGCGCGAGCTGCCCGGTGTGCGCGCCTTCAAAGTGGTGCAGGAATCATTGGCGCTGACCCGGGTGTACCTGGTCACCGGTGAAGGCTTCGACCCCGCCGCGGTGGCCGCCATCGAACAGGGCTTTCGGCGCCGCCTGGGCGAGGGCGTCACCGTGCAGGTGGAACGGGTGGCCGAAATCCCGGCCGAGCGCTCGGGCAAGTTCCGCTACATCGTCAGCCATGTGCCCGCCACGGCGGGTGCTGCCGCGCCGGCGGCCGCGGAGGTTTGAGCCGATGCGTGACATCCTGGTCATCGCGCTGGTCGCACTGTTTGCGCTCATGGCGCTGCGCCGGCCGTGGATCGGCGTGATGCTGTGGACCTGGATCAGCATCATGAACCCGCACCGCTACGCCTGGGGCTTTGCCGCCAGCGCACCGGTGGCCATGGTGGCGGCGCTGGTGACGCTGATCGGCATGCTATTTAGCCGTGAGCGCGAATCGCCGTTCAAGGGCGCGCCGGTTTGGCTGTTTTTTGCGTTTTCGCTGTGGATCACGCTGTCCTGGCTGCTGGGCGTCGACCCGGTCGGCGATTATGCGCAGTGGGACAAGGTGATGAAGATCTACCTGATGACCTTCGTCGCCCTGATCCTGCTCAACAACCGCCACCACATCATGGCCTTTGTCTGGGTCACGGCCGGGTCGCTGGCGCTGCTCGGACTCAAAGGCGGCATTTTCACCGTGCTCCATGCCGGCAACTACCGGGTGTGGGGGCCGGGCGGCTCCTTCATTCAAGACAACAACGCCTTTGCGCTGGCGCTGATCGTCACGGTGCCCCTGGTGTACTTCCTCTACCTGCAGGTGCAGCAAAAATGGGCCCGTTACGGGCTGCTTTTTACCATGTCGATGTGTGTCGTCTCTGCGCTCGGCTCGCATTCTCGCGGCGCTTTACTGGCGCTGATCGCCATGGGCGCGGTGTTCTGGTGGCGTAGCCGGCACAAAGGCTTGATCAGCGCGCTGATCGCGCTGATGGTGCTGTTGATATTGCCGATGATGCCGGCCGAATGGTGGGCGCGCATGGGCACCATCGCCGAATACCAGCAGGATCATTCGGCGATTGGCCGGCTCAATGGCTGGATCGTGGCCTGGGAGGTGGCCAAGCATCACTTCTTTGGCGCCGGCATGAGCTACCAGCATCAGCATTTTTTCGATCTTTACGGCTATTACAACAACCATGTGATCGCCGCGCACAGCATTTACTTCCAAGTGCTCGGCAACCACGGCTTCGGTGGCTTGGTTCTGTATCTGGCGATGTGGCTCGCCACTTACCGCACCGCGAGCTGGCTACGGGTGCATGCCCAGGCATTGCCGCAGGCGCAATGGGCGGCCGATCTCGGGGCGATGGTGCAGGTCGGACTGGTGGGCTTTGCGGTCGGCGGCGCGTTTCTGAGCCTGTCTTACTTCGATCTGCCCTATAACATGATGGTCATGGTGGTGCTCGCCCGGCGCTGGGTGCAAACCCGCGGCTGGGAGCGTGACCCGCCCGGCAGTCTGCTCGAATACGCCGGCCTGATGCGGCGCAAGCGCCCGCACGCCGGCGTTGCGCCGGCCACCGGCATGGCGAGGCGGCTGCCCTCATGAGCTTGCGTCTGGCCCTGCGGCTGGCTTCCCCGCCCGGCGCGCGCGGCGCGCTGAGTATTCTCATTTTTCATCGCGTGCGCCCGCAGCCGGACCCGCTGTTTCCGGAGGAGCCGGATGTGGCCCGCTTCGATACGTTGTTGGGCTGGATCGGCGACTGGTTCACGGTGCTGCCGCTGGCTGAGGCGCTCGAGCGCCTCGGCCGGCGCTCGTTGCCGGCCCGTGCCGCGGCGATTACCTTCGACGACGGCTACGCCGACAATCTGCTTTGTGCGCTGCCGGTGTTGCAGCGTCACCGTATGCACGCCACCTTCTTCATCGCCAGCGGCTTCCTCGATGGCGGGCGGATGTGGAACGACACCGTGATCGAGGCGGTGCGCAACACCCGGCTGGAACGGTTGGATAGTGGCTTGGACGGGCTGCCGCCGCTGCCGCTGGGCAGTATCGCCGAGCGGCGCGCCGCGCTCGATCGTCTGATTGCGGCGGTCAAGCATCTGGCGCCCGCCGCCCGCGCCGACGCGGTGGCCCGGCTGGTCGAACGTTGCAACGCTCCGCTGCCGGACGACCTGATGCTCGGCTCGACACAGGTGCGCGCACTGCATACGGCCGGCATGGGCATCGGCGCGCACACGGTGAGCCACCCCATCCTGGCGCGCAGCACGCCGGATGCGGCGCGGCGCGAGATCGCCGACGGGCGTGCGCAGCTCGAAGCCTTGATCGGCGAGCGGGTCGCGCTTTTTGCCTATCCCAACGGCAAAGCCGCCAGCGACTATCGCCGCGAACATGTCGACATGGTGCGCGAGCTGGGCTTCGATGCCGCGTTGAGCACCAATTGGGGGGTGAACGACGCCGACGCCGACCCCTATCAGCTCGCCCGCTTCACCCCCTGGGACCGCACGCGCTGGCGTTTCGGCCTGCGCATGCTGAGCAATCTCTGCAAGCGTCGCCCGGAAGTGGTGTGAGCCGATGAAGATTTCGGTCGTCATCCCCACCTGGAACCGCCGTGCCTTGATCGGTGCGGCGGTCGATTCCGCTCTCGCTCAGGCCGGACCGGGGCTGGAAGTCGAGGTGTTGGTGATCGACGATGGTTCCACCGACGACACCGTGGCCTGGCTGGCGCAGCGTTATGCCGGTCGTCCGCTGCGGGTGCTGCGCAATGCCCGCACCAAAGGGCCGGCGGGCGCGCGCAATACCGGCTTTTTGGCCGCACAAGGCGATCTGGTGGCGCTGCTCGATTCGGATGACGTCTACCTGCCCGGCCATCTGAGTGCGGCGGCTGCGGCCTTTGCCGCGCATCCGCCGCTTGGCGTGCTGTTCGGGCGCGCGCAGTACGAATGCGAGGGCCGTCCGGTCGACTACATGGGGCCCAACTTCGAGCGCAAGCTCGCCCGGGCGCCGCTCAGCTTCGAGGACGACGGCCTGCTGGTGTTCGGTGCGGACTATTTCAGTCATCTGCTCGATCACGGCTGCTACTTCAACCTGTCTACCGTGGTGATGCGCCGCGACGCCGCCCTCGAGCTGATGTGCGAGGAACTGCGCATCGCCGAAGATTACGAATTCTGGGTGCGTCTGGCGCGCAGCCGGACCTTCGGCTGCCTCGAGGTCGCGCAGATCCGTTACTGCCTGCATGGTGGCAATGTCTCCTTCGAGAGCGCACTGCAGGCCGCCGAGAACGCGCCGATGCTGCTGCGGGCCTACCGGCACATGCTGGCCTATCCGGGGCTTGCCGCGGCGGACGTGGCGCGGATTCACCGCAACATGGCCGAGGTGTTGTTCGACTGGGGCTACCGCTGTCGGCAGCACCGACGCTGGCTCGAGGCCGCCGGCCGTCACTTGCAATCCTTGCGTCATGGCAGGCGCGGAGCCAACCTGCTGGCGCTGGTGAAGCTGCCGCTGTTCGCATTGTTGCCCGCCAAAGGGCCCAAGCAGATATGAGCAGGTCCGATTGCGCCGGTGGCGGGACCGATGCGCCGCTGGTCTCGGTCATCATCCCCGCCTACAACGCCGAAGCCTATGTGCTGGACGCGATCCGCAGCGTGCAGGCGCAAGACTACGCCCCGGTGGAGATCGTGTTGGTCGATGACGGCTCGCGCGATCGCACCGTCGAGCGGGTGCGTGCCGCCGCGCCCGAGGTACGCATCGTCAGCCAGCCCAATGCCGGCGTGGCCGCGGCGCGCAACACCGGCCTGCGTGCGGCGCGTGGCGACTACATCTGCTTTCTCGATGCCGATGACGGCTGGTTTGCGGGCAAGCTCACCGCGCAGGTGGATTATCTCGCGCGCCACCCGGATACCGGCCTGGTCTATCACCACTGGCTGGTCTGGGAGGCGGATGCGGACGGCGTTTTTCGCCTGCCGGCGCAGCCTGCGCCGGTAACGCCGGGCGAGATCGTTCCGGCACTGTCCGGCTGGATCTATACCAAGCTGTTGTTCGACTGCGTCGTGCATACCTCCACGGTGATGATCCGCCGTGAAATTGCCGCGGCGGTGGGCTTCTTCGATACCACGCTGGTCGCCGGGGAGGACTACGACTATTGGCTACGCACTTCGCGGCTGTGCCGAATCGACAAACTGGCGGCCACCTATTCCTACTACCGCGCGGTGCCCGGCAGTCTGACCCGTCAGCCCAAGGCGGTGGATTACGAGTACCGGGTGATCTGCGCCGCGTTCGAGCGCTGGGGCGCCACCGCGCCGGATGGCAGCAGCGTGCCGCCCGAGTGGGTGCAGGCGCGGCTGGCCAAACTGGCGATGGATTTTGGCTATGGCCACTACCATCGGGGCTGTCCCGATCTGGCTTGGCGCGCCTACCTGACTGCGCTGCGCCATGATCCGCTGCGCTGGCGGGCCTGGGTGTATTTGTTGGCGGCGCGGCTCAAAGCCCTGCTGGCCGCCTAGCGCAAGAGGCCCGCACGCCGCGCCAGATTGTGCAAATTCGCCCCCAGGCGGCGGCGCAGGGTCCAGGCCGGCAGTTGGCCCGGCGTGGCCGCGATCCGCTGATATTCGTCGATATAGCGCTGGCGCAGCACGCGCAGGTCATAGTCGCGCCGGGCGATTTGCGGGCCAAGGCGACGCAGTTCGGCCAGCCGTGCGGGCGGCGTGTCGCGCAGCGCGGCGGTGAGCGCGCCGGGTTGCGACATGTCAATGAACACCCCTTCTTGCACGATGGCGCGTTGATTGGGATGCTGGGTGCAAAACACCGGCAAGCCCATGGCAAGCGCCTCGATATAGACGATGCCGAAAGTCTCCGCCAATGAGCCGAGGACGAAAACATCGGCCGCCGCGTAAGCGCTGGGCAGTTGGTCGTGGGGCAGGGTAGCGAAGTGGATGCGGCCGCCCATCAGCGTCTGCCCCAGTGCCTTGATTGCAGCGCTGTCGGCATTTTCCTGACCAACGATGAGTAGATGTACAGACTCCAACGGCGCCAGCTCGCGGATCACATAGTCCATGCGCTTGTGCCAGTGGCAGATGGTGCCCACGCTGATGGCCAGCGTGGCCTCGGCCGGAATGCCCAGCCGTTCGCGCAGGTCGCTGCGCACGTCGGGGTGAAAGCGCGCCAGGTCCACCCCGTGCGGAATCATGAACGCCTTGTTCCGTGCGCTGCGCTGCAAGTTCCAGGCCGAATGCTCCTGCACCGCGTCGCATGGCGGCAGCTCGCGCGCAGGGATCGCGCCGCCGTTGGAGAACACGATGCGCGGTACCACGCGGAACAGGTGACGATGCTGGTGGATGACCTCGCAGACTTCGCGCTCCAGGCAGTGGATCAGGTCGAAGCCGCCTTCGAGCAGCGGCTTGAGTGCCGCGTAGGCAAAGGTGACCGCCTCGATCCGGCAGCGCTCCTGCTCGCGGATCGCCTCGGCCCAGCGCGGCGAGCCGGTGGCGTGGATGTGCTCAAGGTAGGTCGCGCGGCGCGGCAGGTTGTCGATGACCCGTTCGCGCTCGGCCGGCTCGCCGCCGCCTTTGAACAGGGTGATGTCCAGGTGCTCGCGCAGCAGCTCGAAAAGGCCGCGGGCAAAGACTTCGTGTCCGCGGTTGACATGACCCAGACCGGAGCAGAGCAGGGCGATTTTCATCGCTGGGAGGTTGGCTGCGTGCCGGCAGCCGCGTGTGCGCGGCCGGTTGGCCGGTGCCAGAGGGCGGCGCATCGGCCCAAGGCGTATAAGAGTGCGGCGCGACTGAGCAAATGTGTCTTGCGCCAGGAAAGACGCTGGGCATGACCCAGCCAGTACAGCCCGCGTGCGAGCTGGATCAGGGCTGCGCACCCGGGAGCGCAGCCCAGCAGGC
Organism: Pseudothauera hydrothermalis; assembly: GCF_003345255.1. Taxonomy (GTDB): domain Bacteria; phylum Pseudomonadota; class Gammaproteobacteria; order Burkholderiales; family Rhodocyclaceae; genus Pseudothauera; species Pseudothauera hydrothermalis. The sequence continues at coordinate 2,275,349 of NZ_CP029331.1, read as the reverse complement.
GGGTCAGTGCTCGTAGCGGAATCGGTAGCCGATAAACCACGAAATCGTGATGAAAAAGCTGTTCCAAAAGCCTGCGCTCGTCTTGGTCGAGCGGCGTTATCGCATCGGCCTCGAATGCCGCGCACAGATCCGCTGCGGTTGCGGCGGCAGGCAGTTTGTTGGCGATTGCCCAGGCGCGCACGATCAAGGCCTTGCGCCGGGCGCGGGCGCAATCGAGGGTGGTGTCGTCGTCGGGCTGAAACAGCGCCAAGGGCAGCCGGGTACGCAGATAGTCGCCGATCGGCGCGTTGTAGCGTGCCCAGGCGCGGATTCTGTCATCGTGGGCGTGGCGTTCGGCGGCGCTGCCGCGCGCGCCGTCATGCTCGCGCCAGACATACACGCTGCTGCCGCAGTAACGGAACGGAAAGTGGGCGGCCAAGCGCAGCATCAGGTCATAGTCCTGACCGCGGATCAGCGCTTCGTTCAGACCGCCGACCGCCCGCACCGCGGCCGTGCGGATCAGTGCGCCGGACATCATCAAAGTACAGGCCCGAAACAGCTCCAGGCGCTGCCAAGTGGCGGTTTTCTCGGCATGCAAATAGGGTGCGGGCCGCTTGGCGGCGGCAAGCAATGAACCGGCCTCCGACTGTCCGACATCGAAGGCGCCGAACGCGAATCCGCAGGTAGGGTCGCCGTGCAGCGTCTCCAGTAGCTTGGCCAAAGCGTCCGGATACGCTGCGTCGTCATCATCGAAAAACCATACGAACTCGGTATCCACCGTGGGCAGGACGCGGTTGAGTGCACGCGCCTTGCCGCCGTTTTCTTGGCGGATGTATTCGATCCGGTCGACAAAGGGGGCGAGTGCGTCGCCCGTGCCGTCGGTGCTGCCGTCGTCGATGACTACGATGCGGGTTGGCGGCACCGTCTGCGCCAGCAGGCTTTGCAGCGCTTCGGGCAGGAAACGGGCCCGGTTGTAGGTGGCCATGACCACGGTCACACCGGGGCGGTAGCCGGACTGTGGCGCGGGTGCGGTGTGGTGTCGGTTACTCATGCCTGTTTCTCAAATGCGATCATCTACGACGGCGTCGGGCTGACGCGTTGGCCGAACTTTGCGCATCGGACGAGCGGCGGATGTCCCATGCGCGGGCCTACCACGCACCCTCATGCGTGCCCCCGTTCATCAAGTCCCCGGCCTCAGCCCCACGGCACCGATCATTCGGCGGAACAGCGGGTCGTCGGTGATCGGGTGGCGGAAGAAAATGACCGCGGCCACCCAGGTCAGGGCGCATGTCAGCGCAGACAGTCCCATGGCCGCTAGCGCGCCGGAGGTGCCGTTGGCCGGAATCAGTGCGGCGATGAACACCGGCGGTGTCATGCAGGTTGCGGTCACCGCCAGGCTCTTGCGCAGCTTGGCGAACAGGGCCGGGAAGTCGGTCGGCTGCGCCTGGGCCTTGATGTGATACAGGTAGGGCACCGTGGCGATGAAGATGAGCGCAAACAGCACCGCGAAGCTGAGCATGCTCTGGAACAGCAGCACGCCGACCACCAGCACTAGCGCGCGGATGGGTTGCACCACCAGATCGGCGCGTGTGGCCAGATCGACCCGGCCGCGCGCGGTCAGCATCGGCAGGATCAGATTGCAGGTGGCGGCCGCCGAGCCGGCCAGGCAGAACCACGGCACCAGCGGCGCGGCCTCGCGCCACTGTGGGCCGAACAGCAGATGCAGCAGTTCGAGCGCGTAGAGCGCGGCAAAGCCATAAAAAGGCCAGGCCAGCACGGTGATGGCGGCCACGGTGAACTGATGTTGCGCCTCCAGGTCGCCGCCTTCGCGGTGGGTCCGGGCGTAAGCGGGATAGGCCACATTGCGGATGGCGGTCATCAGATCGCGGTGAAAGAGATTCATCAGCCCTTGCGCGCGGCTGATCATGGCCACTGGGGCAAAGCCCAGGATGCGGCCCACGGCCAGGTCATTGATGTCCATTGAAACCGTGGTGACGATGTTGGCCGCCGAGGTGCGCGCGCCAAAGCCGACCACCTTGCGCCACTCGCGAAAGCCGGGCATCAGGATGCGGCGGGGTGTGCGCGCCAGCCAGGCGCCCAGGCCGGTGGCCAGGTTGCCGGCCACGCCGCCAATGGCCAGGCCGTTGGCGCCCAAGCCCTGCAGCGCCAAAGTAATGGTGACCGCAAAACCGAATACCGCCGCGCTCAGGGTGACCACCGCCAGGCGGCCGAATTGCATCTCGCGGCGCAGCAGCGCGACCGAGATCGAGCAAAACGGCAGCACCAGGAAATTGAGCGCGCCGATACGGATGGTGTCGACGATGCGCGGGTCCTTGTAGAACACACCCGCCCACGGAGCGATGGCGAAGATCAGTCCGAACAGCCCGACGCCGATCATCAGCGAGAAGCCGAAGGCGGTACGCAGGTGATCGTCGTTGAGCGTTTTTTCCTGGATCAGGAAGTTGCCGATGCCAAAGTCACGCAGCACATGGGCGACGCCGATCAGTGCCAAGGTGACCGAGTAGATGCCGATCTCCTCAGGCGTGAGCAGGCGGGCGATGAGGATGTTGCTCATTAGGCTCAAGCCGATGAGCACATAGCGCTCGGCCATCGACAGCACCAGCGCGCGGCGGACCGAGCTCATGACACGGCGGCCTCTTCCGGCTGGACGGCGGACTCGGTGTGCGCTGCCAGCCACAGTTCAAACATCATCAGAATCCACACCATTTCGCCGTAATAGCCCGGGTGCGAGGGCAGATGGGTGCTGAGTAATTCGTCGATGAAGCGTGACCGGACGATGCCGCGTCCGGCCAGCGCGTGCAGCGCGTCGGTGGCTAAGCCGCGCAGGCCGATGTGCTCGCAGACCCAGAGGCCGAAGGGCAAACCAAAGCCGTGTTTTTTCTTGGCAATGATTTCATTGGGCAGAAAGCCGCGCAGCGCTTCTTTGAAAAACCAGCGCAAGGTCAGGCCCTTGAGCTTCCAGGCAGGCGGCAGGCGCAGTGAAAAATCCACCAGCTCGTCAGATAGCAGCGGGAAGCCGACTTCCAGGCCGGCAAGCCGAGTGGTGCCGATCACCTTGGGCAGGTCGTTGTCGGCCAAGGTGAACTTCCAGTCGAAGGCCAGTAGACGGTTGATTGGTGCCGCGCCGGCGCTTTGCTCCCAGACTTCGCGCTGCCGATCGAGCGGGGCTTGTGGGTCGACGGCTGCAAGAAAGTCGGCCTCGAACACCCGCGCCGGGTCCAGACGCATCAGCAGGTTGTACATTTGCAGCCGGTCCGGCAGCGGCACACGGGCTTGTTCCACGTAGCTGGCGCCTTTGCGGGCCAGCGGCAGCCGACCGGTCGGCCCAGAGAGCGCCGGCTCCAGCACCAAGTTGCGCAGCGTGGCCGGCAGCCGGTCGTACAAATCGAAGATGCGTTGCTTGGCGTAGCGGGTGTTGCCGCCGAACAATTCGTCGCCGCCGTCGCCGGCCAGCATGCGGGTGACGCCTTGCGCGCGCGCCTGCTCGGCGCAAATCCATGCCGGCACCGCCGAGGAGTTGCCAAACGGTTGATCGTAATACGCCGCCACCCGGGCAATGGCGTCGAGCAATTGGTCGGGGGTGACGTAATGTTCATGATGCTCGGCGCCGAAATGCCGGGCGGCGATGCGCGCGTAGGCCATTTCATCGTAGCCGCGGGCGTGAAAACCGATCGACCAGCTACGCGCCGGCCGGCCGAGCACCTTGCACAGCATGCCGCACACGGTGGAGCTGTCGGTGCCGCCGGAAAGATAAGCGCCGGGCTCGCACCCGGCCGCCTCGCGCGCCACCGCGTTTTCCACCAAGCCCAGAAATTCCGTCTTGCAGGCATCGAAGTCGGCGTGCGCGGGTTCCTCGAAGCGCGGCGTCCACCAGCGGCGCACTTCCAGCCGACCGCCCTGCCAGAAAGCCCAGTGCGCGGCCGGCAGGCGCGAAATGCCGCTGAAGATGGTGTGCGGCGCGGGGATGGCATGAAAAAAGAAGTAGTCGAACACCGCCTGCGGCGCCAGCTCGCGCGTGCCGCCCGGCACCTGGTCGGCACGGTCGGCGAAAGCGAAGCCGTCCTCGTCCGCGGCATAGCACAGCGGCCAGGTGCCAAAGCGGTCGGTAGCCAGCCACACGCTGCGTGCCGCGTAGTCGACGACGACTACGGCGAAGCGCCCGCGTGCGGCGTCGGCGGCGGCGCTGCCGTGCTTGCGATAGGCGTCGAGCCAGGCTGCAGCCTGACCGACTCCTCCGGCTGGCGACAGCGCTGCGCGCCCGAGCGCCAGACAGTGCAAGGTGCCTTCGGCGGCGTACTCCACCGCCGGCGCTCGGGCGAACCAGCCACCGGGTAAGCGGCTGAGCGTCAGCGCTGAGGGCCGGACGTTGGGGGGTGTGCAGGCGGAGTCGACGCTCAGCCGGCCAATGATCGAAGCGGACATACGGACTCCGGCGCAGGTGTTGCCCGGTGAGCGGGCGGCCTGGGGGTGCCCGCAAACCTTCGCCAGAGGCGGCCGGTCGGGGCAGACCCTAGGTTAGCAAATCGATGTCCGGCCGTTGCGCCGAGATGGCCGGGACTGTGACATTGTTCATTCGCCGGCGCAGGGCTTTGAGACCGGTTGTCCAGCGTCGCGTCAATGTCAGGACGATGCCCGGTACACCGCTTCGGTAAGCTGTGCGACCCGCGCCCAGGACAGGTCCTCGGCCGCTACTCTGGCGGCGAGCCTTTTGGGCCCCAGTTCCGCCTTGGTCAAACCCTGTAGAAGCCTGTGCAAGGCGCTCTCATCCTCATAGAACAGGGCGCAGGTATCGTTTGCAACATCCAGGATGCGCGCTTCGGCGGGCAACAGTAACGGGCATCCCAAGGTCAGTGCCAGGATTGCGGAGCCCGAGGTGAGTGTGCGTTCGAAAGGGATGACCGCAATGTCCGCCAAGGCAAACAGGGCGGCCACTTCGTCATCCGGCACGAATCCAAGCCGTGTGCGGATACGCGGATCGGATGCGGCGGCCTGTTCGACCTCTTGCCGAATGCTCGCATCGTGCGGGTTGCCGGCGACGATCAGGCGATGATCTGGGGCGTGGGTGCGGGAGAAAGCGCGCAGAAGGCGGTCGATGCCTTTGTAGCGGCGGATCGCTCCAAAGAACAGGATCACCGTGTGCTGCCCGGTCAACCCAAGCGCCTGTGCTAGCCGATTTTTGTCGGCCTCCCCACAGGCATAGCAGCAGTCGTAGTTGCCGTGCGGAACGATGCTGGCCTTGTTGCTGAGCGGCATGCGGTAGTGCCGCTCGAGCTGGGCGAGGGCACTTTCGCTGTGAATGATCAGATGCGATGCCGTGCGGGCAAGGAGCCGGCGCACACGCAACTCCAGCGCGGCGTTGCCCGATTCATGGGACAACAGATTGTGTATCGTCCATACGACCTTTTTCCCCAAGGCCCGCAGCAGCATGATGTCCAGCGCCAGCGCGGCGAGTTTGGCCGATGCGGCTGGTGCCGTTTTGCTCCACAGGATCGGTGCCGCAAGCTCATTGATCCAGTGGATATGAACCACGTCTGCCTTGAGTTTCAACGCGGAGCGCAGGAGCGGGAATGGAAAGGGCGCGTAATCCTGAATGGACACATCCAGGTTGCGCGATCTGAGCGATTCGGCAAGCAGGCGCTGGTAGGGATTACCACTGCGCCAGTCGGGGTAGTGACAGATTTTCATGAAGCGCCTTTCCCTTATCTCAAAAGCGGCGCGCCGGCATACCGTCAGCGGCTGGCCAGACTGGCTCGAAAACCCGGAGCACTAGACCAGCACTTCTATTGCCGCCGGGTGGCCGAGGAAGCGCTCCGGGCTGGCGGTGTAGCCGTAGGCGCCGGACTGGAACACCACGACCAGGTCGCCGATCTCGGCCGCTGGCAGGGGCATGCGGTCGGCGAGCACATCGAGCGGGGTGCACAGCGGACCGACCACGGTGAGCGTTTCGGCCGCCGCGGCATCCATGCGATTGCCAATGGCCACCGGGTAGTTTTTGCGGATGACCTGCCCGAAATTGCCCGACGCGGCCAGGTGGTGATGCAAGCCGCCGTCGGTGACCAGGTAGGTCTGACCGCGCGACACCTTGCGGTCGACGACCCGGCACACATAGATGCCGGCTTCGCCGACCAGATAACGCCCCAGTTCGATGACCAGCTCGGCCTCGGGCAGTGCGGTGGCGGCCTGCGCGCACAGTTGCGCCAGGTTGTCGCCGATCGGGGCTAAATCCAGGGGCTGTTCGCCAGGAAAATAAGGGATGCCGAAGCCGCCGCCGAGATTGAGCAGGCGCACCGGCGCCGGGGCCTGCTCGGCCAGGCGCAGCGCCAGTGCAAAGCTCTTTTGCTGCGCTTCGGCGATGGCCTCGGCGCGGAGGTTTTGCGATCCGGCAAAAAGATGGAAACCTTCGAAGGCCAGTCCGGCGCGGCCGATCTCGGCCAGCAGCGCCGGCACCTGTTCGGCGTCTACGCCGAACTGCTTGGGGCCGCCACCCATCTTCATGCCCGAAGCCTTGAGCTCGAAATCCGGGTTTACACGCACTGCGACCCGTGCCGGCAGGCCGAGCCGCTCCGAGGCCGCGGCCAGCACCGCAAGCTCGCGGAACGATTCGATATTGACCAGAATGCCGGCGGCCACTGCTTGGCACAGTTCCGCATCGCGCTTGCCGGGGCCGGCAAAGCTGATCTGCCGCGGATCGGCGCCTGCGTCCAGCGCTACTTTGAGCTCACCGGCCGAGGCGACGTCGAGGCCATCGACCAGTGTGGCCATGTGGCAGACCAGCGCCGGCATCGGGTTGGCTTTGATGGCGTAGTGGATTTTCAACCCCGGCGGCAGGGCGGCGCGCAGCGCCTGGGCGCGGGCGGTGAGCAGGGTGCGGTCGTAGGCATAAAAAGGCGTCTGGCCGACGCGCTCGACCAGGCGGGTGAGCGGCAGGCCGCCGACCAGCAACTGTCCGTCGGCGGTGGCAAACTGGGTCAGCGGGGCGTGTAGCGGTGGGGTGGAAAAAGACATCGGCGTGAGATGAGCGTCAGGAAACAAAGGCCGCAGATAGCGCCTTGCGGTCGATTTTGCCGTTGGGGTTGCGCGGCAGCGCGCCTTCGTGCAGTTCGATGCGGGCGGGCACCATATAGGCCGGCATGCGTGCGCGGCATTGTGCGAGCAGGGCGGCGAGATCGACCGTGCCGCCGGCAGGTGGAGTGACCACTGCAACGATACATTGCCCGAGCGTGTCGTGCGGGGCGCCGAAGGCGGCGCATTCGCCAACCAGCCGGGTGGCGTAAAGAATCTCCTCGACCTCGGTCGGGCTGACCCGATAGCCCGAGGTTTTGATCATCTCGTCGCGTCGACCGATGAAGTACAGGAAACCTTCTTCGTCGCGGCGTACCGTGTCGCCGGAGAACACTGCGATTTCCGGCAGCGTCAGCCCGTGCTGGCGCCCCGGCGCCTGGGCGGGCAGCGGGCGGAAGCGTTCGGCGGTTTTTTCGGGGTCGTTCCAGTAACCCATGGCCACCAGCGCGCCGCGCTGCACCAGTTCGCCCGGTTCGTTGGGGGCGCACTCGGTGCCGTCTTCGCGCAGCACCAGCACTTCGGCGTTGGGGATGGCTTTGCCGATGGAATCCGGTCGCCGGTCGACCTCCTCGGGCGGAAGGTAGGTGGCGCGGAAGGCTTCGGTGAGGCCATACATCAGATAGGGACGGGTGCGCGGCAAGTGCGCGCGCAGTCGGCCCAAGGTTTCCAGCGGCATACGTCCGCCGGTGTTGGCAATGTAGCGCAGGTGATCGGTGACCTCCGCCGGCCATTGCAGTTGGGCAAGCTGTATCCACAGCGGCGGCACCGCGGTCAGGCCGGTGATACGTTCGCGTACCACTGCCTTGAGCACGTCACGCGGCAGCAGGTAGTTGAGCAGCACGACACGCGCTCCGACGTAAAAAGCGGTGGTGAGCTGGGAAAAACCCGCGTCGAAAGACAACGGCAAGGCGGCCAGCAGGCTGTCGCCCGCATGGTTTTCCAGGTATTGCGCAACGCTTTGGGCGCCGCAGACCATGTTGCGGTGGGACAGCACCACGCCCTTGGGCTGTCCGGTGCTGCCCGAGGTGTACAAAATGGCCGCCATGTCGGCGTCGATGAGGCGATGGCCGGCTGCCGGCGGCGCCTCCAGCAGCTCGGCCCAAGGCAGCGTCGGCGGACCGGCGGGCGTGGGCGCCGCAGTGCCGGGGCCGGTGAGCACGACCTGGCGCAGATCGTGACAGGCGCTCAGGGTGTCTCCGAGCGCGGCATAACGCTCCGAGCTGGTGATCAGTACCCGCACATTGCAGTCGCGCAAGATGTAGCCCACCTGAGTGGGCTTGAGTACCGGATTGATCGGCACGAAAACGCCGCCGGCGGCGGTGGTGGCAAAGCAGCCGCAAACGGTCTCCACGCGCTTGTCCAAATAGACCGCCACCCGTTCGCCGCGCGCCAGGCCCAGGCGGCGCAAGCCGGCGGCAGCGTGGCGTATCTGCTCGGCAAGCGTGTCGTAGGTCAGCGTCTGGCCATCGGCGGTCAGCGCGGCGGCCTGCCCGGCCCGTTTGGCGGCGTGGAATACAAGATCATGCAGCAGCGAAACAGTGCTCACACAGGGCGTCCTTGAAACATGAGATGAAAGGGCGGCAGGGCGTCATCGGCTTGGCTCGGCTGGTGCTGTGTCGCCAGGTGCCGAGGCGTCGGCCCAATGCGCTTGCCAGCGTCTGAGCTGGCGGCCGGCAAAATGCCGGGCCGCGGCAGCCAGGCCAAAGACCGTGCGCGGATTGAAGGCAATGATGCCGTATCGTTCGCGGCGGTGGGTCATCCAGTCTTTCTTGTAGGGGTCGTCTCCGGTCAGGTAGTCGATCTCGCGCACCCGATCCTCTTCCAGGGCGCTTTGCAGCATGCGCGCGGTAAGCAGCGTGCCCACCGACAGGCTGCGCAGTTCGGGATCGAAAGCCAGTTTGAAGATTAGCGCACTGCCTGCGCAAACGATCCAAATCTGCGCGGCGACCGGACGGTCGCCAAGCATCAGCAAACCGAGGCGCAATTGTCCTTTTTCCGCCGTGCATCGGCACAGTTCCGGGATGAATTCCGGGTGCGGCTCGGGTGCGCGGCCGCGTTTGCAATAGAGCATCTGGAAGTGACCAATGGCCGCCTCCAGCGCCGCACCCGGTTGCCGCACTAGCAGGTAACGCGCGCCGGGTATCCGCTCAAAACGCCTGCCGGCGCGCTTGAGCGTGTTTTGCAAGCGCGATGGGCGGGTGCGCAGATAATCCCGAAAGTCCCGCGCAGATAGCGGCAGATGCCAGTTGCCGAAGCAAAAATAGGTGTCATGGACAATACCGGCACGGCTGAGCGCGTCGAGCAAAACGCCAAATAGTGGCGACTCCCGGTCCAAGGGCGCCAGCCTGAAGGTGTCCCAACCGACGCCTTCGAGCAACGTCAGCAAGGCGTCCGCGGCTTGTTGGGCGGGCGTGTGGGCGGTCACGATCGGGGCGTACAGGCCGGAATAGAAATTGGCGCAGGCGACGAGGTCGCGTTTGCCGGTTGGCGAGCGGACGTATTGCAGCGGCAGGGTGAAGTTCGCCTGCCCGCCGGCAGCGCAGGCCGGGGCGCGCGCTTCCAGGTAGCGCCCCGGCAGGCTGACCGTGGTGCGTAGCAGGTCAAACCATTCCTGGCTGCCAAAAAAGGCGGCCGCTCCGGTGTGCGGTTCGATCGCTGTCGCCGGGGGGGCAGACGCGACGGCACGGCGTTGGCGTGCGCCGATCCGCATGCGGTGCGCCGTGGCCACGATACGGTAACGGTAAGCGTTGAGGTGGTACATCCGTTTGATCGCGGTGGCAAATGTGCGCTGCTTCTCATTGATCGGCCCGTAGGTCTCGACGCGCTGCACCGACGGCAGGTGCGCGCTCAGCCAACGCAGGATTTCGTAAAACAGACGTTGGCCGGGGCCGTACTGGCGCAGGGTTTCATCGTGTGTGGTTTTTAGCAGCAGCGCGGTTTCATGTGTGATCAGCACCGCTTCCAAGGCGGCCACTTGGTCACCGAAACGCAGGCGGAACATGCGTGCCCTTTGCGCGGCCGCGCTGTGGACGAGCACATCGCGGTAAAACGCGTATTGCGGGTCGCCCTCGCGGATGGCCGTACCCGCTGCGGCTTTCCAGCCTGCCGATTCGATGCGTGCATAGTCGCGCAAAAACGGCTCCACCTCCGCAACCGTTGAAAAAACATCGAGCGCCACCTCGCCGCACTCGCGGCTGGCCTTGGCTGCGCGTTTGCGCAGATTGGCCAGTGTGTTTTTCGATAGCCGCGCTTCAAAGCTTGCAAAATCGCCGGGCAGGAGATCGATGACACAGGTTTCGATGTAATCCAGGGTGCCGATGCGCGCTTGCTCGGTTGGCCGCGGCGAGATATCCGGATCGAGCTGAGTGAAGGCCAGCGACAGCGCGGTTGGCGGCAGGGCCGCCAACAAATCGAGAGCCAACGCGGCAACCGGCAGACCTTTTTCATGCACCAGCGGGGCAACGATCAACTGTGAGGGTTGAAAACAGGTCCACGCGTACCGGCCGCCGGGGCGCAACAATGCCATCGCCACCACCCGGCCGTGCTGCTGGCAAAGCGCCAAGCGCACATCCGGCTGGCCAAAGTGCGTAAGCAGGGTTTGGATGAAGGTCGATACCAGAAACGGGCTGCGCGCGCCATTGTCGTTGAGCGCGTCCCAGCGCTGCGCGTGCGCTGGAAAAAGCGTGGCCGGTACCATCGTCCAGTGTCCACATGAGTGCGGACGGCCCTGGGCTGACGGCGGCAGTGCGGTGTTCGCCGGTGTGCCGCTGCGCGGATCCATGGGGCTGCTCATGAGTAAGCGTTTCCGCCGGCCTCGACGCACCGCCGGATCGTGGCAATGGTCCAGGCCATGTCTTCCGGGTGCAGGGCCTGATGACACAGTACCTGCAGCAGGTGTCGCGGCCAGGTGCGGGCGTGGTCGGCGGCAATGCTGGGCGTGTCCGGCCACAGCCTGTCCCAGCGGAATACCGCAACGCCCGCAGCGCGCAGTTGGGGGTACACCCGCTGCGCGTCCTGGACCCAGAACGGCATGGCATACGGCACAGTAGCGGCATCCAGCGTCGGAAATAGCGGTTTGGCCGCTGCGCCCAGATCCAGAGCGCGCGCGAGAGCCAGGTAATTGGCACGACGCGCTTGGATGATCGGCTCTTGGGCCAGCGCGCCTTGCAGTGCGCGGCTCACCCACAGCGGCGCTTCGTTATGACGGCCCATGTCTGCTGCGAAAGCGGGCGCTGCGCTGTCCTGAGCGGCAGGCGGCATATCCGTCGCAGGACCAGTGGCGCGGCGGCGCCAGCGCAAAGCGGTGTGCACCAGTGTGCCCAGTCCTTTGAGGCGGCCGTGGTCGGCGGCCAGATGCAACACGTCGACCAAGCCCTTGAGCTGCGCCAACGGCGCCTGGGCGCGCAAGCCCAGCCGTGGCAGCGGGCGGCAGGCCGAGGCCAGCAGCCCACCTTCGGGAACCGGTAAAAACTTGGTCAGACTCGCGGTAGCGTAGTCTCCCCAGTGGCCCACCGGGCGCTCGCCAGCCATGCCGTAGAAGGCGTGCGCACAGTCTTCGATCAACAGTGTGTCGGTGCCGTCGCACCATTGGCGCACTTTGGCCAGTGAACGGGCGATACCGAACAGGTGAGGCACCAGGATGGCGCCGGCTTGGCGCGCAAGCGCGGCGTCGATGCTGTCCAATGCCGGCAAACCTGTGCACTCCAAGGCATAGAACACCGGGCGCAGCCCGGCCGCCACCACCGGCGCAATCATGGTCGGACAGTGATAGGTGGGTACCAGCACCGGGGTGCCCGGCGCCAGTCGGGCCAGGCGCAGCGCGTGGAAAATGGCGGCGCGGCCGCTGGTGGTCATACGCCGGTAGGGCAGGTCCGCCACCGAGGGTAGGCCGGCGCTGCGTCCGCCCAAGAAGCTGGACCAGTCCAGAATCGGGCGCCGTGGCAGCGAAATCATGCGATCCGTGCGGCGGCGCTGTGCGTCCGTGTGCATCGGCGGGCGCTGCGCCGACGGCGCATGCTGGCCGGAGACGGGCAATGGCTCAGGCGGTGCGGCTGTTTCATGAACGGCGTGTTCCCGGCCCTGTGGTTGATGGCGTGCGCTAACTCGGTCACGATGGCATCCGACGGCGAATCCTTATAATAGCAACCCGATACGGGCGGCATTGTTGAATCCGTCACTTCGCAACTGACACGGCCGGAGACAGTTTTTGGATATCAAAAAGGAAGTCCTGACCATTCTCGACGAGGTGCTGAGCCTGGGCGGGCGCGCCAGTACCTTCGATTCAGCCAGCCCGCTGCTCGGCGCGGTGCCGGAGCTCGATTCCATGGCGGTCGTCGGGGTGATCAACCTGCTGGAGGAGCGCTTTGGTTTCATCGTCGAAGATGACGAGATCGACGGCGCCACCTTTGCCACCGTGGGGGCACTGATCGGTTTCGTGGAAAGCAAGCTTGCCGGCACGGCATGACCGTCGCGCGAGAGGTCTTGCGCCTGGATACGCCCGCCGGCGGGCGTTTTGCGGTATTGACCCGCCGGTCGGGGCGCGCCTGCGGTGCCTTGCTTTATGTTGCGCCGTTTGCCGAAGAAATGAATAAATCGCGCCGCATGGCCGCCTTGGCCGCGCGGCGTTTTGCCGCCGAGGGCTGGGTGGTGTTGCAGGTCGATCACTTCGGCTGCGGTGACAGCGATGGCGAATTCGGCGATGCCTCTTGGCAGCACTGGTTGGATGATTTGTCCTTTGCGTGGCACTGGCTTGCCGAGCGCAGCGGTCGGCCCCCCTGTTTGTGGAGCTTGCGTGCCGGCGCCTTGTTGGCCGCCGACTGGCTGATCGCCACCGGCAAGCATCTGCCCTGGCTGATCTGGCAGCCGGTCGTTACCGGCAAACAGTACCTGACCCAGTTCCTGCGCTTGGCGGCAGCCGGGCAGATGCTGGACGAACAAGACGCCCGCGGTGTGCTCACCCGGCTGCGCGCCGAGCTGGCGGCCGGACGCGCGGTGGAGGTGGCCGGCTACCGGTTGTCGCCCGAGCTGTGCGCCGGGCTGGAGGCGGCCAGTTTGCGTCTTGCCCCCGGCAGCTCCGGACCGCTTGCCGTGCTCGAGGTCGTGGCGGCCGCCGGGGCCGGCCTGTCGCCGGCCATCGCGCGCTTGCAGCAAGCCTGGCGCAACGACCGGGTAGCGGTCGACAGTGCGGTGGTGGCGGGCAGTCCCTTCTGGATGACCCAGGAGATCGAGACCGTGCCCGCGCTGATCGAACGTTCGGTCCGCATGCTCGAGCGTTTTGGCGCATGAACTACCGTGAATCGGCCTTCCTGATCGACTGTCAGGGCGACGAACTGGTCGCCATCGTCTGTGAGCCGCTGCAAACCCCGGCAACGCTCGGCGTGCTGGTCGTGGTGGGCGGGCCGCAGTACCGGGTCGGCAGTCATCGGCAGTTTGTGCGGCTGGCACGCCGGCTGGCTGCGGCCGGTATTGCCTGCCTGCGTTTCGATGTGCGCGGCATGGGCGATGCGGGCGGTGCGCCGCGCGCTTTCGAGGCCATCGATGCCGATATCGGCGCCGCGCTGGATGCTTTCATGGTCCGTGTGCCGACGCTCTCGGGCGTCATTCTGTGGGGGTTGTGCGACGGCGCCAGCGCGGCCTGCCTGTATGCCCCGCAGGACCGCAGGGTGAGCGGACTGGTGCTGCTCAATCCCTGGGTGCGGACCGCAGCGGGTGCTGCGCGCACTTACCTCAAGCACTACTACCTGAAGCGCGTATTCGATTCGGCGTTTTGGACCAAACTGCTGCGCGGCGGCGTGTCGCCCGGGCGGGCGCTGGCCGGCGTGCTGGCAACACTGCGCGCCGCGCGCGGTAAGCCATGCGCCGAGGCCAGTGCGCCGGCCGCTGCCCAGACGCTGCCGCAACGCATGGCGGACGCCTTGGTACGCGCGGGGCGACCGTTGCTGGTGGTGCTCAGCGGACGGGACTACGTGGCCCGTGAGTTCGAGCAGGCGCTCAGCCAGGATGCGCGTTGGCAGCACTTATTGGCGCATGCGCGTCTCGTGCATGTGGACGCGGCAGATCACACATTTTCGAATCTGGCGTTGTGCGACGATGTATCCCGGTTGACGGCCGAATGGGTCAGTGGGCTCATGCCCGGCCGTCAGGGCAGTCATGCCACAGGAGGGAGTCGACAATGAAATGTTCCGGTCGATTACGCAGCGCCTGGGCCGCATTTCTGCTTGCCGCCATTGCGGCGCTGGCGGCTGCGCAAACCGGTGCCGCGGTGTGTGGGGCGCTCGACAATCATTACGGCCCGTTCGATTATCGGCGCTCGTCGGCCGAAAATCTGAATCTGGTGGAAAGAGCGCACTTTACGCCCGCAGTGGAAAACCTGATCAAGGGCAACACGTCGATGGGGCCGGGCGGTGACCTCAACTATACCCTGCATGTATTTCCCAACCATCATCGTGCGTTGATGGCGATGATGAAGCTCGCCCTACGTGAGAACCGCAGCCGGCCGAAGGATTCCAAATGGACGATGGCGTGCTGGTTCGACCGCGGCGAGCGCTTTGCCCCGGATGATGCCATGGTGAAGATCATCCACGGGCTTTATCTGATCAAAACCGGCAAACCGGCTGAGGCAAGCCGCAAACTCGACCAGGCCAGGGCGCTGGCGCCAATGGATGCCAATGCCTATTACAACCTGGGCTTGGGTTACTTCGACCTCGAGGAATACGACAAGGCACTGGAAAGCGCACACGCCGCGTATGCCCAAGGCTTCCCGCTGCCGGGGCTGCGCGACAAACTGCGCGCGGTCGGTCGTTGGGCCGAGCCCGCGCCCGTAGAGCCTTCCAATGCTGAATGATCAGCTCGCGCGAGCTGCCCGCAGCGCGCGGGCAAGGATGACTCCGGCACTGCCGGTGGCGATCAGCGCCAGGTAGAGCGCCGCCCAACGCGCTTGCAACGCCCCTTCGGTGAGTTGCTCGATCCGATCGGGGCCAAGCAAAAATTGCACGCCGGAATATACCTGCCCGTACTTATGGATTTCCGCCGACAAGCCATGGCTCAACAGCCACCACGATAGCGGCACCGCAGCAGCCGTGTAGGTCAGCGCTGGCCACCGTGGCGCCGACCGGCGCACCAACAGGGCGATATGGACGGCACCCAGCGCCAGCAGCAGGTACAGGTATCCGCCGCCGCCCAGACCCAAGCGCCCGTCCGGGGCGATCAGCTCGTTGAGGTTGTCGGTGGATGACCAGTCAAAGGCGACCGCCTTGCACAGCCACAGCAGGGGGAGCAGCACGGCGGTCATGGCGGCGATCCGTCTGGCCGGCAGGCGTAATTCGATGGCGGCCAGCGCGACGGCAAGAAAAGCCGCCGGCGGCAGGTAAAGCGCCAAAAAGCGCACAGTGCGCTCGAGGGGCGCCACCATCTGCGCTGTCAAGGTGTTGCGGAAAAACGCCGCTGCTGCTGCGCCCCAGGTTTCGCCTTCGGTCACCCACCAGTAAAGGTTATTGCTGCCTGCAATATCGTCCAGGCTCTCGGTGGTGACGCTCAATGCGAGCAGCAGCAGGCTGAGCAGTCCGCTGACGGGCAGCAGCCAGGCTAGGCGCAGGGCCGGGCGCGGAGCGCTCTGAGCCAGCGCCAGCGCCAGTCGGGGACCTGCGCCCAGTGACAAGCCGGCCAGGATGAACACCGCGATGGCCAGCGGATGACCGTTGCCAAGGAACAGTTCGCGTAAGTTATACGGTACCCCCGGCTGGCGGATCAACCAGGCCAGCGCCGCCGTGCCGGCCAGCCAGGCGGCCAGCGCCCAGCCCAGTGCGCGCAGCGGTGCGGCCGAAGTGGCGACCACATCGCCTTCGAGCGAGGCGCGCACCGGCGCGGCAATTGGGTCCTTGGGGGCGGGTTTGGATTCTCCGGCCCAGCGCAGCAGGCGGATCATGCCCAGGACTGCCAACAAAGTGGTCAAGACCGGGGTGATGTCGGCGCTACGTTGTGCAATCCATAGCTGCGTGAACTCCAACGCCAGCACCCAGGCCACCAGGAAAGCCCCCACCCCGGCAAGCCGTGCGTTCATTGCGTGCGCCAGCCAGAGTACGGCGGCCGCGTACCACACCGTATCGAGCAGTTCGCGCAGGTTGCCCAGCATGTTGCCGTGCAGATAGGCCGCAAAAGGCTGCCAGTTGAAGGCGGCCGCATGGGCGCGCCAGTCAAAAGGCGCTAATGCTGCCACCGTCATTGCGGTCAGCAGCGCAGCCAAGGCAAGCGGCGCGATGCGCTCAGCGCTGCGCAAGCACAACAGGCTCACCCAGGCCGCGGCGCCGGCAGCCAGTTCCAGCCAATGCACAGGGTGATCGACCAGCAGCAAACGCGCGGCGGCCGTCCCCAGCAGGGCCGCTAACACCGTCATCAGCGCGTCACGTCGGGATAGATGGCCCAGGGTCAGATGGCCCAGCACCAAGACGTTGGCAAAAGCCTGCAGGAGAAGGGCCGTCGACGGCCAAGCGGGCGCCAAAAAAGCCTTGAGCGCGATTCTGAGTTGTGCCGCGTCCAGACTGGGGACGTATGGCATGGTCTGATTGGCCAGCCATAAACCGAACATGGCCCACGCCAGCGTGGCGTTGCGTCCGGGCGGAACAGCGTTGGGCACCATGCGCCCCACCCAAGGGGCGAGCGCAAACTGGCCGAGCAGCAGGCCGACCATATTCCAGACGATGTCCGATACCGCCGCATCCCGGCTCGGCAGCGCAATCTGCAAGACTTGCAGTCCGGCCGCCAGCGCCAGACCGCTGAGCAGCAGCGACCACTGCGCGCGCGCCGAAGCGCCCGCAAGCGGGCGGGACACCAAGGCCCATGGCAGAAACAGCAAAACATTGCCGAGCACATCGCCGCGGCTGGACCACAGGCGGGTGTCGGCCAGCAAGTGCGCTAGCTCAGGCAGCCAAGCGTCCGGCGGGGTAAAGTCGAACGGATACAGCGATCCATAGGCGATCAGCAGGGCAAGCAACAGGTGCCAGCGGTTCAAGCCCGCCGTGGCGGCCTCTCCCATCGGGGGTGGGCGTGCTATTTGCTTTTGATCATCGTGCCCACGCCGTGGTCGGTGAGGATCTCCAAGAGCAGACAATGTTCGACCCGGCCGTCGATGATGTGCACCGACTTCACCCCATTGCGGGCGGCGTCCAGCGCCGAGGCGATCTTGGGCAGCATGCCACCGGACAAGGTGCCGTCGGCGACCAATTCGTCGATTTGCCGTGGAGTGAGGCCGGTGAGCAGATTGCCGTTTTTGTCCAGAACGCCCGGGGTGTTGGTGAGCAGCATCAGTTTTTCGGCCTTGAGAATTTCGGCCAGCTTGCCGGCGACCACATCGGCGTTGATGTTGTAGGTCTCTCCCTGTTCGCCGACGCCAATCGGCGCGATCACCGGGATGAAGTCGCCTTGGTCCAGAAAGGCGATCAGACTGGGGTCGATGCCGGTGATCTCACCCACCTGTCCGATGTCGATCAGATCGCCCTGAGGCGCGTCTTTTTTCTGCACCATCAACTTTCTGGCGCGGATGAAGCCGGCATCTTTGCCGGTCAGGCCCACAGCCTTGCCGCCATGCTGGTTGATGAGGTTGACGATTTCCTTGTTCACCTGCCCGCCGAGCACCATCTCGACCACTTCCATGGTCTCGGCATCGGTGACCCGCATGCCCTGGATGAACTCGCCCTTTTTGCCCACCCGGGCGAGCAGATTTTCGATTTGCGGGCCGCCGCCATGGACGACGACCGGATTGAGTCCTACCAGTTTGAGCAGCACCACGTCGCGCGCAAAGCAATCCTTGAGGTGCGGATCGGTCATGGCGTTGCCGCCATATTTGATGACGATAGTCTTGTCGAAAAAGCGCTTGATGTAAGGCAGCGCCTCGGCAAGGATCGCAGCCTTGCGTGCAGGGGGGATGCTGCTGGTGTCGGGGGTGCGGGAAGCGGTCATGGCGGCTGTCGGTAACGAATGAAACGGCCGCCCATTCTACCGCGGATGCGGAAGGAAAAATTGCGCCCGGGCGGCACCTGGCTCGCCCGGGCACAGCGCCGCCAGCGGCGTTTATTCGATGGTCAGACGCCGAGCCTGTGTGGCGGCTTTTTTGGGCAGATGAAGCTCCAGCACGCCGTCTTTGAACTTGGCGGTGGCGCGTGCTTCGTCCACCTCCTGCCCGAGTTGGAAGCTGCGCGATACCTTGCCGAAATAACGCTCGGTGCGCAGTTGTTTTTCGCCCTGTTTGACTTCTTTTTCCTGCTTGCGCTCGGCGCTGATCGACAGCACTGCGCCGTCGATGCTGACATGGATGTCGTCCTTGCTCACACCGGGCAATTCCGCATGAACCCGGTAAGCGGCATCGTCTTCGCTGAGGTCGACACGCATCTGCGGCGCTTCGGCAGCCCAGCGGCCGAATTCCACCGGCCGAACGAAAAAGCCTTGGAGCAAATCATCGAACGGGTCGCGGTTGATGATGTTGGCCATGATGCATTCTCCTCTATAAGAGTAGGGTCATTGAATCCCTGCGCTACGAATATAGGTGCGGTGGCGGTGAATTCAACCTGGTGGGAGCGTTGTATGATCGACCGGGGCGATACGGCCCCTGGAGGCGGAAATGAGCACGACAGAGCGCATGCCCGATTCGGCCAGCACCAACACCTGCCCGCGTTGTGGCGCGGCTTTTACCTGTGGCATGGCGGCCGGATGGCCCGCATGTTGGTGCGCAGCGTTGCCAGCGGGCCTTGCGGTGCCGGCGGCGGACGCCGGGCTCGGTTGTTATTGCCCCGAGTGTCTGCAAGAGATGCTCAAGCGGGCGGCGAGCGGTCGCTGCGCCGCGGCGGACAACACGGGGTAAAGAGCATCAGCCGGCGCCCCTGGGCAGCTTGGCTCTCGGCCGCTTCGGCAAAAATGTCCAGAGTGGTGCGGTAGTCGTCGGGCGCGTTGTCTGCGAGCCGCCGGACGTGTTCGAACACCACCACCACCGAGCGATCCGGCAGCCATGACAGATCGCTCAGACAGTCGGCCAGCGCGTCCCAGTTGTGGCCAAACCAAGCGGGGAAGGATAGGCCTTTGGCCAGCGCTGCCAAGACAGCCGCCTTGTCGTCGCATGCGGACAAATCGATGCAGTACGGGCGCATGCCGGCAGTGTGGGCGGCGTGTAGCAGTGCGGGCAGTGCGTGCGGGGGCAGCGGGTGTACGCCGGGGGTGGCGAGCAGTTCTTGGTTGGGCGAAATGTCGGGCGTCATCGCGGCGGCTCGATACGGCGAAAACTGCGGTAGTGGTCCTCGGTGTAGTAGAACACTTCGGGCGGCTGTCCGCCGGCGACGATCCGGCGTGCGCCGCGGTCACGGGCACCGGGCGTGGGCACGGTGTATTCACGGTAATAGCCGCGCGGACGTTCGGGCAGTAGCCCTTCACGATTGTGGAACACGCTGCCGTCTTTGCGGTAAGGGAACGGGCCACCGGATTGGATCAGCGCCAGCGTGGCGTGCGCTTCGGGCGGCAGGTCGTGGTTTGTGCCGGCCGGCGGCGCGCATCCAGTCAGCGCCGCAACCAGTGCGAAAAGGCCAAGCAGACGGGTCAGTGTGGTGCGCATGGCGGTTGCGGTTCAGGCAGTCGTGCGCGAGCCCTCGGCGTTATCCTTCGGCTGCACCGCATATTTTTGGAACAGGCTGTGCATGAAGGCGGAGATGGCCGCCAACCGTGGGCTGAGTGGATCGTATCGGCGGGCACGGGCGATCAGCGTGCCGGCCTGTCTGGCAAAACGTTCGTTCCAGCCGCGGTGTTCCACATGACGCAGCAAGGCGAGCGCAGCGTTGAACAATACATGCGGGTTGCCGGGCATTTGGCGCACTGCGTGCATCATTTCGCTCACCGCGCCGTCAAAGTCGCCCGCTTTGGCTTTGGCCGCGCCCCGTGCGACCAGGTTACGCACCTCCTCGCGGGTGCGCTCTTCCAACTGTTCGGCCAGCAGTTCGCGGCCGCGCGCGCGCAGCGCGGCGCGGGTGGCGTTGAGCGTGTGCTCGTCGGCCGTATTGCGCAGGATGTCGAGCACCAGTTCGCTGCCTTCGGCATCCAGCTCGTTGTCGAAGCAGGCTCTGACCAATTCCTGCTTCATGCCGATCGACAACTGGCTGCTGTCCGCCCCGGTCGCGACCGCTTCGTGCAACGCCGCGCGGGCCTTGTCCGGCGCCCCGGTTGCACTGTGGTAGAGCGCGCGGGCCAGTGCAACGCAGATGGGCGCTTTGGGCTGGCCGGCCATGCTGCGCGCCAGATCGCTCAGGGTTGCGCGGGCGCTTTCGGTCTGCCCCTGGCCAAGCTGCGCCTGGAGCAGGCGAACATGGTCTTCGGGGTCGGCAAAGTTGGACACCTTGCCTTTGCGCACCACCTCGGCGAGCGCCTCTTCGGCGCGCCCGAAGTCGCCGGTCTCCAAGGCGATCTCGCCCAGGTGACGCAGGCGCGCCAGACGGTGCGGGGAGCGTTTGGTGGCTGCCAGCAGGGCGTCGCAGGCTTCGGCCGGCCGGCCGGCTTGTTCGCGGCAGCGCGCCAGTAGGTCGTAGGCGTCGATGTAGTCGTCGTGTTCGGCGATCAGCCCGGTGAGGCGTTCCTCGGCGTCGGTGTAGTGCTTGCGCAGTACCGCGATGCGCGCCAGACCCAGCTCGGCCCAGGGTAGCGCTTTGCGTTGCAGCGCCTGTCGATAGGCAGCTTCAGCTCGATCGAGCTCGCCGATCGACAGATGCAGTTCGGCTTGCAGGCGCAGCAGATCGGTGGCGTAGCGCGGATGGTCGCGTTCTGCCTGCTGCAATAGCTCTACCGCTCCGATCGGGTCGCCCATTTCGATGCGGCGGTAAGCGGGCATGAAAACTTCCCGCTTGTCGAGTGCGCGTTCCAGGCGGTAACGCAGCACATGGCTGGCCAGCGGCTTGAGCACATAGTCGTTGGGGGCAAGCTCGGCGGTGCTGACCACACGCTCGTAGTTGCGCTCGGCAGTGACCATGATGAACAGCGTGGTCAGGGGAATGATTTCGTTGCTGCGCAGGTCCTCCAGCAAGTGCTGACCGTCTTGTCCTTCTCCCAGGTTGAATTCGCACAGCACGATGTCGAAACGCGCCTCGCGCAGCCGACGCAGAGCGGCGGCCGCGCTGGATGCCTGCTCGATCCGTTCGATGCCGAACCCGCCCAGCATGTTGCGCAATTGCGCGCGCATGCCGGCATTGGCATCGATGACCAGCACGGAGACGCTCGCAAGATCGGCCATGAGCGGCAACTGCCTGAAGTGAAGGAGAAACCTTGAGCTTATATCGGCGCACCAGCCGGGCGGCTTGAGCGCTCGCGGTCAACGTAAAATGGGCGAACGGCTGCCCGTTCGCCCATCTTGCCATAAGCGCCGCGCGCGGGGGTCAGTCGCGGGCAGGCTCGATCTGGGTGTCGGCCTTCTGGCGCAGACGCAGGTGCAGCTCGCGCAATTGCTTTTCCTCCACGGCCGATGGGGCGTTGGTGAGCAGACATTGGGCACGCTGGGTTTTGGGGAAGGCGATCACGTCGCGGATCGATTCAGCGCCGGTCATCAAGGTAACGATGCGGTCCAGGCCAAAGGCCAGGCCGCCGTGTGGCGGGGCGCCGTACTTGAGCGCGTCGAGCAGGAAGCCGAATTTGGCCTGCTGTTCCTCGGGGCCGATATTGAGCGCCTTGAAGACCTGGGTTTGCACTTCGGCGCGGTGAATACGGACTGAACCACCGCCGATTTCCCAGCCATTGAGCGCCAGATCGTAAGCCTTGGCCAGGCACTGGCCTGGATTGCTCTCGAGTAGTTCCAGATGCTCGTCCTTGGGGCTGGTAAAGGGGTGATGGCAGGCTACCCAGCGCTTGTCCTCTTCGTCATACTCGAACATTGGGAAATCCACCACCCACACCGGGCACCATTGTTCGCCGGTGACAAAACCCTTCTCGTGGCCGAGCTTGACCCGCAGCGTGCCCAATGCATCGTTGACCACCTTGGCTTTGTCGGCGCCAAAAAAGATCAGGTCGCCGGATTGCGCGCCGGTGCGCGAAAGGATGGCGGTGAGCGCCGCTTCATGCAAATTCTTGACGATGGGCGATTGCAGGCCCTCTTCGTTGGGTTTGCTGGCGTCATTGACCTTGATGTAGGCCAATCCCTTGGCGCCGTAGATGCCGACGAACTTGGTCAGTTCGTCGATTTCGCCACGGCTCAGACTGCTGCCGCCGGGTACACGCATCGCCGCCACACGCCCGCCGCTGGTGGCCGGGCCGGAGAATACCTTGAAGGCCACGTCGGTGACCGCGTCGGTGATGTCGACCAGTTCCAGAGTCACCCGCAGATCGGGCTTGTCGGAGCCGTAACGGCGCATCGCTTCGGCATAGGTCAGCCGCGGGAAAGGGTTGGGTAACTCGACTGCGAGCGCTTCACGGAACACGAAGCGGATCATTTCCTCGACCAGCGCGGTGATCTGCTCTTCGTCCATGAAGGAGGTTTCCAGGTCGACCTGGGTGAACTCCGGCTGGCGGTCGGCACGCAGGTCCTCGTCGCGGAAGCATTTGGTGATCTGATAGTAGCGGTCATACCCCGCAATCATCAGCATTTGCTTGAACAGTTGCGGCGACTGTGGCAGCGCAAAGAACTGCCCCGGATGCACACGCGAAGGCACCAGGTAGTCGCGCGCGCCTTCCGGCGTGCTCTTGGTGAGCATCGGCGTCTCGATGTCGATGAAGCCGTGGGCATCGAGGAAACGCCGGAAGGCCATGGCCACCTTGTGGCGCAGCATCAGGTTCTTTTGCATCTGCGGCCGGCGCAGGTCGACCACACGGTGGGTCAAGCGCACGGTCTCGGAGATATGCTCGTCGTCCAGTTGAAAGGGTGGCGTGGCCGCGCCATTGAGAATTTCGATATCGTGGCACAGGACTTCGATTTCGCCCGAGCGCAGATTGGCATTTTCGGTGCCGGTCGGGCGACGGCGCACACGGCCGCTCAACTTGAGCACGAACTCGTTGCGCACCGACTCGGCGATGGCAAACATCTCTGGACGGTCGGGATCGCACACCACCTGTACCAGGCCCTCGCGGTCGCGCAGGTCGATGAAGATCACCCCGCCGTGGTCGCGTCGGCGATGGACCCAACCACACAGGATGACGGTTTGATCGAGGTCGGCAGCGGTTACCTGGCCGCAGTAATGGGTTCGCATGATCTGGGAGTTCCGGATAAAAACTAGATGAAAGATGGAAGGCGTCGCATCCGGCGGCGCAGCTCATTCATTGTGCAGCGCGGCTGGTTGCGAGCTGAGGCGTGCCGGCGGGGCGACCACGCCCATGGAAATGATGTATTTGAGCGCTTCGTCTACGCTCATGTCCAGTTCGATGACATCCGCTTTGGGCATCATCAGGAAAAATCCGGAGGTCGGGTTGGGCGTGGTCGGCACATACACGCTGACATATTCGCCGTGCAGATGGCGCACTGCATCACCGCCCGGTTTACCGGTCAGAAAAGCGATGGTCCATGAGCCCTGACGCGGGTATTGCACCAGCAGGGCCTTGCGGAAAGCCTGGCCGTTGCTGGAAAACAGTGTGTCGGAAACCTGTTTGACGCCGTAATAGAGTGACTTCACCACCGGGATGCGGGCAAGCAGCGCCTCCCAGTAAGCGACCAGGCGTTGACCAATCACATTGGCCGCCACCAGACCGGTGAGCCATACGATCAGCACGCTGACCACCAGACCAAGACCGGGCAGATTGAAGCCCAGTATGGTCCGTGGGTGCACACCGTTGGGCAGCCATTCGACGATCTGGTCGAGCGTGCCGACGATCCAGGCCAGCACCATGAAGGTGATGACCAGCGGAATCCAGATCAGCAGCCCGGTGACGAAGTATTTTTTCACGTGATCGTCGGTTCAGGACGGATGGCAGGCGCAACTGCCGCCGCAGCCGCCCATGGCCGGCGCATTGTCGGCTTTTGCCGGGGCTGCACTGCTGCCGCCTTTGAAGTCGGTGGCGTACCAGCCATTGCCCTTGAGCTGGAAGCCGGCTGCCGACAGTAATTTGACATAAGTGGGCTGACCGCAGGACGGGCAGGTGTCGAGCTGCGGATCGCTCATTTTCTGGATGTGTTCCTTCTGGAACCCGCAGCTCTCGCAACGATATTCGTAAATGGGCATGAGGACCTCCGGAAAGGCAAGTGCGTAAGTCTAACGCAACGCAGCATCGGGGAAAAGAAAGCACCGGCGCACCCGGTTGCGCCGGATGTGGGGGCGCAGGGTCTGTGTTTCAAGCGGTTCGGGCGGGTTAGATGCCGCCGAGATAGGCCCGTGTGATGGCCTCGCCCCAAAACAGCGCCAGCGCTCCGGCGGCGGCCAGATAGGGGCCAAAGGGGATGGGGACGCTGCGCCCGTGGCGGGCGAAGACGATCAGCGCGATACCGACCGTGGCGCCGACCAGGGATGAGAACAGGATGGTCAGCGGCAGCATCTGCCAACCCAGCCAGGCGCCGATGGCTGCGAGCAGTTTGAAGTCGCCATAGCCCATGCCTTCCTTGCCGGTGGCGAGCTTGAACAGCCAGTACACCGACCAGAGCGACAAGTAGCCGGCCATGGCGCCGATGACTGCGCTGGATAAGTCGGTGAACGTGCCGAAAAGGTTGAACGCCAGCCCGAGCCAGAGTAGCGGCAAGGTCAGATCGTCCGGCAGAAGCTGGGTGTCCAGGTCGATGAAAGCCAGCACCAGCATGATCCACAAGAAGAGCATCGCGCCCGCGGCGGCGAGACCGAAGCCGAAATGCCACGCGGCGTAACCGGACAAGGCGGCCGACAGCAGCTCGACGACTGGATAGCGGGCGCCGATCGGCGCATTGCAGTGCCGGCAGCGGCCGCGCAGGAGCAGATAACTGAACACCGGAATGTTTTCCAGTGCGCCGATCAGGTGGCCACAATGCGGGCAGCGTGAGCGCGGCGTGGCCAGATTGAAGCGTTCAGTCTCCGGCGGCGCTTCGCCGCGCAACTCTGCGGCCTGGGCCTGCCAGTCGCGTTCGAGCATACGCGGCAGGCGGTGGATCACCACGTTGAGGAAGCTGCCGACGAATAGGCCGAGTACTGCGGCCAGCGTGGAAAAGGCGAGCGGCTCGCGCAGGAATTGGATCATGGTGCAGACATGCCGCCAGCCTGGCAGGCGGCAAAAAGTTCAGACGATAGAGCCGAGCTTGAAGATCGGCAGGTACATGGCGACCACCAAGCCGCCGATGACAGTGCCAAGGAAAACCATGATGATCGGCTCCAGGAGCTGCGATAGACCAGCCACCGCGTCATCGACCTCACGCTCGAAAAAATCGGCAACCTTGGCGAGCATGGCATCGAGCTGGCCGGACTCCTCGCCGATCGATACCATTTGCACCACCATGGTCGGGAACACGGCGGCGTTTTGCATCGCCACGGTGAGGCTGGTGCCGGTACTGACTTCGCTTTGGATCTGCCGGGTGGCGGTCAGGTAAATGTAGTTGCCCGACGCGCCGCCGACCGAATCGAGCGCTTCGACCAGCGGCACGCCCGCGGCGAACATCGTCGACAGCGTGCGCGTCCAGCGGGCCACGGTGGCTTTGCGCACGATTTCCCCGATGACCGGTAGTTTCAGCACCGCGCGATCGACCGCAATTTGCATTGCGGTCGAACGTTTATAAACAAACGCGACGCCGACCACGGTGCCGATGAGGATGCCGAAGATGGCATACCAGTATTCGACGAAAAAGTCGGACATGGCGATGACCATCAGCGTGGGCGCGGGTAGATCCGCGCCAAAGCTGGTGAACACGCTTTTGAATTCCGGAACGACGAACAGCATCATCACCGAGATGACCAGCGCGGCGACCACGACCACGGCAATCGGATAAAACAGCGCCGATTTGATCTTGCTCTTGATGGCAAGGATTTTTTCCTTATAGGTGGCGATACGGTCGAGTAGCCCATCCAGAATACCGGCCTGTTCGCCGGCTGCCACCAGGTTGCAAAACAAGCGGTCGAAATAGACAGGGTGTTTGGCAAATGCCTGCGACAGGCTCGACCCGGTCTCGACGTCGTTGCGAATATCGTTGAGCAACCGGGCCAGCGCTGGGTTGCCGGAGCCCTTGATGCCGATGTCGAACGCCTGCAACAGCGGCACGCCCGACTTCATCATGGTGGCCAGTTGCCGGGTAAACAGCGCAATGTCTTTTTCGCTGATTTTGCCGGCGCGCGACATGCGCTGTTTTTTCACCTTGGTGGCCAATATGCCTTGGCGGCGCAAGGTGGCCTGCACCACGGCTTCGGCCGTTGCGCGCATTTCTCCGCGCACGAGCTTGCCGGTTTTGTCCTTGCCCTCCCAGGTAAAGAGCATTTCCTTGGGGCCGCGCCGGTCGCTGCGGCCTGCTTGGGTTGCAGTTGCCATATGCACTGTCTCTCTATTCGTTGGTGGTCGCCAGCACTTCTTCCAGCGAGGTGACGCCTTGTTTGACCTTCAGCAGGCCGGACTGACGCAGGTCGCGCACGCCTTCGCGTTGCGCCTGCTCGGCAATGTCCATCGAGTTGCCATTGGTCATGATGATGTGGGCGATCTCTTCGCTGATCGGCATGACCTGGTAGATGCCCACTCGTCCCTTATAACCAGTGCCCTTACAACGGTCGCAGCCGACCGGCCCCATCGGTTGCCAACTGCCGTCCAGATCGTCCTCCGAAAAGCCTGCTTGGAGCAGCACCTCGATCGGAATATCGACCGGTTTTTTGCAACTACACAATCGTCGGGCGAGACGCTGGGCGGTGATCAAGATGACCGAAGAGGCGATATTGAACGGCGCCACCCCCATATTCTTGAGGCGCTCCAGGGTAGTAGGGGCGTCGTTTGTATGCAAGGTGGATAATACCAGATGGCCGGTTTGGGCTGCTTTGACCGATATTTCGGCGGTTTCCAAGTCGCGGATTTCACCGACCATGATGACATCCGGATCCTGGCGCAGAAAAGCCCGCAACGCGGCGGCGAAAGTCAGTCCGGCTTTGTCATTGACGTTGACCTGGTTGATGCCGGGCAGATTGATTTCCGCCGGATCTTCGGCGGTGGAAATATTGACTCCGGGTTTGTTCAGAATGTTCAGGCAGGTGTAGAGCGATACCGTTTTGCCCGATCCGGTGGGGCCGGTCACCAGAACCATGCCGTAAGGGCGCTCGATGGCAGCCAGCAGGGCTTGCTTTTGATCCGGCTCGTAGCCCAAGGCGTCCACCCCCAGCATGGCCGAAGACGGGTCCAAAATGCGCATGACGATTTTTTCGCCATGCAAGGTCGGCAGCGTCGAGACCCGAAAATCGATGGCCTTGTTTTTGGACAGCGCCAATTTCATCCGCCCGTCTTGCGGCACGCGCTTTTCGGAAATATCCAGACGGGAAATCACCTTGATCCGTGCGGCGATTTTTTCCTTGAGCACCAGCGGGGGCTGAGCGATTTCACGCAGCACGCCGTCGGTGCGCACCCGGATGCGGTAGAACTTTTCGTAGGGCTCGAAATGAATGTCCGAAGCGCCCTCGTTGATCGCATCGATCAGTACCTTTTGAATAAAGCGCACTACCGGCGCGTCATCGACTTCCGAACTGGCATCTTCGGCCGCGGTCTCGTCTGTACCTTCCTGGCCGAGGAGATCCATGTCGAAATCCTCGCCGGTCAGATCCCGCAGATTCTTCTCTACCGACTCCGAGAGCGATTCGACCAGCCGGGCGAGTTTGTCGGCTTCGGCGACCACCAGATCGACCTGCAGGCCGGTCTGGAAGCGTATTTCGTCCAGCACCCGCATGTTGGACGGATCGGCGATGGCCACCACCAAGCGGTTTTGACGTTTTCCGAGCGCGACCACCTGGTGCTTGCTGCAGAGCTTGCGGTCGATTGCATCGCGGGGAATGTAGGATTTTTCCAGGGCGGTGACATCGAGCAGCGGGTAGCCGAAGGTTTCGGCAGCAAAGCGCGCGATTTCGCGGGTACTGATCAGCCCGCGCTGCGCCAGCTCGATCAAAAAGCCGTTGGTGGAGCCATTGCCGCTTCCGGTGGCACAGCTCAGCGCGTCGGCTTCGGTGAGCCGTCCATGCTGGATGAGCGCGCGGGCAAGGCCGCTCAGGGCCGACTGGGGATTGGCTGCCATAGCAAGATGTTTAATTAAACGACATTCGATCTTGCACGCCGAGCCGCGGCTTGTAAAGGGCTGTACGCCGCTTCGCTAGCGGTCCGGTCCCGGTGCTGTCGTGGGCGGACCGCCGGCTGCGACCGGGCGAAAAATCCGCGCGGTCCGCACCATGCGATCCTGTGTTTGCACCACTTCGATCGGCGTGTCGGCAATTTTGATCGACAGCTCGCCCTCCGGGATGTCTTGCAGGTACTCCAAAATCAGGCCGTTGAGCGTCTTGGGGCCATCGAGCGGGAGCGCCAAACCCAGCTTGCGGTTGAGCTCGCGCAGATTCTGGCTGCCGTCGACCAGTACGCTGCCGTCTTGGCCCCAACTGATGCGGTCGCTGCCATCGGGCATGCTGGTGGTGAATTTTCCGATCAGCTCTTCGATGATGTCTTCCAGGGTTACCAGTCCGAGCAGCTCGCCATACTCATCGACTACCAAGGCCATGCGTTGCTGGTTTTCCTGGAAGTACTGCAATTGCGTGTAGATCGAGGTATTGGCGGGTATGAAGTAGGGGGGGCTGGTGAGTGCGCGGATGGCGTCTCGGCTCAATTGGCCGTCCAGTACCCGGCCGAGCACCCGGCGCAGGTGGAGAATGCCGATCACCCGTTCCGAATCGTCCTCGAATACCGGCAGGCGGGTATGGTAGCTGGTGGCCAGTTGCTGGCGGATGTCCTCTTCCGGTGCGCTGAGGTCGATGCTCTCGATCGCGCCGCGCGCGGTCATCACATCTTCCACCGTGATGTGTTCGAGGTCGAACAGGTTGACCAGGATGCTGCGGTGCTTGGCGGGCATGTAATGGCCGGATTCGAGCACCATGGCGCGTAATTCATCGATCGACAGGCTGGCAGGACCGTCCTCCTGCACGGGCTTGAGCCGCAACAGATGCAATAGCCCGCTGACGAATAGGTTGACAAACCAGACCGCAAAATAGGCAACTTTGAGCAGCGCGGTGAGCGGATAGCTGAGGATCGGAGCCAGCCGGTCGGCGTAGTGAGCCCCGATGACCTTTGGGGTGATCTCGGAGAACACCAGGATAAAGAAGGTCAGTAGAACCGTGCCGGTGCCAAGCGCCCAGCGCTCTTCACCGAACAGGTCGATGGTGATGACACTCGACAGCGTGGCGGCTGCGATATTGACCAGGTTGTTGAACAGCAGGACCACGCCCAGCAAGCGGTCGGTCTTGCCCAACAGATCGAGCGCCAAGCGGGCGCCGGTGTGGCCAGCGGCAGCGCGCGAGCGCAGTTTGTAGCGGTTGGCGGCCATCATGACCGTTTCGGTCATCGAGAAGGCCCCGGAGAGGACGAGCAGCAGGACCAGTGCGGTCAACTGCAGCACAAGGGGATGGTCGGGCACGCAAGTCCGTCGATAATAGGATGGGGAAAGTATTCAGCCCGTCCGCCAAGGCTGTCAACAAACAAACCCGGTGCGGGCGCGCCCTAGTTTGCCCGGCCGAGCACGACCTCGATGACAAAGCGGCTGCCCACATAGGCCAGCATCAGGGCGACGAAACCGGCCAGCGTCCAGCGCAACGCCACCCGGCCGCGCCAGCCGCGCAGGTGGCGGCCGGCCAGCAGCGTGCCGAACAGCAACCATGAAACGATGGCGAACACGGTTTTGTGATCCAGGCGGAACGCCTGCCCGAACAGGGTTTCGGAAAACACCACACCGGACACCAAGGTCAGCGTGAGTAGTACGAAGGCAATGCCAATCAGCCGAAACAGCAGCGCTTCCATGGTGAGAAGCGGCGGCAGCCCGGCCAGTGCGCGGGTCAGGCGCGCGTTGTGTAGCTGGCGTTCGGCCACCGCCATCAGCAGGGCATGCAGTGCGGCCAAGGTAAATAGACTGTAGGCCAGCATGGCAATGATGAAGTGGGCGCGGAAAGCGGGCGAGCCGGCATTGGTCAACACATGCTCGCCGGGGAACAAGGCTGGCAGCACGGCGCCGACCACCCCTGCGGGCATGGCCAATGCTTGCAGCCCGTCGAGGCGTGCATACAGGGTTTCCACCCAATAAAAGCAGATCGCCAGCCAGATCATCAGCGAGATGGCCACTCCAAAGCCAAAACGCATCTGCCCGCCCGGAAACAGCGCGCCGTGCAGTGCCATGCCGTGTATCAGCAAGGCTGCCAGTAACACCAGGCGCTCGCGGCGTGACATACACTGACGTGTACTGCCGTGAGCGCTGCCCAGCCAGCAGGTGCGCCAGAAATATATGCCCAGGGCGCCGTACAGCGAGGCCGGAACGAGATGAAGTAGAATCTTGCCCATATCGCACGCAGTTTACTCCAACGCCGAAACCCCGATACAACATGCTCGACAATCTCACCCAGCGGCTGTCCAAGGTCGTCAAATCATTGCGCGGCCAGGCCCGCCTGACCGAAGACAACATTCAGGACGCGCTGCGCGAAGTACGCATGGCCTTGCTGGAGGCCGATGTGGCGCTGCCAGTGGTCAAGGATTTCATCGCGCGGGTTAAGGAAAAGGCCATCGGCCAGGAAGTCATCGGTTCGCTGTCGCCCGGCCAGGCGCTGGTCGGCGTGGTGCATGACGAGCTCAAGGCGTTGATGGGCGGCAGTCACAGCGGACTGAACCTCGCCACACAGCCGCCAGCGGTGATTCTGATGGCCGGTCTGCAGGGCGCGGGTAAAACCACCACCACCGGCAAGCTCGGCAAACTGCTAGCCGAGCGGATGAAGAAAAAGGTGCTCGCGGTGTCGACCGACGTTTATCGGCCGGCGGCTATCGACCAGCTCAAAGCGGTGGCTGGCCAGGCGGGCATCGAGTTCTTTGCCTCGACTCCCGACCAAAAGCCGGTGGACATCGCGCTGGCCGCGCTCGATTACGCTCGACGGCATTATTTTGACGTACTGCTGGTCGACACCGCCGGCCGCTTGGCCATCGATGAGGCGATGATGGCCGAAATCCAGGGCCTGCATGCCGCGCTCAAACCGGTCGAAACCTTGTTCGTGGTCGATGCCATGCTTGGCCAGGATGCGGTCAATACCGCGCGCGCTTTCAATGACGCCCTGCCACTGACCGGCGTGGTGCTGACCAAGCTAGACGGCGATGCACGTGGCGGTGCGGCATTGTCGGTACGCCATGTCACCGGCAAGCCGCTCAAGTTTGCCGGCGTAGGCGAAAAGCTCTCCGGACTGGAGGAGTTCCATCCGGAGCGCATGGCCAGCCGCATCCTGGGTATGGGCGACATTCTCGGCTTGGTCGAGGAGGCGCGTCGCGGGGTCGATGAGGAAAAAGCCCGTGCTTTTGCCAAAAAGCTCAAGAGCGGCAAAGGTTTCGACCTCAACGATTTCAAAGAGCAGATCGGCCAGGTACGCGGCATGGGCGGAATTGGCGCCATGCTCGACAAGCTGCCCGCGCAGTTTGCCCAGGCCGCCGGCAAACTGCAGGGTGGGGTCGAAGAAAAAATGATTGCCCGCATCGAAGGCATCATCAACTCGATGACGCCGCAAGAACGCGCCAAACCCGAGATCATCAAGGCCAGCCGCAAGCGCCGTATCGCTGCCGGCGCCGGCGTCACGGTGCAGGAAGTCAATCGGCTGCTCAACCAGTTCGAACAGACCCAAAAAATGATGAAGCAATTTTCCAAAGGCGGCATGCAAAAGATGCTCCGTGGGCTCAGGGGCATGTTGCCGGGCGGCTTGATGCGTTGATCCGCTCGGTGCCTACGCACGCCATGGCGCATATCCTGGTTTCTTTGACCCGCGCGCTGCGCAGCCTGGCGCAGCCAGGCATTTTGTGGCAGTTGATCTGGCCGGGGCTGGCTGCGGCCCTGGTGTGGCTGGTGGTGGCAATTTTCAGCTGGGCTGCGCTGGTCGATGGCCTAGTGGGCTGGGTGGAGAGTTGGACCTGGATCGGACCCTGGGTCAGTCAGTCCGAAGTGGCCGGCGGCCTGTTGCTGGTGCTGGCCAAAATTGCGGTGTTCTTGCTTTTCGTGCCGATGATCTACCTTACCGCCGCGTTGTTGGTGGCGGTGGTGGCGTTGCCGATCATGCTGGAGAAGGTGGCCGTGCGTGAATATGGCGACCTGGAGCAACGGCGTGGCGGTTCGAATCTCGGCAGCCTGTGGAATTCGGCGCTTGCCGCGCTGTTGTTCCTGTTGGCGTTGTTGCTGTCCTTGCCGTTTTGGCTGATTCCCGGCTTCGGCCTGGTCGCTTCGGTGGGCTTGACCGCGTGGCTGAACCAAAAGGCTTTTGGCTATGATGCGCTGATGCTGCACGCGGACGCGGACGAAATGCTTGCCCTGCGGCGCGATTTGCGCGCCCAGATGCTGCTATTGGGCGGCGTGTGCGCGCTGCTGGCCTATGTGCCGTTGGTCAATATCGTGGCCCCCGCGTTTTGCGGCCTGGCCTTTGTTCATTTCATGCTCGAAGCCTTGCGACGCACGCGGGCCGAGCGCGGCGTATCCATCCTGGATGCGCCGCACGAGACCTCCAGCAGGAGCCTATGATGGCCTTTGGCGCTTTGATCATCGGCGACGAAATCCTTTCCGGCCGGCGCAACGACAAGCATTTGACCAAGCTGATCGAGCTACTTGGTGTGCGTGGGCTCAAGCTGGCCTGGGCGCGCTATGCCGGGGATGATCGCATCCGTCTGACCGAAACCCTGCGGCAGACTTTTGCCAGCGGGGACGTGGTGTTCAGCTTCGGCGGCATTGGCGCCACGCCGGATGACCACACCCGTCAGGCGGCCGCGGCCGCCCTCGGTGTAGAAAGCGTTCTGCATCCCGAGGCGGAAGCCGAAATCCGCGCGCGTTTTGGCGCGGAAACCACGCCGGAGCGCCTGCAGATGGGCGTATTTCCGCTGGGTAGTCGGATCATCCCCAATCCTTACAACCGGATTCCGGGTTTTGCCATCCACGACCATTGGTTCGTGCCCGGTTTTCCGCAGATGGCCTGGCCGATGGTCGAATGGGTGCTGGACACCCATTACGCCCATCTGCATCACGCCGAGGACTATGTCGAACAGTCGATCACCGTGTGGGACGCCTACGAAGGGCAGTTGATCGATCTGATGCGCCAAGTGACCGAGGAGTTTCCAGACGCCACCCTGTTCAGCCTGCCCACTCTGGCCGCAGCCGGGCAGCGGCGCAGCCTGGAACTGGGCATGAAGGGGCCTGCTGCCCGCGTGGCCGAGGCGATGGCGCGGATCAAGGCGGAGCTGCAACGGCGTGGCTATCCGTGGGAGGCGCGCGACTGAACGCAAAATCGGCTCGCGCAAAGCGCGGCATGCCGCCTTCGGAACAAGTGCGCCGGATCGTGTTGGAAGGGCGGGACATCGTGTACCGGTTGCGGCGCTCGGCGCGGCGCACGCTGGCTTTGCAGGTCGATGCGCAGGGCGTGCGGGTAGCCGTGCCGCAGCATTGCACCACGGCCGAGGCGGAGCGCTTCGTGGCGGCGCATGGTCGTTGGCTGCTCGGCAAACTCGATGCGCTGGCCGCCCGCCCACGCCCGAGGCGCTTTGTGGCCGAGGACGGGGCGTGCTTTGCGCTCCTTGGGCAGCCCTGCCGGTTGCGCCTCGCTGGCACCCGACGCGGTGCCCGCTGGCGGGTCGGCGATGACGGTCATGAAGAACTGGTGCTGCCGGCGGCCACACCAGACCCCGCCGCTGCGCTGATCCGCGCCCTGCAGCGGCGGGCCTTGAGCTGGTTTGCCGGACGGGTGGCCGAATATTGCCACCGCCTCGGTGTTGCGGCACCGGCAGTGCGGCTGAGCAGTGCGCGCACCCGGTGGGGGAGTTGCAGTCGGCTATCCGGCATTCGTCTGCATTGGCGGCTGATCCATCTCGATCCGGTGCTGGCCGACTACGTGGTGGCCCACGAAGTGGCGCACCTGGTGGAAATGAACCACTCGTCACGCTTCTGGTCGCTCGTCGAGGCGATCTATCCGGACTGGCGTGCAGCCCGGCGGCAACTGCGCGCCGCGGCGGCGACACTGCCGGAGATCGCCACCGGCGACGACCTATCCATCGATCAGGAGGACTGAAACACATGCGTTTGCTGCATACCATGCTTCGGGTCGGCAACCTGGAGCGCTCGATCGCTTTCTATACCGAAGTGCTCGGCATGCGCCTGCTGCGCCGGCAGGATTATCCGGAAGGACGCTTCACGCTGGCTTTCGTCGGCTACCAGGATGAAGCCGACGGCGCGGTCATCGAGCTGACCCATAACTGGGATACCTCGTCTTACGAGCTGGGTAATGGATTTGGCCACATTGCGGTGGCAGTGCCGGACGCCTACCGGGCATGCGAAGAAATCCGTGCGCGCGGTGGCAAAGTGGTACGTGAGGCCGGGCCAATGAAGCATGGCAGCACGGTAATTGCCTTCATCGAAGACCCGGACGGCTACAAGATCGAATTGATCCAGCGCGACGCCGAACACGGATGATTCCCTTTATGCGCCGCAAGGCAGCGGGGCAGGCAACGCAGGGGGTAGCGACCGCGCTGCGGTAGAATGCCGCCTCCGCGAATCTGACCAAAATCATGAAAGTACTGGGAATCGAATCGTCCTGTGACGAAACCGGGGTGGCGCTCTACGACACCGAGCGCGGCCTGTTGGGGCATCGGGTGCATTCCCAGATCGATCTGCATGCCGCCTACGGCGGTGTGGTGCCTGAGCTGGCTTCGCGTGACCACATCCGTCGCCTGCCGCTGCTGCTGCGTGAGATGCTGGCCGTGGCCGGCTGCAGGTTGGACGAGATCGATGCGGTAGCTTATACCGCCGGTCCCGGGCTGGCCGGGGCGCTATTGGTCGGTGCCGGGGTGGCGGAGTCTTTGGCCATGGCCCTGGGGGTGCGCACGCTGCCGGTGCATCACTTGGAAGGGCACCTGCTGTCGCCGCTGTTGTCGGCCCAACCGCCGGCGTTTCCGTTCGTGGCCTTGCTGGTCTCGGGCGGCCATACCCAGTTGATGCGGGTCGGTGGGGTGGGTGAATATGAGCTGCTGGGCGAGTCGCTCGACGACGCCGCCGGTGAGGCCTTCGACAAAACCGCCAAGCTGCTCGGTCTGGGCTACCCGGGCGGTCCGCAATTGGCCCGCTTGGCCGATCGGGGGCGAGCCGGTCGTTTTCGCCTGCCGCGCCCGATGCTCAATTCGGGCGATCTCGATTTCAGCTTCAGCGGGCTTAAAACCGCAGTGCTCAACACCGTTTGCGCGCCGGGCTGGCGCACCGAAGACGCTGCCGATTTGGCCGCGGACTTTCAACAAGCGGTGGTCGACGTGCTGGTTGAAAAAGCGCTTGCCGCGCTTGCACGTACCGGTCTGACGCGCCTGGTGGTGGCCGGCGGCGTGGGCGCCAACCGCAGCTTGCGCGCGCGGCTGGACCAGGCGGCCAAGCGGCGCGGCTGGCAAGTGTATTACCCTGAGCCCGAGTTATGCACCGACAACGGAGCGATGATCGCCTTTGCCGGCGCGATGCGCTTGGCGGCCGGAGAACACGGCCAGACAGCGGGCCGCATCGGCATCTGCCCGCGTTGGCCGCTGGCGGAGGTGGGCAAGCCGGCCTGAGCGGCAGCGCTTAGCCGGATTTACCGCCGATGCGGCCTTCGGTGCCAGCCAACAGACGGCGGATATTGGCGGCATGCCGCCAAACGAGCACGGCGGCCATGAGCAAAAGTATGGCCACCAAGGCTGGCGCGCCGAGTAAAACATAACCCGCAAGCGGCGCACTGACCGCAGCTGCCAGCGCTGCGGCCGAAGAATAGCGGGTCAGTACGGCGGTTGCCAGCCACACGAACAGGCAGATAAACGCCAGCCAGGGATCGATGCCCAATAGCACGCCCAGCGCTGTGGCGACACCCTTGCCGCCGTTAAAGCGCAGAAACAGCGAGAAAACATGGCCGAAAAAGGCCGCCAGCCCGGCAAGCGCCGCCTCCTCGGCGGAAAACCCCAGCGCCTGCGCGGCCCATACCGCGGCCGCGCCTTTCAGGCAATCGCCCACCAAGGTCAGCAATGCCGCAGCCTTGCTGCCGCTTCGCAGCACATTGGTGGCGCCGGGGTTGCCTGAGCCGTACTGGCGCGGGTCCGCCAGGCCGAATAGACGACTGACAAGGATTGCAAAAGGCACCGAGCCGAGCAAATAGGCCGCGGCCAACAGCAAAAGCAGATTCATCTGGATATCACGGTGATCGAGTGCGCTCAAGGCGCCGTGCCGGCACAAGCCGACGAAAGGCTACAATGGCGCAATTCTACGCGGGAAGCGCTATGGATTTCATTTTTATCGAAGAGCTGCGGGTGCAGGCCAGCGTGGGTATCTATCCACGCGAAAAGGTGGCGCCGCAGATGGTGGAGCTCAATCTAACCTTTGGCGTGCCGGACGCGGCAGCCAAACATGACGATATTGCCGATACCATCGATTACGCGGTGGTGATCGAACGCATTCGCGCCGAACTCGCCGCCCGCCATTTCAATCTCATCGAAACCCTGGGCGAATTCGTCGTCAATCTATTGTTTGAAGAATTCAACGCACCTTGGGTGAAAATCCGCATTGCCAAAATCGGTGTCATGCAAGGGGTGCGCCGGGTTGGCGTTTTCATTCAGCGCGGACGCGAAGGCCATATTCTTCCGAACACCGCGGGTTGAGCCCAGGCGGGCGGTGCGTTTGCACCAGAAGGCAAGCGCCACGGCGTTCTTTGTGCGCCTGCCTTTTCCCGGTTGCGGCATCAGGCCGGCTGAATCAGCAATGCCTCGAGCGGGTTGCCTGCCGCTATCCAGTTTTCAACCCATAACGGCTTGCGGCCCCGGCCGGTCCAGGTGAGCGAAGAATCGTCGGGATGGCGGTATTTAGGCGGCACTTTGCCGGTTTTTTTGCCGCCGCCCTTGGCCGAACGCCGTGCCTTGTTCACAGTGGCGGGGCTGTCATTCGTTGCGCCGGGAATGATGTCGGACAACGAAAGACCTTCTTCAGCCGCCATTTTCTGCATTTTTTTCAGCAACTCGCGCCGGGTGATATCGCTGCGACGGCGGATTTCAGCATCGATTTTGCTTTGCAGGCGGCGCAATTCGTTCAGTGAAAGCGTAGAGAGGTCCATGGTTTCTCCCGTATGCGCGTCGGAGTGTAGGGTTGGGGCGCCGACACGGTTATCGTTACCAGGGCAAACGTTAGCAACGCGGGTTATTTTGCCAGCAAATTTCCAAAAAAATAAAGCGGTTGTGGAATAAATATGGATTATTGCGCCACGTTGACCAACTGCGGTTGTAAGACTCTGAGAATATCGTGCGGATGCACACCGACCAGAAAACCTCGGCGTCCGCCGTTTATATAGACCAGCGGCAGATCCAGGATGCTTCTTTCCATGAAAACCGGCATCCGACGCTTGGTGCCAAAAGGCGATGTGCCGCCGATGAGAAAACCACTGTGGCGGTTGGCCACCTCCGGTTTGCACGGTTCGATATGCTTGCGTCCGGCTTGACGTGCCAATTCCTTGGTGGACACGGTGCGGTCACCGTGCATCAGCACGACCAACGGCGCACCGGATTCGTCTTCCATGATCAGCGTTTTGATGACCGAATGCTCCGCGACATTGAGTTCCCGCGCTGAAACGCGCGTGCCCCCGTGTTCCTCATAGGCATAGGGATGGCTGGAAAACGCCACACCGTGCTGGCGCAAAAAGCGGGTGGCCGGGGTCTCTGGCGCATGCAGCTTATTTTTGCTCATGACGATGCGTGTGGTTTGGACAATTAACGCTGGGTATTCGGATGCGGTCTTTTTGCATCGGACCACGAATGCTCATCCGGGTTGTGTCGTGCTCAGCCGCGCGGATGATGACGCGCGTGCAAAGCTTTGAGGCGTTCGCGGGCGACATGGGTGTAGACCTGGGTGGTGGAGATGTCGGCATGGCCAAGCAGCATTTGCACCACGCGCAAGTCGGCGCCGTGGTTGAGTAGATGGGTAGCAAAAGCATGCCTGAGGGTGTGCGGCGAGATGCGCCCCGGTTCGATGCCGGTTTGGCTGGCGTACTGTTTGATCAGGCGCCAGAACATTTGCCGGCTCATGCTGTGGCCCAAGCGGGTGACGAAGAGCGCGTCGCTGCTGCGGCCGGCCAGCAGTGCAGGGCGGGCGTGTTGCAGGTAGCGCGTCAGCCAGTCGACCGCTTCTTCGCCCAGTGGCACCAGGCGTTCCTTGCTGCCCTTGCCCATGACTTTGACCACGCCTTCGTTCAGTCCTACTGAAAAGCTCTGCAAGCCCACCAATTCGGAGACACGCAGGCCGGTGGCGTAGAGCATCTCCAGCATAGAGCGGTCGCGCAAGCCCTGAGGGGTGGCGGTGTTGGGTGCGCCGAGCAGGGCTTCGACCTCCCTCTCGGACAGTGTTTTGGGAAAACGCTGACCGGGCAG
The DNA here is from genome assembly GCF_003345255.1 of Pseudothauera hydrothermalis. Taxonomy (GTDB): domain Bacteria; phylum Pseudomonadota; class Gammaproteobacteria; order Burkholderiales; family Rhodocyclaceae; genus Pseudothauera; species Pseudothauera hydrothermalis. The sequence goes on along the minus strand of NZ_CP029331.1, from coordinate 2,236,760 downwards.
CGGGGCATCGAGCAAGGCGGTGGGGTCGGCCGCCAGGCGGCCGCGTGCGACTTGTTGGCGGTAGTAGCGTCGCCAGGCCGAAAGCAGGCGGCGTTGGCTGGCCGGCTTGGCACGGCGACTGAACTCGGCCAGGTAGGCCGCCAGATCGGCATTTGTTGCGCCATCGAGCGAACCGTTGCGATCGGCCAGCCAAAGCGCAAACTGGGCAAGATCGCTGCGGTAGCCGGCCAGGGTGTTGCGCGCCAGCCCATGCTCCAGCCATAGCGTATCGCAGAATTCATCCAGCGCGGCACGGGCCGCTGCGGGGAGCGCCTGTTCGACCGGCCGGGCGGAGCAAGACGGGCGTGGCATCGGAGATAGGGCAGGTTTAGCCCGTCTGACCCAGCAAAGCGCGCTTGAGGTCGCCGTCGACCGGGTGTTCACCCAGCCAGATACGTAGCAGCGCCGGGTAGAAGGCCGGTTCGGCGATGTCGGTGCCGCGCGGCTGTGCGTTGACGCTCAGCCGGGTGCTGCCGTCGGCCAGCGCGTCCAGTTCGACGACCGTGCCGGCGCGCGCTTCACCCAGTTCCAGCAAAGTGGCGCGCAGTTGATCGGTGGCTTTTTGCAGTGCCGCAAACTGCTCGGCGCTATGGTTTTTCTTCAGACCGTCGATCAGTGCATCGGCGAAGGTGTCGGCCGCCACGTCGCGCAGCAGCACGATGCGGATACGTTTGGCTCCCGGAGCGGTCTGGATGGCTTCGGCCGACTGGCTGCGCGAAGGCAGGTAGAGACCGATTGCATAGACCTTGAAGGCGAAGCGGGTGCGTAGACCCGCGCCATTGAGCTCGATTTGCTGTGCCTCTACGGTGACACGGTCATCGAAACGCACGCCGGCGACCTCCACGGCAGCCTGGACGGCGGTTGCGCACAGCGCCAAGGTGGCTAGGGTGTAGCGGATGAAGTGCGTCATGGTCTGTCTCCTTGCATTGTTGTGCTTGTGGTCATGGTGCGATGGGTGACAGGGCCGGGTGCGGCCCCGCCGGTGCGACCGGCCGCCATGGGCGTGCCGGGAAAATCGGCAAAACGGCGGCGCTGCGGTTAAGAGCGCACCTCGCCGTTGCCGAATACGATCCACTTCTGGCTGGTCAGCCCTTCCAGTCCAACCGGGCCGCGGGCGTGGATTTTGTCGGTCGAGATGCCGATTTCAGCACCCAGACCGTATTCGAAACCATCGGCGAAACGGGTCGAAGCATTGACCATCACCGAAGCGGAGTCCACCTCACGTAAAAAGCGCATGGCGTGGGTGTGGTTTTCGGTCACGATGGCTTCGGTGTGCCCGGAGCTGTAGGTGTTGATGTGGGCGATGGCCTCGTCGAGGCCGCCGACCACCTTGACCGCCAGAATGGGCGCCAAATACTCCTCGCGCCAGTCGGCTTCGGTGGCTTCGCGCAGGCGCTCGGCGGGAATGCCGGCCTCGCGCAGCAGTGCGAGCGACTCGGCGCAGCAGCGCATCTCCACGCCTTTTTCTGCCAGCATGCGGCCGATGGCGGGCATATCGCGCCCGGCAACGGCGCGCGCTACCAGCAGTGACTCCGCGGTGTTGCAGGTCCCGTAGCGCTGGGTTTTGGCATTTTCGACGATGGGCAGGACTTTGGCGGGATCGGCTTCGTCGTCGATATAGACATGGCAGTTACCGTCCAGGTGTTTGATCACCGGCACTCGGGCGTCCTTGGCAATCCGCTCGATCAAACCCTTGCCGCCGCGCGGCACGATGACGTCGACGAACTCGGGCATGGCGATCAGTTCGCCGACCGCTGCGCGGTCGGTGGTCTGGACCACCTGTACCGCATGCTCGGGCAAACCGGCGGCAGTCAGCCCGGCGCGCACGCATTCGGCAATGGCCTGGTTGCTGTAGAGCGCTTCTTTTCCGCCGCGCAGAATGGCGGCATTGCCGGACTTCAGGCACAGCGCCGCGGCGTCCGCGGTGACGTTGGGCCGGGCCTCGTAGATGATGCCGATCACACCCAGTGGTACGCGCATCTTGCCGACCTGGATGCCCGAGGGGCGGCGTTTGACATCGGTGATCTCGCCCACCGGATCGGGCAGTGCGGCAATCTGCTCGAGGCCGGCGGCCATGTTCTCGATACCTTTTTCCGAGAGCGTCAGGCGGTCGATCAGCGCCGGCTCCAGGCCGGCGGCGCGGGCGGTGTCAAGGTCGCGCGCATTGGCCTCGAGCAAGTGCGCGCGGCGGGCGCGGATTTCCGCTGCCATCGCCGCAAGCGCGGCATTCTTGGCTGCGGTGGAGGCGGCGGCCATGACGCGGGAGGCGGCACGGGCCTGACGACCCAAGGTCTGCATGTAGTGCTGGACGTCCATTTTCATTCATGCGTGTGGCAAGGGCTAAGCGCGCATTAGAACATCGAAAGCGGTCTTTGTGGGTAGCGAAGTTGCCGGGGTGGCTCTAACGCCGGGCAAGGCGCAAAGCGAGCAGGGTGAGCTCATCCCAGACCTCTCCGGGGGCCAATCCCTTGAGCATTCGATCCACCCGTGCTGCATGCATGAGCGCAGACCGTAGCCTGCTGGAAGACAGCCTGGCCAAAGCGCGCCCGAGCGCTTGTTTGCGGCGCTCGTCGAACACCCGTTCGGCCTTGAACAATGCGGGCAGGGGCTGGCCGGCGTGCTGTCCGTTCTTGAGGGTTGCCAGCGTACGGATTTCATTGGCCAGTGCCCACAGGACCAGCGGCGGCGCGGCGCCTTCGCCAGCGAGTCCTTCGATCAGGCGCACGCAGCGCGCCGGGTCGCCCTCCAGCACAGCCTGGCGTAGCGTGTCGATGTCATAGCGCGCAACGTTGAGTACCGCGTCCTCAACTTGCGCCAAGGTGAGTCGTCCTTGCCCATGCAGCAGACCGAGCTTGCGGATTTCCTGATGGGCGGCCAGCAGATTGCCTTCCACATGCTCGGCGATGAACACCAGCGCCTCGGGCTCGGCGGATTGGCCTTGAGCGGCAAGCCGCCCGCCGATCCACTCGGGCAGGCGCTCGCGTTCCGGGGCGTTGAGTTCCAGCGTGTGACCGGTCTCGGCCAGTGCGCTGAACCAGGTGCTTTTGCGGGTTTGCCAATCGAGCGCGGGCAGGGTGATCAGGGTGACCGTGCCATGAGGCAGGGCGCGTGCATAGTGCTGCAGGGCGTCGCCACCGTCACGCCCGGGCTTGCCAGAGGGAATGCGCAAATCGATCAGCTTTTGCGCCCCGAATAGCGACAGATTGCCTGCGGCGAGCGTCAGCGCATCCCAGCGAAAGCCCGGAGCAACCACCAGGATTTCACGTTCATGGAAGCCTTGCTGGCGCGCGGCGGCGCGAATGGCGTCGGCCGCTTCGAGCACCAGCAGCGGTTCGTTGCCATGCAAAACCCACAGTGGCGCGAGCGGGCGAGCAAGCTGGGCGGCGAGCCGGTCCGGGTGAAGATTCACTTGCGCACGGCTGCCAAGCGCCGGACGAGTTGGCGCACGATCTCGTTTTGCATATCGGCAAGCAGCAGGCTTTCTTCCTGCTCCTTGGCGAGGATGCGCTCGTCCTGAAAAGTGTAGTCGCGCTGGGCGGTCAGCTGGGTGGGCGGCACGAGCAGCGCACCGTCACGGCCGACCAGTTGGAAAGCAAAGTCGCGGGTCAGTTGGTATTCGCGCACCTTGCCCGCGCCGGTGAGACTGAGAATTTCACGTGAGACGTCGTCACGTAAGATCTGTAGGCTCACTTCGGCCTGGGCTGGATCGGCAACCACCTCGGTCGAACCGGTGGCGCGGATATGCCGGGCAAGCTGGGCGCCAAGCCCGCTGTTTTGGCTGGTGCCCAGATAAATGGTGGCAAAAGCCAGCGGTTGCGGGCCACGCAGGCGGAAGCCGCAGCCGGCCAGCAACGAGCCGACGGCCAGGGTGCTGGCGGCAGTGAGCAGGCGACGGCGGGAATGCTGAACCATTGTGCGGGCCTTAGACCACGATATTGACTAGCCGTCCGGGCACCACGACCACCTTCTTCGGCGGCTTGCCTTCCATGAATTTCTGTGCCGCCTCGCTGGCCAGCGCAGCGGTTTCGATTGCGCTCTTGGACGCATCGGCGGCCACTTTGATGCTGCCGCGCAGTTTGCCGTTGACCTGCACCACCAGTTCGATTTCATCCTGCTGCAGCGCGGCTTCCAGCGGCTCCGGCCACGGTGCGGCCAGAATGTCGGCGCCGAAACCGCAGTCCCGCCATAGCACGTGGCAAATGTGTGGCGTGATGGGCGAGAGCAGCCGCAGCAAGATGGCAAGCCCTTCTTCCGCCAGCTCGGCGTGAGCGGCCGGCTCTTGGCGCGGAGCTTTTTCCAGCGCGTTGAGGATTTTCATCGCCGCCGAAACCACGGTGTTGAACTGGTGTTTGCCGAAGTCGTAATTGGCTTGTTTGAGGTGGCTGTGAATCTCGCAGCGTATCTGGGCCAGCTCGGCCGGCAGCTTGCCGGCAGGCAGCGTGCGGACAGCCGGTAGCGCAGCGCGGATTTCGGTGGCGAAGGTATGGCTAAAGCTCCATACCCGGCGCAGGAAGCGTGCCGCGCCCTCGACGCCGGAATCGGACCATTCGAGCTGCTGGTCGGGCGGCGAGGCAAAAATGATAAATAGGCGTGCGGTGTCGGCGCCGTATTGGTCCACCAGAGTTTGCGGGTCCACGCCGTTGTTTTTCGACTTGGACATCTTTTCAGTGCCGCCGATGATCACCGGCTGGCCATCGGCGGCCAGTTTGGCGGCCACGATGCGGCCCTTGTCGTCCCGCTCGACCCGTACATCGGCCGGGTTGATCCATTGCTTTTTGCCGCCGTCTTGCTCGCGGTAATAGGTTTCGGCCACCACCATGCCCTGGGTGAGCAAGTTGGTGAAGGGTTCGGAAAGACTCACCAAGCCTTCGTCGCGCATGGCGCGGGTAAAAAAGCGCGAATACAGTAGGTGCAAGATGGCATGTTCGATGCCGCCGATGTACTGGTCGACCGGTGCCCAGTAGTTGACCCGGTCATCGACCATTGCGCTGGGGTTGTCGGCGCAGGCATAGCGCAGGAAATACCAGGACGACTCGACGAAAGTGTCCATGGTGTCGGTTTCGCGCCGTGCCGGTTTGCCGCATGTCGGGCAGGTGCATTCGTAAAATTCCGGCATTTTTGCCAGCGGCGAGCCGCGGCCGGTGATTTCCACATTCTCAGGCAGCACCACCGGCAACTGTTCGTCGGGCACCGGGACATCGCCGCAGGATTCGCAGTGAATCATCGGGATCGGACAGCCCCAGTAACGCTGGCGGGAGATACCCCAGTCGCGCAGCCGATATTGCACCCGCTTTTTGCCCAGGTTTCTGGCCTCGAGGTCGGCAGCAATCGCATCGACCGCATCCTGAAAATGCAGGCCGTTGTACTTGCCCGAGTTGATCAGGCGTCCGTGTTCCGCGTAGGCGTCCTGCCACGGTGCCGCGATTTCATCGTAAGCGTTGCGGGTGGAGCGCACCACCATTTTGATGGGCAGCTTGTAGCGGGTGGCAAAGGCAAAGTCGCGCTCGTCATGTGCCGGCACCGCCATCACCGCGCCTTCGCCGTAGCCCATCAGCACATAGTTGGCCACCCACACGGGCAGATATTCGCCGGTGAGCGGATGCACCACGCGCAAGCCGGTGGGCATGCCTTTTTTTTCCATCGTGGCCAGATCGGCTTCGGCCACGCCGCCATGCTTGCATTCCTCGATGAAGGCGGCCAGTGCGGGGTCGTTTGCCGCGGCTTGAGCGGCCAGCGGATGTTCGGCCGCTACGGCCACATAGGTGGCGCCCATCAGCGTGTCGGCACGGGTGGTGAATACCTTGAGCACCCCGGCTCGGCCAATCGTTGTCAGATCATAGGGGAAATGGACTTCCACGCCCTCGGAGCGGCCGATCCAGTTCTTCTGCATCAGCTTGACCTGCTCTGGCCAGCCGGACAGCTCGTCCAGCGCCGACAGCAATTCGTCGGCGTAGGCGGTGATCTTCATGTAGTACATGGGGATTTCGCGCTTTTCCACCAGCGCGCCGGAGCGCCATCCGCGCCCGTCGATGACCTGCTCGTTGGCCAGCACGGTTTGGTCGACCGGGTCCCAATTGACGGTGCCGAGTTTCTTGTAAATCAATCCCTTCTTATACAGGCGGGTAAACAGCCATTGCTCCCAGCGGTAGTACTCCGGTTTGCAAGTGGCCAGCTCACGCGACCAGTCGATGGCAAAGCCCAGACGCTTGAGCTGGCCTTTCATGTATTCGATGTTGGCGTAGGTCCATTGCGCCGGGGGGACGTTGTTCTGGATCGCGGCATTTTCCGCCGGCATGCCGAACGCGTCCCAGCCCATGGGCTGCAGCACGTTGTAGCCTTTCATGCGGTAATAGCGGGCCAGCACGTCGCCGATGGTGTAGTTGCGCACATGGCCCATGTGCAGCTTGCCTGAAGGGTAGGGGAACATCGACAGGCAGTAGTACTTGGGGCGGCTGGGGTCTTCGCTGACCTTGAACGCTTGGGTGCTTTCCCAGTGCTGCTGGGCGGCGGCTTCGACTGCCGCAGGCTGATATTTGTCCTGCATGAAAGGCTCTAAGCGAGAGGAGCAAAAAATAACGGGTAAGTATAACGCGAAGACGGTGCGCCACGCAGCCGCGGGCCGTGGCGACGGTCAAAGCAAAAAAAACGGCATCCGGTGTGTGCCGGATGCCGAACTCCTGTTGAAAGGAGAGGAGGGAGACGTGAAGTGCCGTAATTGGTTGGCTGCCTGTAGCGGTCAGGCCGCCTTACGCAAAAATTTCAGATTGCGCCGCCAGTTGGCTGCCATCGCGGTGCAAAGATCTTCCATGGCGATCAACGGCAGACGCCACATGCGGTTCTGGCTACGCACCAGGGGGGTGACGCGCGGAGCGCACAAGGTTGCTTGTTCGTCGGCGAGCAATTGCTGAAAGTGCGCCATGGCCGCCCCCCAGTATTCGGGGGTGCCCACCCAGCCGGTTTCGGCGGTGGCTTCGCGCACGGCCTTGCGCCACAGCGCTTCGGCACGGGGTAGGGAGACGCCGGCTTTGCGGGCGTACCAGGGGAGTAATTTAGGTGTCTTCATGTCGGGTTTCTCCTTGGGCCGGATTGCGGCCTTGAACGCCAGCCGGGCCTTGTGGGCAAAGGCTGGCGCAAACTGCTGTAGTGTGTGCCGCACCGCGGAGTCGGCATGGGTCTAGTTATGGTCGCTCGGGCTGATTTCAACTACTTCCAAAGCCATAAAATGCTGCGTGTGCACAATCCAAAAATAGCTCAGCCTAAAGGTTGTTGCAAGTGACTTTTTGTTGCAGCGCAATAGTCGTCCTGCGGGCGGTTTGCCGGCTCTCTGCCGCGCTGCTGGCGGTTAGAATGGCGGCTTACGAGGAAGCCCCCAATGCCCGACCTGCTCGCTACGCTCAACACCGCACAACGCCAAGCCGTAACTCTGCCGCCGCAGCATGCGCTGATTCTTGCCGGCGCCGGCTCGGGCAAGACCCGGGTGCTGACCACCCGCATCGCGTGGCTGATTGGCAGCGGACAGTGTGAGCCGGCCAACATCCTTGCGGTGACCTTTACCAACAAGGCCGCCAAGGAAATGCTCGCCCGCCTGTCCGCAATGCTGCCGCTCAGCCCCCGCGGCATGTGGATCGGCACCTTCCACGGCTTGTGCAACCGCCTGTTGCGCGCCCATCACCGCGACGCCGGCCTGCCGCAGTTGTTCCAGATCCTGGATGCGGCCGACCAGCTTGCCGCCATCAAGCGCCTGCTGAAGACGCTCAATGTCGACGACGAGAAGTTCCCGCCGCGTGAGCTGCAGCACTTCATCAACGCCCAGAAAGAAGCCGGCCTGCGGCCCGACGCGGTCGAGGCTTGGGACGACTACACCCGGTACCGGGTGGCGCTCTACCGTGAGTATGAGACACAGTGCCAGCGGGAGTCAGTTGTGGATTTTGCGGAGTTGCTATTGCGCAGCTACGAGTTGCTGGAACGCAACGAGCCGGTGCGCCGCCACTACCAGCGCCGCTTCCGCCACATCCTGGTCGATGAATTTCAGGATACCAACCGTTTGCAGTACCGCTGGCTGAAGCTACTGGCCGCCAGCGATGCGGCCAGCGACACGCCGGGCGCGTGCCTTTTTTGCGTGGGCGACGACGATCAGTCGATCTACGCATTTCGCGGTGCGCAAGTGGGTAACATGCGCGACTTCGAGCGCGAGTTTCGGGTTTCCAACCTGATCCGTCTGGAGCAAAACTACCGCTCGCACGGCAACATCCTGGAGGCGGCCAATGCCATCATCCGTCACAACAGCGGGCGGCTGGGCAAGAACCTGTGGACCGACCGGGGCGAGGGGGAGCCGATCCGGGTCTTTGAAGCCACTGACGACGGCGACGAAGCGCGCTGGATCGTCGAGGAGGTGCAGCAACTGGTGCGTGAAGGCGCGTCGCGCTCAGACATCGCCCTGTTGTACCGCGCCAACGCCCAGTCGCGGGTGCTGGAGCATGCGCTTTTTTCCGCTGGCATACCCTACCGGGTGTATGGCGGCTTGCGCTTTTTCGAGCGTCAGGAAATCAAACATGCGTTGGCTTATCTGCGCCTGATCGCCAATGCCGATGACGACACTGCATTTGCGCGGGTAGTGAATTTCCCTACCCGCGGCATCGGCGCGCGTTCGCTGGAGGCGCTGCAGGCGGCTGCGCGCACCTGGAATACCAGCCTGTACGCCACGGTGCCGCATTTGTCCGGCAAGCCGGCCAATGTGCTCGGCCAGTTCGTGCGCTTGATCGAAGATTTACGCCGTGACACCGCGCATTTGCCGCTGCCTGAGCTGGTCGATCACGTGCTGGAGGTCTCTGGGTTGCGCGCGCACTACAAGGCCGACAAGGAAGGCGGTGAGCGCCTGGAGAACTTGGACGAGCTGATCGCCGCGGCCGCCAGCTTCGTTGCCGAATTCCAGGTCGACGCCGCGGCGCAGGTGGCCGACCATGCGCTCTTGGCCGATTTTCTTGCCCATGCTTCGCTGGAAGCCGGCGAACACCAGGCCGATGCGGGCGCAGACGCGGTGCAGTTGATGACCGTGCATGCGGCCAAAGGGCTGGAGTTTGAGGCGGTGTTTCTCTCCGGGCTGGAGGAAGGGCTCTTCCCGCATGAAAATGCCATGCTCGATGCCGGCGGGCTGGAGGAGGAGCGTCGGTTGATGTATGTGGCGGTGACCCGCGCCCGCCAGCGCTTGTATCTTTCTTATGCGCAAAGTCGCATGTTGCACGGACAGACGCGCTACAACCTGCGCTCGCGCTTTCTGGATGAAATCCCCGAGCCGCTGACCCGCTGGATTGTCCCGGCGCGTGCGCGGCACCATACGGCAGGCGGTTTCGGTGGCTACGTTGCGCCGCCGGGGGCTTTTGCTGCACGGCCGGCCCCGGTGCCGCGACGCCAAGAGGACGATTTACCGCAAGGCTTTTATGTAGGCCAATTGGTTCGCCATGCACGTTTTGGCAAAGGCGTGATCATTGCGGCCCAAGGCCGCGGCAACGATGCCCAAGTGCAGATCAATTTTGGCGATGCCGGCATCAAGTGGCTGCTGCTCGGCATGGCCAAGCTGGAAGCCTGCTCCTGAGCGCTACTGCAACGGTTCAGGCGCCGTATTGGCGCGCCAGGCTGTCATGCAGATCGACAAACTCCTGCGACAGCTTGTGGCGCGGATCGAGGTGGATCATCGGGCGGGCCTGCTCGTGCGATTCCTTGATCTTGACCGAAGCCGACAAATACGGTTGCAGTACCGGCAGCCCTTCTGCCACCAGTTCATCGACCACCTTGCGCGGCAGGCTGGCGCGCGGCTGAAACTGATTGACCACGATGCCTTCCACCTTCAGCGCGCGGTTGTGGTCGGCCTTGATTTCCTCCACGTTCTCCAGCAGCGCATACAGCGCGCGGCGGGAAAAATCGTCGCAGTCGAAGGGGATCAGGCAGGTATGGGCGGCAATCAGCGCCGAGCGGGTATAGAAGTTGAGCGCCGGTGGAGTGTCGATCCACACACAGTCGTAGTCTTCGACCAGTTCGTCGAGTGCGTCGCGCAGCTTGTAGATTTTGTAACGCGACTCCAGCTTGCCTTGCAGTTCTTCCAACTGCGGATGCGAGGGCATGACCTGTAGGTTTTCGAACGGTGAGTCGACGATGAACTCAGTGGTTGCTTTGGGGTTGAGCTTGAAGTTCAGCGTCTGGTCGAAGAAATCCGCCAGCGTGGTATCGAGCTCGGTGCCATCGCAGCCCAGCAGATACTGGGTCGAGTTGCCCTGCGGGTCGAGGTCGACCACCAGGGTGCGCAGCCCCTGGTGCGCGCCGATGGCCGCCAGGTTGCAGGTGATGGTGGACTTGCCCACGCCGCCTTTCTGATTGAATACCACGCGTCGCATTGTTTTTCCTCCGGTATGGCTGTGGTGATTATGCCCACATGGCACCCGGTTTGTGCGGGGGTTGTTGTGCCCGTTTCAGCCGGCACGGGCATCGGGTTCAGCGCCAGACTTCGCGGATTCGGATCACCTTTGGGTTGCCGCGGTACAGCCCCCAGGAGGCGCGTCCGCGCGGGTCGTCGTCGTGCGCGCCGTCGCTGTCCGATTTCCACGCCACCGCGCACACTCTCCCTGATGAAACTTCGATCAACGGTCGACGGCGCACGAGGGCCGCCGTGAAAGGCGGAAATTATGCCAGCCGATCTGCGAGCGCAAAGCTTTTGCCGCGGTGAGGAGGTCGATGATCGCGGCCTTATTACGCGTCCATCGGAATCTTTCGTGAAAAAATCACGCTTTCAGTGGCCATCTCCGGTTTTTTGGGGCTCTGCCAAAGCTGACGGCGCTGAGCTAAACTCACGCCTCGTCAGTCATGCACGTTCCGGCCCACTCCCCGAAGCCGGCGTCATGCGGGCCGTAGAAGGCCCGGTCCGCGGCAACAGCCCTGATGGGGCGCACACGATGCCAACACGCTGCGGATGCCCGCAATCGGCACAGGGCTGTCCCGTGTCCATCATTGCGCCTGACGCACATCATCTCCGCCATTCCGAGAGGGAGCACCATGGATCAGGATTTCATCGCCGCGGCGCTGGACTATCACCGTTCACCGACGCGGGGCAAGATTTCAGTCGTTCCGACCAAGGGTCTAACCAATCAGCGCGATCTGGCGCTGGCTTATTCGCCCGGCGTCGCCGCAGCCTGCGACGCCATCGTTGCCGATCCGGGCCAGGCGCGCGAGCTCACCAGCCGTGGCAACCTGGTGGCGGTGGTCACCAACGGCACCGCGGTGCTGGGGCTGGGCAACATCGGGCCGCTGGCCGCCAAACCGGTGATGGAGGGTAAGGGCTGCCTGTTCAAGAAGTTTGCCAACATCGACGTGTTCGACATCGAGCTGGCGGAAAACGACCCCGATAAGCTGATCGACATCATCGCCGCGCTGGAGCCTACCTTGGGCGGGGTGAATCTGGAAGATATCAAAGCGCCCGAGTGCTTCTACATCGAGCAGAAGCTGCGCGAGCGCATGAAGATTCCGGTGTTCCACGACGACCAGCATGGCACGGCGATCATTTCCTCGGCCGGGCTGATCAACGGCTTGAAGTTGGTTGGCAAGGACATCGGCCAAGTGAAGCTGGTGTGTTCCGGTGCCGGTGCAGCGGCCATTGCCTGCCTGGACCTGATGGTGAGTCTGGGCTTGAAGCGCGAAAACGTTTTTGTGTGCGACTCCAAAGGCGTCATCTATCAAGGGCGCGAGGCGAACATGGAGGCCAACAAGGCGCGCTATGCACAGATCACCGAAGCGCGCACCCTGGCCGATGCGATCGAAGGCGCGGATGTATTCCTGGGGCTGTCGACCGCGGGCGTGCTCAAGCCCGAGATGGTGCAGAAAATGGCCGACAAGCCGTTGATCTTTGCGCTGGCCAATCCCACTCCGGAAATTCTGCCGGAAGAGGCCAAGCGGGTGCGCCCGGACTGCATCATCGCCACCGGCCGTTCGGACTATCCGAACCAGGTGAACAACGTGCTGTGCTTCCCCTTCATCTTCCGCGGCGCGCTCGACGTGGGCGCCAGCACCATCAACGAGGAGATGAAGCTGGCATGCGTCAAAGCCATTGCTGAACTGGCCCAGGCCGAGCAAAACGACATCGTTGCCTCGGCCTATGGCGGTGCGGATTTGTCGTTTGGTCCCGACTACATCATTCCCAAGCCTTTCGATCCGCGCCTGATCGTCAAGATCGCCCCGGCGGTGGCCAAAGCGGCAATGGATTCCGGCGTGGCCACCCAGCCGCTGGATGACCTTGTCGCTTATGCCGCCAGCTTGACCGATTTCGTTTATCAGTCCGGCGTGATCATGAAGCCGGTGTTTTCGGCCGCCAAGCGTGTGACGATGGAGCAAAAGCGTGTGGTGTACGCCGAAGGCGAGGATCCGCGCGTACTGCATGCGGTGCGCGTGGTGATCGATGAGGAGTTGGCGCGCCCCATTTTGATCGGCCGACCGGGCGTGATCGAGATGCGCATCAAGAAGATCGGTCTGAACCTGGTGCCGGGACGGGATTTCGAAGTGGTCAATCCGGAATCCGACCCGCGCTATCGCGACCTGTGGAACGAATACTTCCGCCTGATGAGCCGCGACGGCGTGACCCCAGACATTGCCAAGGCCAAGATGCGCCGCGACACCACGCTGATCGGTTGCATGCTGCTACGTACCGGCGATGCGGATGCGCTGGTATGCGGCACTTTTGGCACCTACGACTACCACCTCAAGCAGGTACAGGACGTGATCGGTCTCAAGCCGGGCTGCAAGCAGTTTGCGGCCATGAACATCCTGCTGTTGCCCAAGCGTATGCTGGCGGTGACCGACACCTATGTGAATGAGAACCCGAGTGCCGAGGAAATCGCCGAAATTGCCCGCATGGCGGCCGACGAGTTGCGGCGGTTTGGCGTGGAGCCGCGGGTGGCGCTGCTGTCGCACTCCAATTTTGGCAGCTCTACATCGGCTTCCGCCCGCAAGATGCGGGCGGCCAGCGACATTTTGCGCGCTTCCAATCCGGAGCTGATCTGCGACGGTGAAATGCACGGCGATGCCGCGCTGAACGCGCAGATCCGCGCCAAGGTCAATCCGGATTCCACCTTGCAGGGCGAGGCCAATCTGCTGGTGATGCCCAATCTGGATGCCGCCAATATCTCCTTCAATTTGATGAAGATCGCCAACGGCGACGGGGTGTCGGTGGGCCCGATGCTGCTTGGCGCCGCACTGCCGGTACATATTTTGACGCCTTCGGCCACGGTGCGCCGGCTGGTCAACATCACCGCCGTGTCGGTGGTCGATGCCGCCGAGCAGCGTCTGCAACACGCTCAGGGCTGAGAGACTGACGCCGCCTGCGGGTATCTGCGGGCGGCGTCGGATTTTTTTACCGTCGCGCTCAACGGCGCGATCCGGCCCCAACCTAACGACGGAGACAGACCATGCCCCAAGCCATTCGCTTTTATCAAACCGGTGGTCCCGAGGTGCTGCGCTGGGAGTCGGTCGAGGTGCCCGCACCGGCGCCCGGTGAGGCGCAGGTGCGCCACCATGCGGTGGGCCTGAACTACATCGATACCTACCACCGCAGCGGCTTGTACCCGGTGCCTTTGCCTTCCGGCATCGGCCTGGAGGGTGCAGGGGTGGTCGAGGCGGTGGGAGAAGGCGTCGGCGATCTGCGGCCGGGCGATCGTGTCGCCTATGCCGGTGGGCCGCTGGGTGCCTACGCGCAATTGCGCAACCTGCCTGCCGACCGGCTGGTGCAGTTGCCCGAAGCCGTCACTTTCGAGCAGGGCGCGGCGATGATGCTGCAGGGGCTCACCGCTCAGTATCTGTTGCGCCGTACCTACCGGGTGCAAGCCGGCGACACGATTTTGATCCACGCTGCGGCCGGCGGGGTGGGGCTGATCGTCTGCCAATGGGCCAAAGCCTTGGGCGCCACGGTGATCGGTACCGTGGGGTCGGATGAAAAGGCCGCGCTGGCGCGTGCCCATGGCTGCGACTACCCGATCGTTTATACCCGCGAAAAATTTGCCGAACGGGTGCGCGAGATTACCGGCGGCGCGGGGGTGCCGGTGGTGTATGACTCGATCGGTGCGGACACTTTCATGGATTCGCTCGCCTGCTTGCGCCCGCTGGGCACCATGGTGCTGTTCGGTGCCGCCTCCGGCCCGGTGCCGCCGTTCGATATCGGCTTGCTGGCCAAGATGGGATCGCTGTTTTTGACCCGTCCAACGTTGTTTACCTACACCGCGCAACGTCAAGACTTGTTGGCGATGGCCGGCGAATTGTTTGACATGGTGATCTCCGGCAAGGTCAAGATCGAGGTCAATCAGCGTTATCCATTGGCTGATGCCGCCCAAGCGCATCGCGACCTGGAAGGCCGTCGCACCACCGGCTCGACCGTTCTGCTGCCCTGAGTCGCACTCATCCAACCGACTGCGTCGGCGTGCTCGATCGCCGCGCATGCTGCCCGGGCGGCGCGCCAGCGCCCGGGTGAAACACTTTGGTCATGACCGTGGAGCTTTCAACCCCATCCCAACCGCGCTTTGTCCACTTGCGCATGCACACCGAATATTCGGTGGTGGACGGTATCGTGCAAATCGATCAGGCGCTCAAAGCGGCCGCCGAGGACGGCATGCCGGCGCTGGGTATTTCGGATCTCGCCAATCTTTTTGGCATGGTCAAGTTCTACAAAGGCGCGCGCGCTCACGGTATCAAGCCGATCATCGGAGTAGATGCGTGGATCACCAACGAGGCCGAGCGCGACAAGCCGACGCGGGTGCTGTTGCTCTGTCGGCACCGCGAGGGCTATGGCCAGCTCTGTGAGTTGCTCACCCGCGCCTATTTGGAGAACAAATACCGTGGCCGTGCCGAGATGCGGCGGGAGTGGTTTGAAGGCGGCGCGGCCAGTGGGCTGATCTGCCTGTCCGGCGCTCTGCAGGGTGACATCGGCGTGGCTCTTGCCCATGGCAATGTCGGTCAGGCGGACGCGCTGGCCGCGCAGTGGGCGGGTTTGTTTCCGGGCGCCTTCTACATCGAATTGCAGCGCGCAGGTCATCCGGGCACCGAACACTACATCCGTCAGGCGGTGCAGCTTGCCGCCCGGCATGGCTTGCCGGTGGTGGCCACCCATCCGGTGCAGTTTCTCAAACCGGAGGATTTCCGCGCGCATGAGGCGCGGGTGTGTATTGCCGAAGGCTATGTGTTGGCCGACAAGCGCCGGCCGCGGCTATTCACCGAACAGCAGTACTTCAAAAGCCAGGACGAGATGTGCGAGCTGTTCGCCGATCTGCCCGAGGCGCTGGAGAATGCGGTCGAGATTGCCCGGCGTTGTTCGCTGACTTTGCAACTGGGCAAGAACTTCCTGCCGCGCTTCCCGACGCCGGACGGTATGAGTCTGGATGATTTTCTGGTGCTGGAGGCCAAGCGCGGCCTGGAAGAACGGCTGCGCCAGCTCTACCCGGACCCCGAGGAGCGCGAGAAGCAGCGTCCGCGCTATGAGGAGCGGCTCAAGTTCGAGACCGACACCATCATCCAGATGGGTTTTCCGGGCTATTTTCTGATCGTGGCCGACTTCATCCAGTGGGCCAAGAACAACGGCGTGCCGGTGGGGCCGGGTCGGGGTTCGGGGGCCGGCTCGCTGGTGGCCTATGCGCTGAAAATCACCGATCTCGATCCGCTGGCCTATGCGCTGCTGTTCGAGCGCTTCCTGAACCCGGAGCGGGTGTCGATGCCCGACTTCGACATCGATTTCTGCCAGGACAACCGCTACCGCGTGATCGAATATGTGCGTGAGCGCTATGGCAAGGACGCGGTCAGCCAGATCGCCACTTTTGGCACCATGGCCTCCAAGGCGGTGGTGCGCGATGTGGGCCGGGTGCTGGACCTGCCCTACGGCCTGTGCGACCGGCTCTCCAAGCTGATTCCGGTCGAAGGCGCCAAGCCGGTGTCGTTGGCCAAGGCCCTGGAAATGGAGCCGCAGATTGCCGAGATGATGCGTGACGGCAACGACGGCGAGGCAGTGCAGACTCTGTGGGAGCTGGCCCAACCGCTCGAAGGTCTGACCCGTGGCGTGGGCATGCATGCCGGCGGGGTGCTGATTGCGCCGGGCAAACTCACCGACTTCTGCCCGCTATATATTGCCGACGGCGACGACGCCATGCCGGTGTCGCAGTTCGACAAAGACGATGTGGAAGCGGTCGGCCTGGTCAAGTTCGACTTTCTGGGTTTGCGCAACCTCACCATCATCGAGCTGGCGCTGGAGTATGTCGAACGGCTCGAGGGCAGCCGGCCCGACCTGATGAGCCTGGGCTTCGAGGATCCGGCCGCCTACCAGATCCTCAAAGACGCCAACACCACGGCGATCTTCCAGGTCGAATCGGACGGCATGAAAAAGCTTCTGAAAAAGCTTGCACCCGACCGTTTCGAGGACATCATCGCGGTGCTGGCGCTGTACCGTCCGGGGCCGCTGGGCTCGGGCATGGTGGATGACTTCATCCTGCGCAAAAAGGGGCTGCAGGAAATCGACTATTTCCATCCGGATCTGAAAGCCTGCCTGGAGCCGACTTATGGCGTGATCGTGTATCAGGAACAGGTGATGCAGATCAGCCAGATCATAGGCGGCTACACCCTGGGCGGCGCGGACATGCTGCGCCGCGCGATGGGCAAGAAAAAGCCCGAGGAGATGGCCAAGCACCGCGCCACCATTGCCGAGGGCGCCAAGCGCAAGGGCTATGACCCGGCGCTTGCCGAGCAGTTGTTCGATCTGATGACCAAGTTTGCGGAGTACGGCTTCAACAAGTCGCACACCGCGGCCTATGCGGTGGTGACCTACCACACTGCCTGGCTCAAGGCGCATCATTGCGCGGCCTTCATGGCTGCGACCATGTCGTCGGATCTGGATAACACCGACACCGTCAAGGTGTTTTACGAGGACGCCCTGGCAAACGGCATTGCGGTGCTGCCGCCGGATGTGAACCAATCCGACTATCGCTTCGTACCGGTCGACCGCAAGACGATTCGCTATGGCCTGGGCGCGGTCAAAGGTTGTGGGGAACCCGCGGTGCGCGCCATTTTGAGCGCCCGCGAACGCGGTGGCGCTTTCCGCGATCTGTTCGATTTTTGCGAGCGGGTCGACCGCCGCATGGTCAATCGCCGGGTGATCGAGGCGCTGATCCGCGCCGGGGCGATGGACACGCTTGCCGGCCACCAGGGTATCGACCGCGCCCGCTTGGTTGCCACTGTCGGTTTGGCGATCGAGGCAGCCGAGCAGGCGGCGGCCAACGCCATGCAGGGCGGCTTGTTCGACATGATCCCGGAGGCGGCCGGCGCCGCGCCGCAATTTGCCGCGGTGCGTCCCTGGTCTGAGCGTGACCGCCTCAAAGAGGAAAAAACCGCGATCGGTTTTTTCCTCTCCGGTCATCCGTTCAACGCCTTCAAGGACGAAGTACGCCGCTTTGTGCGCCGCTCGCTCGCCCAGCTCGAGCCTTCGCGCGATCCGGTCACCTTGGCCGGCGTGGTCATGGAAGTGCGCACCAAGATGGGCAACAAAGGAAAGATGGCCTTTGTGCTACTCGACGACGGCTCCTGCCCACGCGAGGTCACGGTATATGCAGATGTGCTGGAAGCGCAGCGCGGCAAAATCGTCACCGATGAGGTGTTGGTGGTCGAAGGCAAGGTCAGTAAGGACGACTTCAACGGCGAGGACGGTCTGCGTATCGTTGCCGACCGACTGTACACCCTGGGTGAAGCGCGCGCGCGCCATGCCCGCGCATTGCAGCTTTGCATCGGCGCTGAATTGCCTGCTGCCAGCGGCGCGCTGGCTACGGCCGAGCGCCTGCAGGCGCTGCTGTCACCCTTTTGCGACGGCGGCTGCCCGGTGCGGGTGCGTTACCGCAACGCGGTGGCCGAGGCCGATCTGCCTTTGGGCGAAGCCTGGCGGGTGCGTCCTGAAGACGCGCTGCTGGAGAGTCTGCGCGAATGGCTATCGCCCGAGGCAGTGGAGATGCTCTACGGCTGATCGGCCGCAGCGGGTTCAGGCGTCGGGCAGAATGCGGAAACCGGCCGCCTGTGGAGCGTCCGCGGCGCCGATTTCGATGCGCTCGACCCGGGCCTGGGCAGGGCCCTGGTAGGCCCAATCGATGAAGCGATCGATGGCTTCTGCGGGCCCCGCCACCAGCGCTTCGACGCTGCCGTCGCGCTTGTTGCGCACCCAACCCCGCAAGCCCAGGCGGTCGGCCTGTGCCTTGGCGCTGGCGCGGTAGAAAACGCCCTGGACCCGGCCCAGGATGCGCAGGCTGCGGGCTATAGAGCTGGCGGATGCGTGCTCAGGCATAGGAAATCTCCGGATCGTGACCATGGCATTGCTGGGCGCGCAGTAGTGCTTCGGTGAGATTGCCAGCAATGTACCGTTCGCCCAAGGTGTCGCGAAAGCCGGAACGCGAGATCAGCGAAGCGGGCTGCGGGTTGAGGTCGCACAGTATCAGCGCTGCGCCGCGTTTATTCAGATTGCGATGCAGGGTGCGCAGAATGTCCAGACCCGTGGTGTCGATGTTGATCACCTTGCCCATGTCTAGAATGACCGCGTCCGGATGGCCTTGCTGCATCAACAGCAGGTTTTCCAGCTTGTTGGCCGCGCCGAAGAACAGGCTGCCGGAGATCCGGTAAGCGAGGATGCGCGGGCTGCCGTCCTCACGCGACAACGCTTCTACTCCGTAGTGCTCCTCCAAGGCAATACGTTCGATGCGCGTGAGGTCCGACATACGGTAGATAAAAAACAAGCTGGCCAGCACCATGCCGATTTCCACCGCCAGGGTGAGATCGAACACCACGGTAATCAGGAAAGTGCCAAGCAGGATGGTGCGATACTGTATCGAGTAACGGGATAGTTCCCGGGGGGCGAAGGCGTGCCACTCGCCCATATTGACCGACACCACGACGACGATCGCCGCCAAGGTGGCCAGCGGAATGTGGCTGGCCAAGGGCGCCAGCGCGAGCACGATGGCAAGCAGCACCCCGGCGTGGATCATGCCCGCTACCGGGGTACGCCCGCCGGTGCGGATGTTGGTGGCGGTGCGGGCGATGGCGCCGGTGGCGGCAAAACCGCCAAAGAGCGGTGCGACGATGTTGGCCACACCTTGCGCCATCAGCTCCTGATTGGGGTCATGGCGGTCGTCGATCTGGCTGTCGGCCACGCGTGCCGAGAGCAGCGATTCAATGGCCCCCAATAGTGCAATGGTGATCGCTGGCGAGATCAGCTTGCCCAGCGTGCCCAGTGAGAGCTCGGGCAGGCCGAAGTCCGGCAGACTTTGCGGGATGCCGCCAAAGCGGCTGCCGATGGTCTCGACCGGCAGGGCCAGGGCCGCATTGACCGCAGTGGCGATGATCAACACCGCCAGTGGGCCGGGCACCCGGCGCATCCACGGATAGCGGGTGGCAGCCAGACGGTTCCAGCCCAACAGCACCGCGAGCGAAGCACAGGCGAGCAACACAGTGGGGATGTGGATGGTGTGCAGATGGCTGGCCAGCGCCTCGATGCGGGCAAAAAATTCGCCCGGCAGGCGCTCGATTTGAAGGCCGAGAAAGTCTTTGATCTGCGAGATGAAGATCACCACTGCAATGCCGTTGGTAAAGCCAATGACCACAGACAAAGGGATGAAGCGGATCATGTTGCCGAGTCGGAAGGCGCCCATGGCCAGCAACATGGCACCGGACATCATGGTGGCGACCAGCAGGTTGGCCACCCCGTAGTCGACCACGATGGCATAAAGAATCGGGATGAAGGCGCCGGTGGGGCCGCCGATCTGCACCCGCGACCCTCCTAGCAGCGAAATCAGAAAACCGGCGACGATGGCTGTCCAGATGCCGGCGGTCGGGCTCATGCCCGAGGCGATGGCAAAGGCCATGGCCAGCGGCAAGGCAAGTACGCCGACAGTGATGCCGGCCGAGAGATCGGCAACAAAGCCTGCGCGGTCGTAGCCGGGCAGGGTGTCAAGCAGTTTGGGGCGAAATGCAATCATGATGCCTCCTGAACGTTTCCAAGCGTGGGCTGAGCATGCGCGCGACGGTCGGACCGACGAGTCGTCCGAAGCCGTTGCGTTGATGCACGATCCAGCGCTTGGAAAGGGTCAGAGGCATCGGCGGCTCATTTGACCCGCATGCCGGGCGCGGCGCCCACGTCTGGTGACAGGATGTAGAGGCCGCCGCTCTTGCCGTCCGGGTCGGAGGCGGCCAACACCATGCCTTCGCTGATGCCGAACTTCATTTTGCGCGGCGCGAGGTTGGCGACCATCACAGTGAGGCGGTCGACCAGCGCAGCCGGGTCGTAGGCCGACTTGATGCCGGCAAACACCTGACGGAGCTTTGGGTTGCCGGCCTCGTCGGTTTCGCCGATGTCAAGCGACAGGCGGATCAGCTTGTCGGCGCCGTCGACATGCTGGGCGTCGACGATTCTGGCAATGCGCAGGTCGACCTTGGTGAAGTCGTCGATGGAGATGTGCGCCGTTGCGGTTTCGGTGGTCTGTGCGGCGTGCTGCTGCTTTTCCGCATGGCGCTGTGGCGAGCTGGCGGTTTTGGCAGCATCCGCCGGCTTGGCTGCGGCCGGGGCGAGCGATTCGCGGTTGGCTTCCAGCAGCGCATCGATCTGCTTGCGTTCCACCCGAGTCATCAGGTGTTGATAAGGTTTGATCGCGTGTCCGGCCGGCAGCGGATGCCAGCCGGCATTCCAGGTCAGCGGTTCGATATTCAAAAAGGCTTCGACCTGCGCAGCCAGCGCAGGCAATACCGGCTTGAGATACAGGGTGAGGTCGCGGAACAGGGTCAGCGCAGTGCTGCACACCGTGTGCAGCGCTGTCTGCTGGCTCGCCTCTTTGGCCAGCTCCCACGGCTTGTGGTCATTCACGTACTGATTGGCCAGGTCGGCCAGCCGCATGATTTCGCGCAGCGCCCGGCCGTAGTCGCGTTCTTCGTAAGCGCGGGCGATGATCGCCGCCTCGAAGGCGGTTTCGAACTCGCCGGTGGCGCGCGGGTCGCTGGCGCCCAGCTTGCCGTCGAAGCGCTTGGTGATGAATCCGGCGCAGCGGCTGGCGATGTTGACATATTTGCCAATCAGGTCGGCATTGACCTTGGCGATCAGATCGTCGAGGTTGAGGTCGAGGTCCTCCATGCTGCCGTTGGACTTGGCGGCAAAGTAGTAGCGCAGCCACTCGGGATTGAGCTTTTGTTCCAAGTAAGAGCGCGCGGTGATGAAGGTGCCGCGGCTTTTGCTCATCTTGGCGCCATCGACGGTTAGAAAACCGTTGACGCACAACTGGCTGGGCGTGCGGTAGCCGGCAAATTTGAGCATCGCCGGCCAGAACAGGGCGTGGAAATAAAGGATGTCTTTGCCGATGAAATGCACCATCTCGGTCCCGGCCGCTTCGGCACGAGCGGCGTCGATGTAGTCTTCCACCGCGATATCGCCCCGCTTGTCGGCCAGATGGCGGAAACTGGCTAGATAGCCGATCGGCGCATCCAGCCAGACATAGAAGTATTTGCCGGGCGCATCCGGGATTTCGAATCCAAAATAGGGCGCATCCCGCGAGATGTCCCAGTCGGTGAGCTTGTTCTCGCCTTCCTCGCCCAGCCATTCCTTCATCTTGTTAGCCGCCTCCATCTGCAGGCGGCGCTGTCCGGCAGCGTTGACGCCGCGCGTCCACTCGCGCAGAAAATCCACCGCGCGCGCGTCCGACAGGCGGAAAAAGTAATGCTCCGAAGTGCGCAGTTCCGGCTTGGCGCCCGAGACCGCGGAATAGGGGTTTTTGAGTTCGGTGGGGGCATAGGCCGCGCCGCACACCTCGCAGTTGTCGCCATACTGGTCGGCTGCGCCGCATTTGGGACACTCACCCTTGATGAAACGGTCCGGCAAAAACATGTTCTTGACCGGATCGTAAAACTGCTCGATGGCGCGGATATCGATCAGTCCGGCCGCCTTCAGCTTGCCGTAGATGTCTTCGGCATAGGCGCGGTTTTCCGGGCTGTGGGTGGAGTGGTAGTGATCGAAGGCGACGCCGAAGGCGGTGAAATCGCGCAGGTGCTCACCATGCACCCGGGCGATGAGCTGCTCAGGGGTGAGACCTTCTTTTTCGGCGCGCAACATCACCGGCGTGCCGTGGGTGTCGTCCGCGCAAACATAATGCACCGTGTGGCCGCGCATCCGTTGGAAGCGAACCCAGATGTCGGCCTGAATGTAGCCCACCAGGTGGCCGAGGTGGATATCGCCATTGGCGTAGGGTAGCGCGTTGGTTACGAGAATTTTGCGGTGCATGATCGATCGGTCGGGCCAAAAGCCCGATTCTAACAAAGGCCGCTCACCGCACGACGCCCTTAGCCGGCAGCACTTCTTGTGACGGCAGCCGCCTCGGCGTTGGCACAGCCGCTGCCGCCGGTCGCGTTTAGTAAAGCGGGCGCAGGATGAGTTCGATCCTTCGGTTGGCCGCTCGGCCGGCGGGGCTGTCGTTATCGGCGATCGGTTCGCTCTCGCCACGGCCGTCAGCCGATAGTCTGAGCAGGGCAATCCCCTGACGGCGGAGGAACTCGACGACCGCTTCCGCGCGGGCAATCGATAGGCTGAGGTTATGGAGTTCGCTACCCATGCTGTCGGTGTGTCCGATCACCTGTATCGCGGTCAGCTGCTCGGCCTGTAGCACCGGAATCAGGCCGAGCAGCGTGGACGCCAGCATCGGACGGGGTTCGGTCTGATTGGGCGCGAAGCCTTCGGCCGCCGGAATGCGTACCAGCAAACTGCCATCGGCCCGCACCTGAACCGCGGTGCCTGGCAGCGCGCCAAGGTTCGCTGCAAGCGTGGCGCGCACCGCCGGCCAGTCGATGGCCGGCTGGGCCCGCGGCGCTTCGCCTATGGCCGCTGTGACCACGGGACGGCTGGGCGTGGCGCAGCCGGCAAGCAGGGCTAAGCTGGCAAACAAGGGGATCAGCAAACGAACGTTGTGCATCGAGGGGGAGATGAGTAACGGATGGGCAGCGATCTTACCCGTTTCGCCCCGAAGCGATAAAACCCCGTCCCCTACGAGGGTGAGCGCGCGCTGGCGCTCCGGTATCATTTTGCGCTGCCAACCCGCCCGAGGCGGACTTACTCAGAATCAGAGGACTGAACCCATGAGCGTGAGCGTCGAGAATGTCAACGAGGCACTGAAATCGGTGCTCGATCCGAATACCGGCAAGGACTTCGTCAGCAGCCGCTGTATCCGCAACCTGACGGTCGATGGTGGCAAGGTGCGTTTCAATGTGGAACTTGGCTATCCGGCGCGCAGCCAGATCGATCTGATCCGCAAACGGGTCACCGATGCGGTGACGGCGTTGCCGGGTGTCACCGCGGTCGAGGTGGAGGTCTGTAGCAAGATCGTGGCGCACGCGGTTCAGCATGGCGTGAAGCTGCTACCCGGAGTGAAGAACATCATTGCCGTGGCCTCCGGCAAGGGCGGCGTGGGTAAGAGCACCACCGCGGTGAATCTGGCGCTGGCCCTGGCTGCCGAAGGCGCGCAGGTTGGGATTTTGGATGCGGACATCTATGGTCCGTCGCAGCCGCAGATGCTGGGCATCGGTCACGAGCGTCCCCAGTCGCTGGACGGCAAACATATGGAACCGTTGCAGGCGCATGGCATCCAGGCCATGTCCATCGGCTTCCTGGTAGACCCGGATACGCCAATGGTGTGGCGCGGGCCGATGGCCACTCAGGCGCTCAATCAGTTGCTCAAGGATACCAACTGGAAGGATCTGGATTATTTGGTCATCGACATGCCGCCAGGCACTGGTGACATCCAGCTCACCCTGTCGCAGCAGGTACCGGTGACCGGTGCAGTGATCGTGACCACGCCGCAGGATATTGCACTGCTCGATGCGCGCAAGGGCATCAAGATGTTCGAAAAGGTCGGCGTGCCGGTGGTCGGCGTGGTGGAGAACATGAGCATCCACATCTGTTCCAAGTGCGGCCACGAGGAGCACATTTTCGGCACCGGCGGCGGGCAAAAGCTGTGCGCGGATTACAACATCCCTTTCCTTGGCGCGCTGCCGCTGGATCTGCAAATACGCCAAGAGGCCGACGGCGGCACCCCCACCGTGGTGGCCGCCCCGGATGGGCGGATCGCCGCGATTTACCGTGAGATCGCCCGCAAAGTGGCGCTGCGGGTGGCCGAGAAAGCCAAAGACATGACCCACAAATTCCCCAACATCGTGGTGCAAAATACTTGAGTTCTGTTGCGGTCATCTCAATCGCACTTGCGCTTGCCTTGCAATGCTCGATCGGGCCATGGGTGCGCGCCTGCCGCGGTGATTGAAGATTGCCCAGCTTTCCGCTATAGTCCGCGGACTTTGCCGGCATAGCTCAGTTGGTAGAGCAGCGCATTCGTAATGCGAAGGTCGTAGGTTCGACTCCTATTGCCGGCACCAGACATCAAAAAGGACAGCCCATACAGGCTGTCCTTTTTGCTTTTGGCCCGCAGCAAGACACAAAACATTGGATGTGTGGGACTGCACTCGATTTGACGTTTACGTCAACGTACACTACTGTCCGCGCTGTATCCGATTCCGATTCACACATCCGAACGCAGGAGAAAAGGCAATGAGGATTGACAACAAAGTGTTCGTGGTCACCGGCGGCGGTTCCGGTTTGGGTGCGGCCACCGCGCGGATGCTGGTCGATGCCGGCGCCAAGGTGGTGTTGGCCGATATCAACGCAGAAGCCGGCGAGCAGGTGGCGGCAGCTTTGGGCGCTGCAGCGGCCTTCGTGAAAACCGACGTGACCGACGAGGTCAGCGCCAAGGCGGCGATCGAGCGTGCGGTCAGTGGCTTTGGCGGTTTGCATGGACTGGTCAATTGTGCGGGCGTGGCGCCGGCCGAGAAGGTAGTCGGGCGCGAGGGCGCGCATCGCTTGGATTCTTTTGCGCGCACTATCCAAATCAACCTGGTGGGCAGTTTCAACATGATGCGCCTTGCTGCCGAGGCGATGAGCAAAGGCGAGGCCGATGAAGGGGGTGAGCGCGGGGTGATCGTCAGCACCGCCTCGGTGGCGGCTTTCGACGGTCAGATCGGCCAAGCGGCCTATGCGGCCTCCAAGGCTGGCATTGTCGGCCTGACCCTGCCGGTGGCGCGCGAGCTGTCGCGCTATGGCATTCGGGTGATGACCATCGCTCCGGGGATCATGGAGACCCCGATGCTGATGGGCATGCCGCAGGAGGTGCAGGCGTCGCTCGGTAAGATGGTTCCCTTCCCCGCGCGGCTGGGCAAGCCGGCTGAGTTTGCCGCCTTGGTACGGCACATCATCGAAAACAGCTATCTCAATGGCGAGGTGATTCGCCTGGATGGCGCCATCCGCATGGCGGCCAAGTAAGGCGTTTGCCGGTCAGCGGCCGGGGCGGCGCAGCACCGGCCGTTTGAACGCGCCTGAAACCTTTGCTGCGCTGCATTGGTCAGGGGTAGGAAATGTGCTAAAAGTGCGCTTCCCCATTTTCCCGACCGGGTCTTTCAAGAGGAACGGTGCGGGTGTCTCGTTCCTGGTCAATGAACACTGTCAGCGATATCGCTTCGCCCGCCGTCGTCGAGGACGCCGAGTGCTACCACTGCGGGCTGCCCATCCCGCCCGAAACCCGCTATTACGTGCAGATCGAAGGCCGTGCTCGGCGCATGTGCTGCATGGGTTGCCAGGCGGTGGCGCAGTCCATCGTCGACAACCAGCTCACCGAGTACTACCGCCACCGTGATGCGATGCCCGAGTCGCGCCGTGAGGCGATGCCGCAGGCGCTGCAGGAGCTCGGGCTGTTCGATCATCCGGATTTCCAGAAAAGTTTTGTGCGTCCGGTGGGCGAGCACGAAAGGGAGGCTACGCTGATTCTGGAAGGCATTACTTGTGCGGCCTGCGTGTGGCTCAACGAGCAGCACGTAGCGCGCCAGCCCGGGGTGCGCGGCGTCGACATCAATTACGCCACTCGGCGCGCGCGGGTGCGTTGGGACGAGCGCGAAATCAAGCTCTCCGAGATTCTCGCTGCAGTGCAAGCGATCGGCTACCGCGCCTATCCGTATGACGCCGAGCGCTCCGAGCAAGTCGCCCACCGCGAGCGCCGCTCGATGTTGTGGCGGGTCTTCGTGGCCGGCTTTGGCATGATGCAGGTGATGATGTATGCCATCCCGGCCTATATGGCTGCCGATGGCAGTATGACCGCCGATATCGAGCAGTTGATGCGCTGGGCGAGCCTGGTGCTGACTTTGCCGGTGGTGTTTTATTCCGCGGCGCCTTTTTTCCAGCGTGCCTTGCGTGATCTGCGCCTGCGTCGGCTGGGGATGGATGTTCCGGTGGCGCTCGGGGTTGGCAGCGCATTTGCCGCCAGTGTGTGGGCGACGTTGGTGCAGGGTCCCGAGGTGTATTTCGATTCGGTGACCATGTTCGTGTTCTTCCTGCTGTGCGGGCGCTATCTGGAAATGCTGGCACGCCAGAAGGCGGTACGTGGTGTCGAAGAGCTTGGCAAGGTGCTGCCGGCTTTTGCCGAACGGATCGCCGCCGACGGTCAGACCGAGAAAGTGCCGGTGTCGCAACTTACCCCTGGCGATCGGGTGCGGGTGCGTCCCGGCGAGGTGATTCCAGCCGATGGCGTGGTCATCGAAGGCAAAAGTGAGGCCAATGAATCCTTGCTCACCGGGGAGAGCCGTCCGGTGCCGAAGGTGGCCGGTGCAGAGGTGACCGGCGGCAGCATCAACGTTGCCAGCCCGCTGGTGGTTGAGGTGCAAAAGGTTGGCGATTCGACCCGGCTGGCGGCCATCCGCCAGTTGATGGAGCGTGCCGCAGCCGAGAAGCCGCGCATTGCCACCCAGTCCGACCGGGTGGCGCGGGTGTTCATCATTGCCTTGCTGCTATTGGCTGCGGCGACTTATATCGCTTGGCAATTCATCGATGCCGAGCGTGCCTTGTGGGTGTTCGTCTCGGTGCTGGTAGTGGCTTGTCCGTGTGCATTGTCGCTGGCTACGCCGACTGCGCTGACCGTGGCCACCGACACCTTGGCGCGCATGGGGGTGTTGATCACCCGCGGGCATGCCATTGAGGCACTGGCGGGCGCCAATTGCTTCGTGTTCGACAAAACCGGCACCTTGACCCACGGACGTATGCAGGTCGATCGCGTGGTCGTGTTTGACGGTGGTGACGAGATTCGCGCGCGCGCGCTGGCGGGCGCGCTGGAACAGGCGTCCGAGCATGCCATTGCCGCCGGCGTGCGGCTTGCGGCCGAGGGGCTGAATCTGCCGGTCGTCCAGGCTTTGCGTGCGGTGACCGGGCAGGGCGTGGAAGGGCGTGTCGAGGGGAGGCTGCTACGCATCGGCCGTCCGGCGTTCGTGGCCGAGCTGGCGGCACAGCCGCTGCCGGCGGAGATGGTACAGTTGGAGACCGATGGCGCCACGGTGGTGGCATTGGGCGGCCAGAGCGGCTGGATCGCGCTATTCCGGTTGGCCGACTCGGTGCGCGAAGACGCACCCGAACTTTTTGCTCGTTTGGCTCGCGAGCGCATTCCGACGGTCATTCTGTCTGGCGATTCACCGGCCGCTGTGCAGGCGGTTGCGCAACGGGTTGGGGCCACGCAAGCGCATGCCGCGATGACTCCGCAGGACAAGCAGGCCTGGGTGGCGCGTCGTCAGCAAGACCCGGGTGTCGTGGTCGCGATGCTGGGCGATGGCGTCAACGATGCGCCGGTGCTGGCGCAGGCGCATGTGTCGATCGCCATGGGCGGGGGGACCGATCTGGCACGCAATCAGGCCGATGTGGTGCTGTTGTCCGAGAGTCTGGCCGGTTTGTTACGCGCTGTCGCGTTGTCACGCCGTACGCTGGCGGTGGTGCGGCAGAATTTGTGGTGGTCTTTCTGCTACAACTTTACCTCGGTACCTTTGGCCATGCTTGGACTGATCACCCCCTGGATGGCCGGTATCGGCATGGCAGCCAGCTCTTTGTTGGTGGTGCTCAATGCGCTGCGCCTGCAAGGCGACCGGCGCTCGACTTGAAGTCTTGAGGCGGGGTCTCGATGGACGGTTTGCTCGGCAGTCTTTACATTCTCATCCCGCTTTCGGTGGTGCTGGTTTTTGTCATCGGCGCGATTTTCTGGTGGTCAGTGCGCTCGGGCCAGTTCGACGACCTGGAAGGACCGGCTTATCGGCTGCTCATGGACGATCGCGATCCGCCGGTGGCCAAGGACGGCGCTGAAGTGGCAGGGTCAATGAACATAGGTTTGGACGGGGAAGATGCGGACGGCGGGCAAAGCGGTCTGGAATCCAAAAAGACGACATGACGAAAGCGGTTTTATTTGATTTACGTCAACGCAGCACCGATCCACTAAGGCACACTTTGAACATGGTTTTTGCCGGTGAGCCGCAGACATGGAGTGCCGGTCAAACGCCGATTTTGTCTCTCTGTTGGGGTTGGGGGTGCGTTCAATGCGCACCCTTTTTTTTCGCCGCAAACACCGTGTGCTCGGCCGGATGCGTGGTCCGGCGCGCTTTTCCGGCTTATCGCGCTGCAATACAATGTTGATCTGCGTCAAATTCAGGATCCGGTCGCGGCGTATCCTTCTCCGGTCGATTTCCGGAGGTGCTGCCGCGAAATCGGAGGGATCTACAAGGGGTTTTCAATCAAAGAGGTGACTCACATGCAATCGCAAGCGACTTATAACTACAAAGTCGTGCGCCAGTTCGCCATCATGACGGTGGTGTGGGGCATCGTGGGCATGCTGGTCGGCGTCATCGTCGCAGCACAGCTCGTGTGGCCTGAACTGAGCGTTCATGAATGGCTGGGATACGGCCGCCTCCGCCCGCTGCATACCAATGCGGTGATCTTTGCGTTCGGCGGCTGCGCGCTGTTTGCCACGTCTTACTATGTCGTGCAGCGGACCTGTCATACCCCGCTGTTCGCACCTGGACTTGCGGCGTTTACGTTCTGGGGTTGGCAACTCATCATCGTGCTTGCGGCCATCACCCTGCCGCTGGGGTTCACCTCGGGCAAGGAGTACGCCGAGCTGGAGTGGCCCATCGATCTGCTGATCGCAGTGGTCTGGGTGTCTTACGCAGTGGTGTTCTTCGGTACCATCGCCAAGCGCAAGGTCTCCCACATTTATGTGGCCAACTGGTTCTTCGGCGCCTTCATCATCGCCGTGGCACTGCTGCACATCGTCAATAGCGCGGCCATTCCGGTCAGCCTGACCAAGTCCTATTCCGCCTATGCCGGTGTTCAGGACGCGATGGTGCAATGGTGGTACGGCCACAACGCGGTGGGCTTTTTCCTCACCGCAGGCTTTTTGGGCATGATGTATTACTTCGTGCCCAAGCAGGCAGACCGCCCGGTCTATTCCTACCGCCTGTCGGTGGTGCACTTCTGGGCCTTGATCTTCACCTACATGTGGGCGGGCCCGCACCATCTGCACTATACCGCGCTGCCTGACTGGACCCAGTCCTTGGGCATGCTGTTTTCGCTGATTCTGCTGGCACCCTCGTGGGGTGGCATGATCAACGGCATCATGACCCTGTCGGGCGCCTGGCACAAACTGCGCACCGACCCGATCCTGAAGTTCCTGATCACCTCGCTGTCGTTCTATGGCATGTCGACCTTCGAAGGTCCGATGATGTCGGTGAAGACGGTCAATGCGCTGTCGCACTACACCGACTGGACCGTGGGTCACGTGCATTCTGGCGCGCTCGGTTGGGTGGCCATGGTGTCGATCGGCTCCATCTATTTCCTGCTGCCGCGCTTGTACGGCAAAACCGAGATGTACAGCGTCAAGCTGGTCAACACCCATTTCTGGGTGGCCACCATTGGCGTGGTGCTCTACATCGCCTCGATGTGGATTGCCGGCGTGATGCAGGGCTTGATGTGGCGCGCCACCAACCCGGACGGCACGCTGACCTACTCTTTCGTCGAAAGCGTCAAAGCGAGCTATCCGTTCTGGACCATCCGTCTGGTGGGCGGCATCCTGTTCCTCTCCGGCATGCTCATCATGTTCTACAACATGGTGAAGACCATCGCGGGCGAGAAGGCGTACGACGCGCCGGTCGTGGCTCCCGCTGCCGCTCACGCCTAATCGGAGATATTCAACATGGCTCAATCTAAGCACGACAAAATCGAGCGCAGCGTATTCCTGATGATCGTTCTTACGCTGCTGACCGTCAGCGTGGGCGGTTTGGTCGAGATCGTTCCGTTGTTCTTCCAAAAGTCGACCACCCAGGCAATCGACCAGAAAGGTAACGCGCTCGACGTCAAACCCTATGACCCGGTTCGTCTGGTCGGTCGCGACATCTACATCCGTGAGGGCTGCTATAACTGCCATTCGCAGATGATTCGTCCGTTCCGCGCGGAAACCGAGCGCTATGGTCACTACTCGGTGGCCGGTGAGTTCATCTACGACCATCCATTCCAGTGGGGTTCCAAGCGCACCGGCCCGGACTTGGCACGAGTCGGCGGACGCTATTCCGACGAATGGCACCGAGTCCACCTGCTCAATCCGCGTGACGTGGTGCCGGAATCCAATATGCCGGCTTACTACTGGCTGGACCGTCCCGCCAAGGTCGATGACATTCAGGCCAAGATGCGCGCGCTCAACAAGGTCGGTCTGCATAAGTACAGCGAGGAGGAAATTGCCGCTGCACCGGCCGCGGTGGAAGGGTTGACCGAGCTCGATGCGGTGATCGCCTATCTCCAGGGCTTGGGTACCGCGCTGCAGAACGTAAGGTAAGAGGTTGAGGACGCGCCGTGGATTTGAATGACTTGAGAAGCATTGTCACCGTTTTGGGCTTTCTCTGCTTTCTGGGCATCTGTGCCTGGGCGTATAGCAAGCACGCCAAGAGCGGTTTCGATGAAGCGGCGCGAATGCCTCTGACCGATGACGATCCGCCGGTCGGCTCCGATCGGCACGGAAAGGAAGGAAAAGCAAATGGCTGACTTTGTTAGCGGTTTCTGGAACGTGTATGTGATGGGCCTGGTGGCCCTGAGCCTGCTGTTCTGTGTGTTCATTCTGGTCTCGAACATGACCAAGCGGCCGGAAAAGGTCGAACTGCACGGTCACGTGTGGGACGAAACCCTGGCGGAATACAACAACCCCTTGCCCAAGTGGTGGTTGTACCTGTTCTGGATCACCATCATCTTTTCGCTGGTGTATCTGGCCATCTATCCGGGTTTTGGCAACAAGCAAGGTCTTTACAAGTGGAGCTCGGTCGGACAGTACGAGGCTGAGATGGCCAAGGCGGAAGAGCGCTATGGCCCGATCTTCAACCAATACTTGAAGCAAGACCTGTTGGCGGTGGCGGCCAACCCGGAGGCCAACGCCATGGGGCAGCGCATGTTCCTGACCTATTGCGCGCAGTGCCACGGCTCCGCGGCAACCGGCGCCAAGGGCTTTCCCAATCTGACCGATGCCGAGTGGAACTGGGGCGGAGAGCCGGAGACCATCAAAACCACCATCATGGGTGGGCGCATGGGCGTCATGCCGCCGTTCGGGCCGGCGCTGGGGGCAGAGGGCGTCAAAGATGTCGCCAATTATGTGCGTTCGCTCTCTGGTTTGGCGCATGATTCGCTGCGTGCCCAGCGCGGTAAAGAACTGTTCGACCAGCAGTGTGTGGCCTGCCATCAGGCCGATGGTACCGGCAACCCGATGCTGGGTGCGCCGAATTTGACCAACGACTCCTGGTTGTATGGTTCCTCCGAGGCCACCATCATCGAGACCATCACCAACGGCCGTCAAAACCAGATGCCGGCCTTTGGCGAGTTCCTCGGCGAAGCCAAAGTGCATCTGCTTGCAGCCTACGTTTTGAGCTTGAGCAAGGGCAAATAAGCGCCCCGGCGCCAAGCGGTGGTACTCATCCCCGGGGGAGCGTCCCCGGGGATATTTCGAAACAAAACAATAAGAATCCACTAATAAAGCGATCATGAACAGCACTGCCCCCCAGCCTCAATCTGCCGGCGCACCGGCGCCGCAAGACCAAAACTCCTTCTATGCCGCACGCAAGAAGCTCCAGGTGCGGTCCACCACCGGCACCTTCGCAACTTGGCGATGGGTGTTGGTGTGGTTCACCCAGTTGATCTTTTATGGCCTGCCATGGTTGGAATGGAATGATCGCCAGGCGGTGCTGTTTCACCTGACCGAGCGCAAGTTTTATGTGTTCGGTTGGGTGTTTTGGCCGCAGGATGTGTTTTATCTTGCCATCTTGCTGATCATCTCTGCTTACGCGCTATTTTTCTTCACTGCAATCGCCGGACGCCTGTGGTGCGGCTATGCCTGTCCGCAAACGGTCTACACCGAAATCTTCATGTGGATCGAAGAAAAGATCGAAGGCGATCGCAACGCCCGCATCAAGCTTGACAAAGCGCCGCTCAATGCGCGCAAGTTTGCGCTGCGTGGAGCGAAGTATGCGACCTGGGCGCTGGTTGCACTGTGGACCGGTTTCACTTTTGTGGCGTATTTCTCTCCCATCGACGAACTTTTGCAGTCGGCCGCGACTTTCAGCTTCGGCCCTTGGGAGCTATTCTGGATTCTTTTCTACGGCGCATTCACTTACCTTTTTGCCGGTCATTTGCGCGAACAGGTGTGTAAATACATGTGCCCCTACGCGCGCTTCCAGGGCGTGATGTTCGATCCGGACACCCTGATCATCACCTATGATGAAGCGCGCGGCGAGCCGCGTGGCCCGCGCAAAAAAGGTACGGATCACAAGGCAGCGGGCAAGGGCGACTGTATCGATTGCGGCATTTGCGTCCAGGTATGTCCGACCGGTATCGATATCCGCAATGGCCTGCAGTACGAGTGCATCGGCTGTGCCGCCTGTATTGACGCCTGTGATCAGGTGATGGACAAAATGCAGTACCCGCGCGGGCTGATTCGCTACTCCACCGAGAATGCAATGAAGAAGCACTGGGGGATGCGTGAGATCCTCGCCCATGTATTGCGGCCGCGAACGCTCATCTACGGCACCATCCTGGCGTCGCTGTGTGTGGCGCTGGCCTGGGGCTTGGCAACCCGGTCGACCTTGCGGGTGGATGTCATCCGCGACCGTGCATCGCTGGCCACTGAACTGGCCGATGGCAGCATCCAAAACGTTTATCGCTTGCAGGTGATGAACATGACCGAGGCGCCGCGCAGTTTCGTGCTGCAGGTGAGCGGCTTGGAGGGGATTCAAATTCGCGGGGAGACCCGTGTAGAGGTTCCGGCTGCCGCCACCCATTCAGTAACACTGCAAGTGGTTGCGCCGGCGAACGCAGGACGGCCGGGTGCCAACACGATTTATGTCGAGGTCGAAGCCACGGATGACCCGTCGGTGGCAACGCGTGAAGAGACCACTTTCCTGTTTCCTCGTTGATCAGATGAATACTGCTAGCTCGCCGATGAGTAAGCCTGAACCCTGGTACAAGCAATTTTGGCCTTGGTTCATTTTGGCTATCCCCGGCACGTCCATCGTGGCCGGAATCATCTTTCTGATGATTTCGATCAAAACCTGGGATGGTCTGGTGGTCGATGATTATTACAAGGAAGGTCGTGCAATCGTCATGACCATCGATCGGCTTGCTCTCGCGGGCAAGCTGGGGCTTAGCGCCGGCTTGTCAATCCGCGACGATTCGCTGACGGTCAAGCTGGCCGCGACCGATCCGGCCAGTGTGCCAGATGCGATACGACTGACCATTGCCCACCCGACCCGCGGCGGTATGGACCAGGAACTGGTTTTGCGTCGGCATGCCGGTGTGTTTACCGGCGTCATTGCGCCCCTGCACGCAGGGCGTTGGCTGTTTCAACTAGAAGATGAGTCCCGCAGCTGGAGAATGAACGGGGCCGCCTATCTCCCAACAGAGACGGAAATCAGGATCGATCCATCCGGTTCTTAAGTCCCGTCAACTGTAGAAGGAGAAGTCGTATGGCCTTGAATGAACTGTTTACCACCGATATCGGGCTGCTGAGCCTGTTTACCATCGGTTTCGTTGTGGTCATGGGCGCATACATCTATCGTTTTGTGAAGCGCCATATGGCTGAAGACGCCAAGCGCGCGGAAGCCAATCAGCGCTGAGTCGATTCTGGCCGGTAAAGGAGGCTTGCCATGTTGAAATGGATACTGGTGCTGTGGCCATCTTTCCTGGTGGCCGGTATTGCAGAGGTGGTCTTCTTTACCGTGATTTCTCCGCAGGAGCTCTACTGGTTTGGGGAGCCGGTGCATTTGTCCGCGCTTGCCACGTACTCCATTGGTTTCTTCGGCTTTTGGCTGGTTTGCGCAGCGTCGAGCCTGACGACGATGTTTTTGCAGCGGCCTGCTGAAGAGTTAAACCGCCCGCCTCACTGAATAATCGCCGGGGCAAACCAACACGGATACCGATGGCCAGGTCCGTGTTGGTTTTTAGTTTTTTTGCGATCAGTACCCTAGCGATAGACCAGCACCGGTGTCTTGCTGTGCGTCAACACTTTTTGCGTTTCACTGCCCAGCAGCAAGCTGGCTAGGCCGCGCCGGCCATGGGACGCCATGAAGATTAAGTCGCAACCATGACGGTCTGCGGCGTCGATGATCGCTTCATAGGGCACTTCGTTTACCGTGGTGTCGGTATCGGCAAAAACACCTGCGGCATCGGCAACGCTTTTTGCCTTATCGAGAATCCGTTTGGCTTCTTCGGCAGCCGACTTTGCAAATTGCTCCGGCGTAGTAGGGTCGATCAGTGCGCCTTCGCCGTAGATCGGCATGGGGAAATCCGGTTGAGCGTAAAAAAAGGTGATCCGTGCGCCTGCCTCGCGTGCAAAAGAGACTGCACGTGCAACCGTGCTGTCGGATAGCGGAGAGCCGTCGGTGGGTACGAGTAGATGTTTGAACATGGCGTGCATCCTTATGATGAAGAGGGTGACAAGCTGACGTAGGCTGGTTTGATTATAGCCAGCAGGTGGGCGCACACGTGCTTGATCGGCGTCAACGGTGTTGCGATGGGTCGTTCATGACACGACGCTTGGGCCCAGTGCGCAGCGGCGCAAAGAAAATATCATCGGGCGTGGCAGCCGGCGTGGTTAAATCCATGTCACAAGCCAGCTCACAACCGACTGGAGATGTGACCATGAGCCGTTCTTCAAAAGCGCTCCCGCCTAGGGGGCTGCGCCGCACCATCCAACAGTTACACGATACCGTGGAAGGCAGCATCGATCCGTTGGGAGTGGCCGCGCCCATCGTCCACGCGCAACTGGCTTGGTTGTCCCATCCGCAGGAATTGGCTGAGCATCTCGCACGTTTATCCAGCGACCTTTGGCGTTTGCAGATCCATACCTGGAGACGCGCCTTGGGAATGCCGAGCGAAGATCCCATTCAGCCGCATGCCGACGATGCGCGCTTCATCGACCCGGTATGGACCGAATCGCCGAGCTGGGATCTGGTCAAGGAGTGGTATCTGGCGTTCACTCACCATTTGCAGAACATGCTTTACGAAACGCCGGGGTTGTCCGCCAAGGAGCGCAGGCGGGCGGCTTTCTGGTGGCGCAAGTGGCTCAATGCCGTGGCACCGACCAATTTTCTTTGGACCAATCCGGTGGCCTTGCGCAAGGCGGTGGAAAGCCACGGCGAGAGCCTGGTAAAAGGTTTTCAGAATTTCTTGGGTGACTTGCAGGCCGGCAGTGTGCGCATGACCTCGCCCGAGGATTTCACCGTTGGCGTGAATCTGGCCACGACCCCCGGCGCGGTGGTGTTTCGTAACGCTCTGCTGGAGCTCATCCACTATGCACCCACGCAATCCAAAGTTCACGCCGAACCGGTGGTGATCGTCACGCCGTGGATCAACAAGTTCTATATCCTCGACCTGGTGCCGCGCAAGAGTATGGTCCGCTACCTGCTGGACCAGGGCTTGGATGTGTTCATCACCAGTTGGAAGAACCCGGATGCGTCGATGCGCGAAGTCGGCTTTGACGATTATCTGGAACACGGTGTCCATGCGGCGGTGGAGGCAGCACGCCGCTTTACCGGGGCTGCATGCGTGCATGCAGTGGGCTATTGCATTGGCGGTACTGCGTTGAGCATGTATATGGCCTGGGCTAACCGGCGCTATCCGGCCGAAGCATTGCCGGTGCGCGACTGGACCTTGTTTACCACGCTGGTCGACTTCCAGAGCCCGGGCGATATCGAGGTATTCATCGACCAGGCCAGTGTGCGCTATCTCACCCAAAATATGTGGCGCAAAGGCTATCTGGATGGCAAGGAAATGGCCGCATCCTTCAGGCTGCTACGTTCGAACAGCCTGATCTGGCATTACGTGGTGCATGGTTGGTTGTATGGCGAGACCCCGCCGCCGTTCGATGTGCTCTACTGGAACATGGACACTACCCGCATGCCGGCGCGCATGCACGCCTGGTATCTGGAGGAACTCTACCTGCACAACCGTCTGGTGCAGGCCGATGCACTGCAGGTGGCCGGGGAGCGGCTGGATCTGGGGCGCATCGTCCAGCCTTTATATGCGGTGGCGGCCGAAGACGACCACATTGCGCCATGGCGCGAAGCTTACAAGATCGTTCACCATGTCAGCGGGGATAAGCGTTTCGTGCTATCGAGTTCCGGGCATATTCTCGGTATTGTCAATCCGCCGGTTACTCCGCCCAAACGTAAGTATTGGGTGGCCGATGCAAAGCGCGGCGAAACGTCGGAAATTTGGCAGGCGCGTGCTGACGAGCATGTTGGTAGTTGGTGGGAAGATTGGATGGCGTGGCTCAAACCACGCTGCGGTGCGCTGGTCGAGGCTCGCCCCGCAGCCAATGACGATATGCCAGCGCTGGCCCCCGCACCCGGCACTTACGTGCTCGAACGCTGAATCGACGCCGACCGCTTCGACTTGATTGCCATCAAGGCCGCCACGCCGCGGCCATGGAAAATCGCTTTCGACAGCCGGCCTGGTGCGAGGCGCGTTCTCAGTTCTGATAGCGGGCCAGCCGGACCGGATCGTGTAAGGTGATGTGCTTGCCGCGCACGGTGACCAAACCGGCTTCGGAAAGATCGTGGAAGATGCGCGAAAGCGTCTCCGGAGTGAGGTTCAGGCGCGAGGCAATGACCTGCTTGCTGACGGTCAGGTCAAATTCCCGCCCGTCCTCGCCGGATTGGTCCGACTGTTGCAACAGATAGCCGATGACCCGCTGGGTGCTGGAGCGCAGCGAATAGGTTTCCACGTCGCGCACCATACTGTGCAGGCGGATGGCCAGGCCGGCGAGCAGCTTGCGCGCGAAGGATGAATCTTGATCGATCAGTTCGGATACGACGTTTTGGCCGATGTGCAAAAGCTGGGAATCGACCAGTGCTTCGGCAAACACCGGATAGGGGCGGTTCATGAACATCACCGCTTCGCCAAAGCTTTGCCGCGGACCGATGACTTCGACTACCTTCTCGTTGCCTTGCGCCGAAGAGAAGGCCAGCTTCACTTGTCCTGTGACAACGAAGTAAAAGCCATGCGCCGGGTCGCCCCGCTGGAAAAGCAGCTCGCCTTTTGCCAAGCGCTTTTCGCGGGTATAGCGGGACACACGATCGATGTCCGCCTCGGACAGTTCGCCAAACAGCGGCACTTGCCGCAGCAGATCGGGGATGTCTCGAGAAGCGATGGGCATGGGGCGACTCCGTTTTTCTCTTATTTTAAGCCGCCCCAAG
Source organism: Pseudothauera hydrothermalis (assembly GCF_003345255.1). GTDB lineage: Bacteria > Pseudomonadota > Gammaproteobacteria > Burkholderiales > Rhodocyclaceae > Pseudothauera > Pseudothauera hydrothermalis. Next base: position 2,199,074 of record NZ_CP029331.1, on the reverse strand, counting down.
ATGGTGCGGAGAGGTTGAGGTAAATGGGCATGGCAGTTTCTTCGCCGCTCGCCGCGGGCCACCCTTTGTTCTTTGCACCCCACCGAGCCATGTTTTTGTCGGGGACAGTCATGCTGGTAGTGGTGTTTTTTCTCTGGGCGGTCGAGATCGCCGCGCGGGCGACCATCCTACCATCCTTGGGCTGGGTGCTGCCGCCTGGCTGGGCGCATGTACTGCTGACCGTCGGCGGAGCGTTCCCCTTTTTTGTTTTCGGCTTTCTGATGACCGCAATGCCGCGTTGGCAGGGCATGGGTGAAATCGCCGCGTCGCGCTGGTTGGTAAGCTGGCGTCTGCTCGCCCTAGGCTGGGCGGCGGCGATTGCCGGGCTATGGTTTGGGCCGCTGTTGGCCGTCGGGCTCGCAATCGTGCTCTATGGCTGGATGAGGCTTGCCGCAGTGCTATGGACCGTGGCCTTTCGTTCCCGGCCCGATCCCTTACATGCCCGCGCCGCCTGGTGGGGTGTGGCCGGCGGCGGACTGAGCATCTTCGCCTGGCTGGTGTTTGCACTCGGCGGTGGGGCAGGCTGGGCGCGCGTGGGAATCGAAGCGGGCGTGTGGTGGTTCCTGCTGCCGGTGTTCTTCTCGGTCTGCCACCGCATGGTGCCTTTCTTTTCCAGCAACATCATTCCAGGCTACGTCATCGTCCGTCCGCGCTGGGCGCTGTGGCTGATGCTGGGGGCGAGTTTCGTCCATGGCGCGCTCGGCATGGTCGAACTCGATGGCTGGCGCTGGGTCGTCGATCTGCCGGCCGGTTTGGTTGCGCTGTGGCTGGGTATTCGCTGGCGACCGGTGGCCGCCCAGCGCGTGCGCCTGCTGGGAATGTTGCACATCGGTTTCGCCTGGCTGAGCATCGCCTTGCTGCTTTGTGCGGCGCAGGCGGTGGCTAGCCAATTCGGCTGGCACGGCCTTGGGCTTGCGCCGCTACATGCGCTGGGGCTTGGGTTTTTTGGTTCGATTTGGCTCGGCATGGTGTCGCGGGTCACCTTGGGGCATTCGGGCCGGCCGCTGGCCGCCGATCGGCTGACCTGGTCGCTGTTTCTCGCCCTGCAGGCGGTGGTGCTGCTGCGCATTCTCGCCGACGTGGCGCCTGCTGTGCTTTCTCCCTTACTGATGCTGGCGGCGGTAGTCGGTTGGCTGAGCATTTTGGTGGTCTGGGCGCTACGCTATTTGCCCATCTACCTGCGGCCGCGGGCCGACGGGCGGCCGGGATAAGACCATGTATGTCGCACTCAAACATCTGCATGTGACCTGCGTGGTGCTGAGCATTCTCGGGTTCGCGCTGCGTGGCGTGTGGATGCTTGCCGGCAGTGCGCTGCTTGAACATCGTCTCACCCGGGTGCTGCCTCATGTGGTCGACAGTCTGTTGTTGTTGTCGGCCATCGCGATGGCGGTGATGATCGGGCAGTACCCTTTCGTCGCCGGCTGGCTCACCGCCAAGGTTCTCGGCCTGCTCGCTTACATCGTGCTTGGTGCGGTGGCCTTGCGGCGCGGGCGCACCCTGGCGCTCAGGGGGGGCGCATTTGCGGCGGCGCTGACGGTCTATGCGTGGATAGTGTCTGTGGCGCTGCTCAAGAGCCCTACCGGTTTTCTGGTCTATTTAGGAGCTCACTGACATGAGCGATTCACTGATCCCGGTCGCGCCCGGATTCGAAACCCCGCTCGAGATGCTGGAAGCCTGTCACGGCCGCCTTCAGGGCCAGCTCGAGACGCTCGCTCGCCTGGCCGCCTGGCTGCCTGCTCATGGTGCGGACGATCAGGCACAGCAGGCGGCGAGCGCAGTCATGCGCTACTTCGACCTGGCTGCGGCCAATCACCACATGGATGAGGAAGATGATCTCTTTCCGGTGCTGCTCGCACGGGTCGACGCGTCGCGTCGCGCGCAGCTGCAGGCGCTAATCGACTGGATCCTTGCCGACCATCGGCGCATGTTCGCTGCCTGGGCACTCATGCGCGAACGTCTGGCGGCGATTGCAGAGGGTAAAGCGGCCGAGCTGGCCGAGGAGCAGGTCGAGGCATTCGCCAACCGCTACCGTCAGCACATTGCCCGCGAGGAAAGCGAATTGTTGCCCTATGCCCGCGAACTGTTGACTGGCGAGGACATTGCCGCCTTGAGCAAGACCATGGTCGCACGCCGGCGTCAGGGCTGAGAATGTGCGAATAAACCAACTGCGTTGACCGATGGCAGTGTCGCGCGGTGCTCGCTCCGCGCTTCAGCCGCCGGCCGGTTGATGGTGCAGCAACTTCTTAAGGCCGGCGATGTCCAGGATGCGGATGTGTTTTTGCTGCACGGCCACCAGACCGTCTTCCTGAAAACGCGAGAAGGCGCGTGACACGGTTTCGAGCTTGAGCCCGAGGTAAGAGCCTATTTCCTCCCGCGTCATGCGCAGGTGAAATTCCGCCGCTGAAAAACCGCGCGCGGTAAAACGCTGCGACATGTTGAGTAGAAAGGCCGCCAGGCGTTCTTCGGCGCGCATCGAACCGAGCAGCATCATCACGCCGTGGTCGCGCACGATCTCACGGCTCATGACCTTGTGGAACTGGTGTTGCAGACCTTCGACCTCGCGCGAGAGCTCTTCCAGCTTGCCGTAGGGGATGACGCAGACTTCGCTGTCTTCCAGGGCGATGGCGTTGCAGGTGTGGAACTCGGTGCTGATGCCGTCTAAGCCGAGAATCTCCCCAGTCATTTGGAAACCGGTGACCTGTTCGCGGCCGTCTTCCAGCAACACGTCGGTTTTGAAGGAGCCGGCACGGATCGCGTAGATCGCCTCGAAGAGGTCGCCAGCACGATAAAGGTGCTGGTGACGCTTGATTTTGCGACGGGCACCCACTAGTTCATCCAGGCGGTCGATTTCATTTTCCGACATTCCGAACGGCAGGCACAGCTCTTGCAGGTTACACTGAGAGCAGGCGGCCTTGAGGCTTGCCACGGAAATCGGCACGGTCGCCTTCATTTGCAAGATAAACAGCTCCGTTTCTCACCGGAATCAACGGCGCGACGTTGATCCACGTCAACCACAAAACCAAGGCTTTCTGCGATCTTACGGAACAGACTGCCGCCCCGTATGACCATGAGCACTCAGAAAGAACTCGTCTTCGACACCCAGTTGATCCGCCGCTTCGACATCAACGGGCCGCGCTACACGTCTTACCCGACGGCGGATCGCTTTGTCGAAGCCTTTGACGCCAGAGCTTTGCGTGATTGGCTTGCGAAGCGGGCAGTGGGCGGTCTTGGCAAACCGCTCTCATTATACTTCCACATCCCTTTCTGTAACACGATCTGTTACTACTGCGCCTGCAACAAGATCATCACCAAAGATCACGGGCGCTCGGCCAAATATCTCAAGTACCTGGCCAAGGAAATCGGTATGCAGGCCGCCTGTTTGGGCGGCAGTCGGCAGGTTGCCCAGTTGCATCTGGGAGGGGGTACGCCCACCTTTCTGTCGCACGAGGAACTGCACCAATTGATGGACTCGGTACGCCAGCACTTCACGCTGGTACCCAACGGCGAATACTCCATCGAGGTCGATCCGCGCAAGGTGGACTTCGATACCGTCGAATTGCTCTCTGACCTTGGCTTCAACCGCATGAGCGTAGGCGTGCAGGATTTCGCCCACGACGTGCAGGTGGCGGTCAACCGCGTGCAAAGCTTCGATGAGACTAAGTTGGTGGTCGATGCTGCGCGCGCCACTGGCTTCAAGTCGGTGTCCATGGACCTGATCTACGGCCTGCCCAAGCAGAACATCATCAGCTTCAATCGCACGCTGGAGCAGGTGCTGGAGATTTCCCCCGACCGTATTTCGCTATACAGCTACGCGCACTTGCCGCAGTTGTTCAAACCGCAGCGGCGCATCAACTCGGTGGATATGCCCACTGCGGACACCAAGCTGCAGATTCTGCAACTGGCCATCCGCCGGCTCACCGAGGCGGGCTATGTGTACATCGGCATGGATCACTTCGCCAAGCCGGACGATGAACTTACCGTTGCTCAGCGCCAGGGGCGTCTGCACCGTAATTTCCAGGGCTATTCCACCCACGCCGAGTGTGACCTGCTGGCCTTCGGCGTCTCTGCAATCGCCAAGGTCGGCCCCACCTATGCGCAAAACGTCAAGACGTTGGACGAGTATTACGACATTCTCGACCAGGACGAGCTGCCGGTGCTGCGCGGCATCGAGTTGACTGCCGATGACCTGCTGCGCCGCGCAATCATTCAGGCGCTGATGTGCCATTTCGAGCTGTCGATCGAGTCCATCCAGATCGCCCACTTGATCGACTTTAAGGAATACTTCGCAGCCGAACTCGCCGACTTGCGCGAGATGGAGAAAGCCGGCCTGCTCAAGATCGAGGACGACTGGATCAGCGTGCTGCCTGCAGGGCGGCTATTGGTGCGTGGTATCGCCATGGTGTTCGACCGCTACCTGCGCGCCGACCGCGAACGGGCACGTTACTCCAAAGTGATCTGATGGGGCCCGCGCGCGGCGTAGAATGTTCGCTTTGACGCAGCTTACAGCTCTTCCAAATGCCTGAAACCGGCTACATTGCCGTCTTCCTTATCGGCCTGCTCGGCGGTACCCACTGTGTGGGGATGTGTGGCGGCATTGTCGGCGCGCTCACTGTGCAAGTGCCCGGTCAGACCCGCCGGCAATGGCCGATCCATCTGGCGTACAACCTTGGGCGTATCACCACCTACACCGTGGTCGGTGGTCTGCTCGGTGCGCTCGGCACCGTGGGCATGCTCTACAACGAGGTGATGCCCATTCAGTTGGGGCTGTACGTGCTGGCTAATTTAATGCTGGTTGCCCTGGGTTTGTATCTGACTGGATTTACCCAGTTGCTGGCGCCCATCGAGCGCGCCGGCCATCATATTTGGCGGCGTGTTCAGCCTTTTACCCGGCGCTTTCTGCCCGCGCGCTCGGTGGCGCAGGGCTACCCGCTCGGGCTGCTGTGGGGGTTTTTACCTTGCGGACTGGTCTACAGCGTGCTGGCCACCGCGTTGGTGACCGGTTCGGCGGTACGGGGTGCGGGGTTGATGCTCGCCTTTGGCCTTGGCACGCTACCCAATTTGCTGCTTGCCGGTCTATTGTTCAAGCGCTTTCGCGACATCACCCGCAACGGCAAGGTGCGTTTTGCGGCCGGCCTGATGGTGCTGGGTTTTGGCGTATTCGGCTTGTTCCATGCGCCTTCGCTCGGCGGCAAATTATGGAATGGCGTGGTTTGCTGAACCGGGCCTTCAGTGCGCTCCGTCCAAAGCCCGCAGAATAGGACAGGGGGCCGGCGCCTCGGTGTGTTCGCAGCAATGCACCAAGCTTACAAGCGCGCTGCGCATCGTTTGTAGTTGGTGGATGCGGTGCTCGATGTCGTCGATCTTGGCCTGAGCGAGTGCTCGCGCGGTGTTGCGATCGCGTTCCTCGTCCAGCGCCAGCAGACCTGCGATTTCATCCAGGCTGAACCCCAGGGTTTGGGCGCGACGAATGAAACGCAGACGGTATAGCGTCTGCGCGTCGTATACACCAAACGCGCCATGGCGGCCGCTTGGCGCACCGATTAAGCCGCGGCGCTGGTAGTAGCGCACGGTCTCGACACCAACTCCGGCGGCCGCAGCCAAGCGACCTATGGTCAAGCCGGCTTCCGCGGTTGTCGCAGGGCGCGAGGGCAGGGGAGGGCGGGATCTAGGTGTATTCATCAGGGGGTTGACTCCGTACCTTGGTACGGGGTCTAGACTGCCATCATCGATATCGCCTGTGCAAGCGGATTCAATATGAACGAGCGCACATCCACCGATACCACCACGGTCGAACTTCCGATTGCCGGCATGACCTGCGTGGCTTGCGCGACTCGCATCGAAAAAGTGCTCAACCGCCTGCCGGGCGTGGAGGCCCGCGTGAATTTTGCGGCAGAGCGTGCTCAGCTACGCCTGTCTGGAGAAACCGCAATGCAGACGGTGATCGAGGCCATCCACAAGGCGGGATTCGAGGTGCCGCCAGAGCAGCTCGAGCTTTCGATTTCCGGCATGAGCTGCGCCGCCTGCGCCACCCGGTTGGAAAAGGTGCTCAACCGCCTGCCCGGGGTAGAAGCGGTGGTCAATTTCGCCAGCGAGCGGGCGGTGTTGCGCTATTTCCCTGGCATGATCGATCCGCAACGAATGATAGACGCCGTCGCGAAGGCCGGGTTCGGCGCAGTCGAGGCCGGGCTGGATGCCCGCGAGCAGGCGCGCGCCCGCCACGCCGAGATCTGGCGGCGCGATGTGCGCATGCTCTGGATTGCGGTGCTGCTGACTTTGCCCTTGGCCGCGCAAATGCCGGCGATGTTGGGCGTTGGTTGGATGGGCGATGCGCATCACGACGTCATTCCGCGCTGGCTGCAGTGGCTGCTCGCCACGCCGGTGCAGTTCTGGATTGGCGCACGGTTCTACCGCGGCGCCTGGGCATCGCTGCGCGGCGGCGGGGCCAACATGGACGTGTTGGTAGCCTTGGGCACCAGCATGGCCTGGCTGTTCAGCACCGCGGTGACCGTGTTTGGTTTACACGACCAGCATGTGTACTTTGAAGCCTCGGCGATGATCATCACCCTGGTGCTACTCGGCAAGCTTTTGGAGGCCCGCGCCAAGGCGCGCACCGGCGCGGCCTTGGATGCGCTGATGCGTCTGCAACCGAAGAGGGCGCGCATCGAGCGCGACGGACAACTCGTCGAGCTGCCGGTGGCCGCCGTGCGTCCCGGCGACGTGTTCGTGGTTCGTCCGGGCGACTCGATCCCGGTCGACGGCGTGGTGCTGTCAGGCAACTCCGCGGTGAACGAAGCCATGCTCTCCGGGGAAAGCCTGCCGGTCGACAAGTCGGTGGGCGACAAGGTGTTTGCCGCCACGCTCAATGGCGAGGGGCTGTTGCGTTGCCAAGCGACTGGGGTCGGTGCGTCCACGCTATTGGCCGGCATCATCCGTATGGTTGCCCAGGCGCAAGGTTCCAAAGCACCGGTACAACGTTTGGCTGACCGTATCTCGGCGGTGTTCGTGCCGGTTGTCGTGGGGCTCGCGCTGCTCACGCTCGCCGGTTGGTGGCTGTGGTCGGGCGATTTTGCCCAGGCTTTGATCAATGCTGTGGCGGTGCTGGTAATTGCTTGTCCATGCGCGCTCGGGCTGGCGACGCCTACGGCGATCATGGTGGGCACTGGACTGGGTGCGCGTGCGGGCATGTTGGTGAAAAACGCCGAGGCGCTAGAACTGGCCGGCAAGATCGGCGTGCTTGCGGTGGATAAAACCGGCACTTTGACGCGTGGGGAGCCGACCGTCACCGATGTGCTGCCGGCCGCGGGCTGGATGGCGACGGCGCTGCTGAACATAGCGGCAGCGGTCGAGCAGGGCAGCGCCCATCCAATTGCGCGCGCGGTACTGGCCTGCGCACAGGCCGAGGGCTTGGAGTTGCCCGCGGTGGAGGCGGTTCGTAGCTTCGGCGGTCAAGGGGTGGAAGGGTCCGTGGGCGGGCGCCTCGTGGTGCTGGGCGCCCCGAACTTTCTTGTCGAGCGCGGGGTGGCGGTGCCAGAAGGCTTCTGCGACCGTTTGGCAGCCGCTGGGCGCACGCTGGTGGCGGTGGCGGTCGATGGCGTTTTTGCCGGAGTATTAGGGGTGGCCGATCAACTGCGTGAGGATTCAGCCCGCGCGGTGGCGCGTTTGCGAGCACGTGGGATCGATGTTGTCATGTTGACCGGCGATCATGCGGCAACGGCAGCGGCGATTGCCGCGCAGTTGGGCATCGAGGACTATCGTGCAGGCGTGCTGCCGGGCGACAAAGCGGCCGCGGTCAAGGCGCTGGGCAGCCATGGCAGACTGGTGGGTATGGCCGGAGATGGCATCAACGACGCGCCGGCGCTGGCGGCCGCGGATGTATCCTTTGCCATCGGCGTCGGCGCCGATGTTGCGGTGGAGGCGGCCGACATCACGCTGGTGCGTAACAGTCTGGATGCGGTGGCCGACGCGATCGACCTGTCGCGCGTCACGCTGGCAAAAATTCGCCAAAACCTGTTTTTTGCTTTCATTTACAACGTGCTTGGCATCCCGCTTGCGGCCTTTGGCTTTCTCAATCCGGTGGTTGCCGGTGCGGCGATGGCGATGAGTTCGGTGTCGGTCGTCAGTAACTCGCTGCTGCTGCGCCGCTGGCGAGCCGGCCGATAGTTTTGCGCGGAAGTTTCCAATGGCTGGAGTGAATCCGATGAATGAAGTGACAATCAAAGTGGAAGGCATGAGCTGTGGCGGCTGCGTGCGCAATGTGACGGGCGTGCTCAAGGCCCTGCCCGGCGTGAGCGAAGTAGAGGTGTCGCTCGATGGCGCCTGTGCGCGGGTTCGTTATGATCCGGCGCAGGTCACGCCTGAGCAGATGCGCGCGGCAGTCGAGGCGGCTGGTTTCGATTCTCCGGCCTGAGTTTTGCCATGCACAACGGTGCGTGGCGCTGCGGCGCATTGGTAAAGAGACCCACCGGGGCTGCCCCGCCACGAGCAAGCATACAGTTCTCACAATCTTCCCGATGCCATGGGTGCTAAGTGATACGTACTTTCCCTTATAATTTCCCCCACTTTTTCCATGGGAGGGTTGTGTAATGGGATTCGAAAACGTCCCCGCCGGTAAGGATGTGCCGAACGATATCAACGTCATCATCGAGATTCCGGCGCAGGCCGATCCGATCAAGTTCGAGGTGGACAAAGACAGCGGCGCAGTTTTCGTCGACCGCTTTATGGGCACTTCGATGCGCTATCCGATCAACTACGGCTACGTTCCGCACACGATTGCCGGCGACGGTGACCCGGTCGACGTGCTGGTCGTCACCCCCTTTCCGCTCCTGCCGGGGGTGGTGATCCGCTGCCGCCCGGTCGGCGTGCTGAAGATGGAGGACGAATCCGGCGTAGACGCCAAAGTGGTGGCGGTGCCGGTGTCCAAACTCACGCCCTTGTACGACAAGGTACAAACCATCGACGACCTGCCTGACCTGCTTATGAAGCAGACCGTGCATTTCTTTGAGCACTACAAGGATCTCGAACCGGGCAAATGGGTCAAGGTGTTGGGCTGGGGGTCGGTGGACGAGGCTCGCAAGGAAATCACCGACGGGCTGGCCAACGCCGCTAAGAAGTAATCTTTTCCTAACCCCGGCCCCCGCGCGAAAAACAGGCGTTGATGACGCTTTTTGTCCTGCGGCGTCGCCGGTTTGAGCCCGTCTGTGCTGCACATGTAGGCAGACAGGCTAAGTCGCGGCCAAAGGACTAGGCTGCGGCCGAAGACGGCGGTAGGTCACGAAGTCGAAATCGAATTCGTTGCTTGCATCTGCGTAATGCGCTTCGCGCGCCACTTCTTCGAAGCAATTGCGGTCGTAGTCCGGAAAACGTGTGTCTCCGTCAACGTCCGCCCAGACTTCAGTGAGCATGATCGTGTCAGCATGCCCGATCATTTGGCGGTAGAGTTCGGCGCCGCCAATCACAAACAGTTTTTCAGCACCGTATACTGCTGCCAGTGCTTGCTCTGGGCTGGTGAAGTTTTCTGCACCCGCGGCACGCCAGTCTGGATTGCGGGTCACCACCAGGTTGCGCCGCCCAGGCAGCGGGCGTCCGAGTGACTCCCAGGTTTTCCGACCCATCAAAACCGGATGCCCGAGGGTGACGGCCTTGAAATGGGCGAGGTCGGCTTTGAGCCGCCAAGGTAGTGCGTTTTCGCGCCCGATGACACCATTGCGTGCGACCGCTGCAATCAGGATCACCTCTGGTCGCCGGCTCATACCGCCACCTCAGCCTTGATGTGTGGGTGAGGGTCGTAGCCTTCGAGGGTAAAATCTTCATAACGAAAAGCAAAGATATCTTTGATCGCCGGGTTGAGCCGCATCGTTGGCAGTGCTCGCGGCTGGCGCGTCAGTTGCAGGCGGGCTTGCTCAATATGATTCAAATACAAATGGCAGTCGCCACCGGTCCACACAAAGTCGCCGACGTCGTAATCGCATACCTGCGCCATCATCATCGTTAGTAGTGCATAGGAAGCAATATTGAACGGCACGCCCAGAAAGATGTCGGCGCTACGCTGATAGAGCTGGCAAGACAGGCGGCCGTCTGCCACGTAGAACTGGAACAGCGCATGGCAAGGCGGCAAAGCCATGTCGTTCACGTCTCCGGGATTCCAGGCCGAAACCACGTGACGGCGGGAATCAGGGTTGCGCCGCAGGCTCTCTACCACTTGCGCGATTTGGTCGATCACGCGTCCGTCGGCCGCCTCCCAATGACGCCACTGCTTGCCATAGACCGGACCGAGGTCGCCGTTTGAGTCTGCCCATTCGTCCCAGATCGATACCCCGTTTTCCTTGAGATAACGGATGTTCGTGTCGCCTTTCAGAAACCACAGTAGCTCATGGATGATCGAGCGGGTATGCAATTTTTTGGTCGTCAGCAATGGGAAACCATCGGCCAAGTTGAAGCGCATCTGCCAGCCGAACACCGATAGCGTACCGGTACCGGTGCGGTCGGTTTTGCGGTGGCCGTGTTCAAGCACATGCTGCATGAGTTCGAGATATTGGCGCATGAATGATGTCCCCTGCGGTCGAAACGCCGATTCTAGCCCGGACCGCCTGTGCTAAGCTGCCAATTTGACAGCGTGACAATTCCTGCCTTGTCAGCAGAACTGGCTGGCGCCTGTTGTACACGGTGTCGTTGCGCCAACTTTGTGGCAAGGAGGAGGGCATGCTGTCATCCGGACTCGATGCAGTGAGTAATCTCGAAGAGTCGCGGTCGACGCCGCGAGCCTTGGGTGTCGTGCCAAGCGCACGGGATGCGATGGCAGGACTCAAGGCGACCATTACCGCGCTGGATGGGTTGCGCACGCCCGACCGGCTACCCCTGGCCGCTCGGTTGGCGCTGATTGCCCAACTCGAAACCGACGCGCGCGTGGCGGTCGCGGCGGCCATTACCGACGCCGCACGCTTGCCTGTGCACGGCGTGACACTTTGGCGCAGCTTCGCCGAGCAGGCTTGTCATGTGTTCGGTATCTTGCTGGAGTTATACGGCGATCTGAGTGATCGGGTCGATTTGCCTGAAGATCTGCGCACTGAAGTCGATGTCAGGCTAGCGGGCGCGGCAGCTCAGCGTCTTCGATGGGAACTACAGTCGTGCGTCCCGGAGCATCGTCAGCTATGGCGTAGAATCGGTGACATCTGGCTTCGTACGCATGGCTCCGGCCCCGCCGCCCGCGAGTGTCTGCGCGCCCTAGCATACTACAGCGCCGGATTTGACCAAGTGCCGCCCGCAGCGGTCTCCGCAATCGACAGTCTGATCGGACTCGCCATACCCTTCCTTACGCTCGCGTCGGGCGCAACGGCGGCGGGCCGATATCTATTCGATCCTGCCGCTGGCAAACCGCCCAGGCGCCTGGTGCGCGTCGAGCAACCGGAAAACGGAGCGCTCACTTTTGTGGCGGCAGACGCTTGCGTGATCCTTTCGGGTTTCTCGAGTCAGGTCGCGGACGGTGTAGTGCCGCCCGGCCTGGCAGGCGCCGCCGATGTCGCCCAGCTTGTGGTGGCGCTCCAAATACTGTTGCGTCTATGGTCCGATTCACCGCCGGTGAGGCGATATCGTCGTCATCAGCTGGGTGGAGCGCTAAAAGTCGTGCGCGGCTTCGGTCGTGTCCGTGCGCTATTGGCTGGCAACCTGCAGGACGACAACAGCCTGTGGCAGCTGCAGAACGCCAGCCGCTGCGGCTTGGCTGCACTGGTACCGCCGGCCGAGCGCGAGCAGATCTACCTGGGTGACCTGGTCGGTCTTCAGTCAAGCGAAACCCATGAAGAAGTGTGGCATCTTGGTATCGTCCGGCGCATGCGCGCAACCGAAAATGGCTTGTTGGTCGGCGTCGAAACCATCTCCCAGCGGCCAATCTTTGTCTCGGCCGATGATGGTCGGGCTGCCCACGACGTGCTGCTTTGCGACCCGTTACTCAAGGGTGAAGCCGCGCGCATCCTAGCCGAACCAGGAAAACTTCCTGCAGCCGGCGCGCTATTCATCAGCCACCACGGTACCGTTCATAAGCTGAAGCCGCTCGATGCCAGTGCGTCAGGTTATGACTTCGAACTCAGAGTCTATCAAGTCATGTGATGTAAATTCCCGTGGCCAGGCTGACGTGGGGCAGATCAGATAGCACAACCGTTGGACACATCTGCGTTTGGGGAAAATGCCCGTGCGAGACGCCGCTATTGCAGTACTACCGCTATCACCTTCTGTGCATAAGCTCATAAACCTTTGGCACTCCTGTGACCTGGGAGAGAGGCCATGCGAGTACAGCACATCGGATACGGCGCTCGGGGGTTTTACCGGATAGCCGGTTTGGGGCGTCGTTGGGACATGACGCCCCAAGATGCCCAACGAAGACTGCAAATCCTGCATTTTCTCGACGAACACGGACTTGAAGCCACCCTCGATGCCTTTGGCGTGTCGAGCCGCACGCTCTACCGCTGGAAGGCGACCCTCAAGGCCCAAGGCGGAAACCCTGCGGCGCTGGCGGCCCAGTCTAGCGCTCCCAAGCAGCGCAGAACGCCCCAAACCGATGCGCGCCTGGTGGCCGAGAACCGGCGGCTGCGCACCCTCTACCCCAAGCTGGGCAAAGCCAAGCTCGACGTGCTGCTTGCCCCGTGGTGCGTCCAGCACGGCATCACGCTTGCCAGCGTCTCCACCCTCGGCCGCATCATTGCCCGTGCGCCCGACAAGATGCGCCAGACACTGGCGCGCCTGAACAGCCTTGGCCAACGCAAACCCTTACGACGCAACCCATGCCCGACACACCGCCCGCGCCCTGCAGTGGGGCCTGACTGTGCTGCCCCAACCCCCAAGACGCTGCTATCCGATAACGGCGGCGAGTTCGAGGGCGACTTCGATCGCCTCCTCAAGCTGCACCGCATCCAGCGCTGGCACGCCTACCCCAAGACGCCCAAAATGAACGCCCACGCCGAGCGACCTCACCACGCCCTCGGTCAAAAATCTCCGCTATCCTTCCTCATCCAACATCAACCCGAGTGTCAAAGGTACTGGACGCATACACCCTGTTGACATCGTTTTTTTGCCTTTTATAATGCGCGGCTCTTTCGCGCTGAGCGCTGGATTGGCGGTCGGTGCGGGGGGGGGTGAAGCGGCTCTTTCGGCGATAGATGAATGAAGAGGTTGCCGGAAGGGGTTGACGAAGTAAGTGGTTTGCTTCACAATCTCGCTTCTTCGCTGCTTTTGCAGCGGTTCTTTAAAAATTTGAACAACCGATAAGTGTGGGTGCTTGGGTTGTTGCGATGACTTTCTAGCTTTTTGCTGGGAAGGGTTTCATCGAGATTCAAGTGCTCGCGAAGTCAGTGATGATTTTGAGTGCTTTGTTGGATTGAACTTAAGAGTTTGATCCTGGCTCAGATTGAACGCTGGCGGCATGCTTTACACATGCAAGTCGAACGGCAGCGGGGGCTTCGGCCTGCCGGCGAGTGGCGAACGGGTGAGTAATGCATCGGAACGTACCCAGTGGTGGGGGATAGCTCGGCGAAAGCCGGATTAATACCGCATACGCCCTGAGGGGGAAAGTGGGGGATCTTCGGACCTCACGCCATTGGAGCGGCCGATGTCGGATTAGCTAGTTGGTGAGGTAAAGGCTCACCAAGGCGACGATCCGTAGCTGGTCTGAGAGGATGATCAGCCACACTGGGACTGAGACACGGCCCAGACTCCTACGGGAGGCAGCAGTGGGGAATTTTGGACAATGGGCGCAAGCCTGATCCAGCCATGCCGCGTGAGTGAAGAAGGCCTTCGGGTTGTAAAGCTCTTTCAGTCGGGAAGAAAAGGCGGGCTCTAACATAGCCTGTTGCTGACGGTACCGACAGAAGAAGCACCGGCTAACTACGTGCCAGCAGCCGCGGTAATACGTAGGGTGCGAGCGTTAATCGGAATTACTGGGCGTAAAGCGTGCGCAGGCGGTTTGCTAAGACAGGTGTGAAATCCCCGGGCTTAACCTGGGAACTGCGCTTGTGACTGGCAGGCTAGAGTACGGCAGAGGGGGGTGGAATTCCACGTGTAGCAGTGAAATGCGTAGAGATGTGGAGGAACACCGATGGCGAAGGCAGCCCCCTGGGCCTGTACTGACGCTCATGCACGAAAGCGTGGGGAGCAAACAGGATTAGATACCCTGGTAGTCCACGCCCTAAACGATGTCAACTAGTCGTTCGGAGCGGTAACGCACTGAGTGACGCAGCTAACGCGTGAAGTTGACCGCCTGGGGAGTACGGCCGCAAGGTTAAAACTCAAAGGAATTGACGGGGACCCGCACAAGCGGTGGATGATGTGGATTAATTCGATGCAACGCGAAAAACCTTACCTACCCTTGACATGCCAGGAATCTTGGTGAGAGCCGAGAGTGCCTTCGGGAGCCTGGACACAGGTGCTGCATGGCTGTCGTCAGCTCGTGTCGTGAGATGTTGGGTTAAGTCCCGCAACGAGCGCAACCCTTGCCACTAATTGCCATCATTGAGTTGGGCACTTTAGTGGGACTGCCGGTGACAAACCGGAGGAAGGTGGGGATGACGTCAAGTCCTCATGGCCCTTATGGGTAGGGCTTCACACGTCATACAATGGTCGGTACAAAGGGTTGCCAAGCCGCGAGGCGGAGCCAATCCCAGAAAGCCGATCGTAGTCCGGATCGCAGTCTGCAACTCGACTGCGTGAAGTCGGAATCGCTAGTAATCGCGGATCAGCATGTCGCGGTGAATACGTTCCCGGGTCTTGTACACACCGCCCGTCACACCATGGGAGTGGGTTTCACCAGAAGTAGGTAGCTTAACCTTCGGGAGGGCGCTTACCACGGTGAGATTCATGACTGGGGTGAAGTCGTAACAAGGTAGCCGTATCGGAAGGTGCGGCTGGATCACCTCCTTTCAAGAGAACGACATCGCATCGCTCAAGTATCCACAGCTTATCGGTTGTTCAAAGGCATGAGCCTCGCAACACACGAGAGAAATCTGCGGGTCTGTAGCTCAGCTGGTTAGAGCACCGTCTTGATAAGGCGGGGGTCGTTGGTTCGAACCCAACCAGACCCACCAAAGCTTGCCGGCAAGACAAGGGGCTGTAGCTCAGCTGGGAGAGCATCGGCTTTGCAAGCCGAGGGTCGTCGGTTCGATCCCGACCAGCTCCACCAGTCGATCAGGCAGTTCTGCGGTCAATCGGCGTGTGTCGATCACCTGAGTGAGGCGTGAAGCGTTGTTCGCCCGAAGCGATTTTGGTTGGAGAAGGCTTCACTCCTTACGAAGCATTCATTCGTAGAGGTTCGCTCTTTAACAAAGTGGATAAGTAGTAGTGCGTGCGCCCGGCTGGGTATGTCAGTGGCCGGGTGCATGGGTTGTGATTGCATAACCAACAGTCGAGCGCGCGTGTGCGAACCAGCGGCGCGGCTCGGCGCACAAACGAGTTCTGAGCCTAGCGCCAGAAGAGCCTTCGACAAAGGCTCCAAGGTTATAGGATCAAGCGACTAAGTGCATGGGGTGGATGCCTTGGCGATCACAGGCGATGAAGGACGTGCAAGCCTGCGAAAAGCGTGGGGGAGCTGGCAATGAAGCTTTGATCCCGCGATGTCCGAATGGGGAAACCCACTCCGCAAGGAGTATCCCTGGCTGAATCCATAGGCCAGCGGAAGCGAACCGAGTGAACTGAAACATCTAAGTAGCTCGAGGAAAAGAAATCAACCGAGATTCCGTCAGTAGTGGCGAGCGAACGCGGAAGAGCCTGCACGACTAAACCATCGGCTTAGCAAAACGGTCTGGAAAGTCCGGCAATATAGGGTGATAGCCCCGTATGCGAAAAGCCGTTGGCGGGTCTGAGCGTGCGACAAGTAGGGCGGGACACGTGAAATCCTGTCTGAAGATGGGGGGACCATCCTCCAAGGCTAAATACTCGTGATCGACCGATAGTGAACCAGTACCGTGAGGGAAAGGCGAAAAGAACCCCGGGAGGGGAGTGAAATAGAACCTGAAACCGCATGCATACAAACAGTGGGAGCCCCTGCACAAAGCATCTTCGGGTTCTTTCGACGAGGCCGCAGGCCGAGTCAAAAGAACACAAGTGAAATAGATTTGTGCAGGCAAAGAACCCGTAGGGTTCTTTGTGCAGGGGTGACTGCGTACCTTTTGTATAATGGGTCAGCGACTTACGTTATGTGGCGAGCTTAACCGAATAGGGGAGGCGTAGGGAAACCGAGTCTGATAAGGGCGAATGAGTCGCATGGCGTAGACCCGAAACCGGATGATCTATCCATGGCCAGGATGAAGGTGCCGTAACAGGTACTGGAGGTCCGAACCCACTAACGTTGAAAAGTTAGGGGATGAGCTGTGGATAGGGGTGAAAGGCTAAACAAATCCGGAAATAGCTGGTTCTCCCCGAAAACTATTTAGGTAGTGCGTCGTACGGACACTTGCGGGGGTAGAGCACTGTAATCGTTGGGGGGGTCATTGCGATCTACCCCGCGATAGCAAACTCCGAATACCGCAAAGTGATATACGGCAGACAGACAATGGGTGCTAACGTCCGTTGTCGAGAGGGAAACAACCCAGACCGCCAGCTAAGGTCCCCAATGCATGGCTAAGTGGCAAACGAGGTGGGAAGGCCCAGACAGCTAGGAGGTTGGCTTAGAAGCAGCCACCCTTTAAAGAAAGCGTAATAGCTCACTAGTCGAGTCGTCCTGCGCGGAAGATGTAACGGGGCTCAAGCCATGAACCGAAGCTGCGGATGTGTCCTTGACACATGGTAGGGGAGCGTTCCGTAAGCCTGCGAAGGTGTCTCGTAAGGGATGCTGGAGGTATCGGAAGTGCGAATGCTGACATGAGTAGCGATAAAGGGAGTGAAAAGCTCCCTCGCCGAAAGCCCAAGGTTTCCTGCGCAACGTTCATCGGCGCAGGGTGAGTCGGCCCCTAAGGCGAGGCAGAAATGCGTAGTCGATGGGAAACAGGTCAATATTCCTGTACCGGTTCTAGATGCGATGGGGGGACGGAGAAGGTTAGGCCAGCCGGGTGTTGGACGTCCCGGTTTAAGCGTGTAGGCGTGCCCCGTAGGCAAATCCGCGGGGCTGAGCTGAGGCGTGATGACGAGTCTCCTTGTGAGACGAAGTGGTCGATACCCTGCTTCCAGGAAAAGCCTCTAAGCTTCAGTCTAGAGTCGACCGTACCGCAAACCGACACAGGTGGGCAGGTTGAAAATACCAAGGCGCTTGAGAGAACTCAGGAGAAGGAACTCGGCAAATTGATACCGTAACTTCGGGAGAAGGTATGCCCCATTAGCTTGTAGGAGTACATCCGAAGGGCGAAGGGGCCGCAGAGAATCGGTGGCTGCGACTGTTTATTAAAAACACAGCACTCTGCAAAATCGAAAGATGACGTATAGGGTGTGACGCCTGCCCGGTGCCGGAAGGTTAAGTGATGGGGTGATAAGCTCTTGATCGAAGCCCCGGTAAACGGCGGCCGTAACTATAACGGTCCTAAGGTAGCGAAATTCCTTGTCGGGTAAGTTCCGACCTGCACGAATGGCGTAACGATGGCCACACTGTCTCCTCCTGAGACTCAGCGAAGTTGAAATGTTTGTGAAGATGCAATCTCCCCGCGGCAAGACGGAAAGACCCCATGAACCTTTACTGTAGCTTTGCATTGGACTTTGACGGGACTTGTGTAGGATAGGTGGGAGGCTATGAAGCGGGAACGCCAGTTCTCGTGGAGCCGTCCTTGAAATACCACCCTGGTGTCGTTGAGGTTCTAACCCAGGCCCGTGAATCCGGGTCGGGGACCGTGCATGGCAGGCAGTTTGACTGGGGCGGTCTCCTCCCAAAAGGTAACGGAGGAGTACGAAGGTCGCCTAGGTACGGTCGGACATCGTACTGATAGTGCAATGGCAAAAGGCGGCTTGACTGCGAGACCGACAAGTCGAGCAGGTGCGAAAGCAGGTCATAGTGATCCGGTGGTTCTGTATGGAAGGGCCATCGCTCAACGGATAAAAGGTACTCTGGGGATAACAGGCTGATTCCGCCCAAGAGTTCACATCGACGGCGGAGTTTGGCACCTCGATGTCGGCTCATCACATCCTGGGGCTGTAGCCGGTCCCAAGGGTATGGCTGTTCGCCATTTAAAGTGGTACGTGAGCTGGGTTTAAAACGTCGTGAGACAGTTTGGTCCCTATCTGCCGTGGGCGCTGGAAGTTTGAGAGGACCTGCTCCTAGTACGAGAGGACCGGAGTGGACGCACCGCTGGTGTACCGGTTGTGACGCCAGTCGCATCGCCGGGTAGCTATGTGCGGAAGAGATAACCGCTGAAAGCATCTAAGCGGGAAACTCGCCTCAAGATGAGACTTCCCCGGGGCTACAAGCCCCCTAAAGGGTCGTTGAAGACCACAACGTTGATAGGTCGGGTGTGTAAGCGTGGCAACACGTTCAGCTAACCGATACTAATTGCCCGTGAGGCTTGATCCTATAACCTTGTAAAACAACGCACAGAACTCAAAACACAATCACCTCCCAAACACACTGCTACCATCCACTTTGTTACCCCGTCACAGTCTGACGACCATAGCTTCTCGGCACCACCCCTTCCCATCCCGAACAGGACCGTGAAACGAGAACGCGCCAATGATAGTGAGGAACACCCTCGCGAAAGTAGGTCATCGTCAGACTAACCCACAAACAAACGCCGCTCGATCTCAACAATCCAGCGGCGTTTGACCGTCTACATCACCTCACAATCACCACCCAAACACTCCCACACAAAACAACAAAAACACACCAATCGGGACGAAGGGGCGCGTTGCGCACGACACGCTTCATCTGTATCGGGTATGCTCGGTCTGCGCCTGCGTTATTTGGGCGTGCCGTTGCAGTGCGCGACGGTTTGGTACAACGATATTGGGGAAATGCATGATGAGTGTTGCACGTGAGTTTGGCGAGCTATACGGCTATGATTTCGAAGACTTGCGGATAGGCATGAGCGCGGAATACGGACGTACGGTGACTGAGGCCGATATTCTGATGTTTGCCGGTGTTTCGGGCGATACCAATCCGGTGCATTTGGACCAGGAGTTTGCGGCGTCCACCATGTTTGGCGGCAGGATTGCACACGGCATGCTTTCGGCTGCATTTATTTCCACCGTGTTCGGCACTAAGTTGCCCGGCGCCGGGTGCATTTATCTGTCGCAGTCGCTCAAGTTTAAAGCGCCGGTCAAGATCGGGGACACAGTTGTTGCGCGCGTTACGGTAAAAGAGTTGAACGCCGAAAAGCGACGCGCGCTGTTCGATACCGTGTGCACGGTTGGAGGTAAAGTGGTTTTGGACGGTCAAGCCGAGATTTTCATTCCACCGAGGGGTTGAAGCGAGCGCGCTAGGAAAAGGGTAGGCATCGATCGCGCCTACCCTTTTTGGATTTTTAAAAGCCTTTTAGATCAGCAGTGCTGACGCTTGTCGCGTTCGATCAGCGCATAGGCCGAGTGGTTGTGGATGGATTCAAAGTTTTCGGATTCGACAATATAGGCATCGATTCGCGGCTCGGCGCTGAGTAAACCAGCAACATCGCGCACCATATCTTCGACGAACTTAGGGTTGTCATAAGCGCGTTCAGTGACGAATTTTTCGTCAGGGCGCTTGAGTAAGCCATATAGCTCGCAGGACGCCTGGCTCTCAACCAGTTGCACCAATTCCTCGATCCACAGATGAGCGTTCGTGGTGGCGGTAACGGTTACGTGGGAGCGCTGATTGTGCGCGCCATAGTCCGAGATTTTCTTTGAACACGGACACAGGCTGGTCACCGGTACCACCACACGCATCGTGAATTCGTACTGACCGCCTTCGCGAATTTCGCCGGTAAACGTGACTTCGTAATCCATCAGGCTTTGTACGCCGGACACCGGGGCGGATTTGTTGATGAAGTAGGGGAAGGTCATCTCGATATGACCGGTCTCGGCTTCCAGGCGTTTGACCATCTCGCGCAGCATCGGCTCGAAGGACTCGACCGAGATTTCGCGCTCGTTGCCGTTGAGGATTTCGACGAAGCGAGACATATGGGTGCCCTTGAAGTTGTGCGGCAGACCTACATACATATTGAACAGGGCGACGGTGTGTTGTACGCCACCGTTTTTGTCGCTGACACGCACCGGATGGCGGATGGATTTGATGCCAACTTTGTTGATCGCGATCCGGCGGGTGTCGGCGCTGTTTTGAACATCGGGAATGGCGTGCGCCTCGACGGGTTTCATAAGCTGTTCTCTGCAAAATACGGGCGGGAAGCTGGGGAATCCTAGCATTCCCGACAAAAACGCTCAACTATTGAGCGGATAGACGCGTCCAATTGCGGCAAGCACGCCGTCGACATCCAAGCCGATCGAACGCAACAATTGGGCCTGATCGCCATGATCGATGAACTGGTCCGGCAGGCCCAACCGTAGCAGGCGCGGACGTTGGGCGAGAGTGTCGAGCACTCGAGACACCTCGCTGCCTACCCCGCCGATTACGGCGTTCTCCTCCAGTGTGACCAACAATTCATGCGAGGCCGCCAGTTCGGCAATCAAGCCCACGTCCAGCGGTTTGACGAAGCGCATGTTTGCGCAGGTTGCGTCCAATCGTTGTGCAACCAGTTCCGCTACGGTGACCATACTGCCGAAGGCAAGCAGCGCGATGCGGTGTCCGCGCCGACGGATGTCGCCTTTGCCGATGGGTAGAGCGGTCATCGTTTTGTTGGGAGGGATACCTGGTCCGCTACCGCGCGGATAGCGCACTGCGGTCGGTCCGTCATGACAGATTGCGGTGTAGAGCATTTGCCGGCATTCGTTTTCGTCGGCCGGCGTCATGATCACCATGTTCGGGATACAGCCCAGATACGACAGGTCGAATGCGCCGTGGTGGGTGGCGCCGTCGGCGCCGACCAGGCCGCCGCGGTCAATGGCCAGTACCACCGGAAGGTTTTGCAGTGCGATGTCATGCACCAGTTGGTCATACGCGCGCTGCAAAAAGGTGGAATAGATGGCGACGACCGGCTTGTAACCTTCACAGGCCAGTCCGGCAGCGAAGGTGAGCGCGTGCTGCTCAGCGATGCCGACGTCGTAGTAGCGATCCGGAAACTCCTGGGCGAAGCGCACCAGACCGGAGCCTTCCCGCATCGCCGGGGTGATGCCAATGACACGGGAGTCGACGGCGGCGATGTCGCACAACCAGTCACCGAACACTTGGGTGTAGGTTAGTTTGCTGGCCGACTTGTCACACTGGATCCCTGCTGTGTGGTCGAACTGGGAAACGCCGTGATAGAGGACTGGGTCGGCTTCGGCGAGTTTGTAGCCGTGCCCCTTGCGCGTGATGACATGAAGAAACTGCGGTCCCTTCAGGCGGCGCAGGTTTTGCAGCGTGGGGATCAGCGCGTCGAGATCGTGGCCGTCGATTGGCCCGTAGTAGTGAAAGCCGAATTCCTCGAACAGGGTGCCGGGCGTGATCAGCCCTTTGACGTGCTCTTCGACTCGGCGCGCAAAATCGAGCATTGGTGGTGCCACGCCGAGTACTTTTTCGCCGGCGCGACGGGCAGCGTTGAATGTGGAACCGGACATCAGCCTAGCGAGGATCTTGGTGAGCGCGCCGACAGGGGGGGAGATGGACATCTCGTTGTCGTTGAGAATCACCAGTAAGTTCACGTCGCTCATGTCGCCGGCGTTGTTGAGCGCTTCAAAGGCCATGCCGGCGCTCATTGCACCGTCACCGATCACGGCGATTGCGCGTCGGTCTGCGCCCAGGTTGCGGGCTGCTACGGCCATGCCGAGCGCAGCGGAAATCGAAGTCGATGAGTGGGCAGTGCCAAAGGTGTCGTATTCGCTTTCGCAACGTCGTGGAAAACCGGAAATTCCGCCCCATCGCCGCAGACTGGCCATGGCCTCGCGGCGGCCGGTGAGGACTTTGTGTCCGTACGTCTGATGACCCACATCCCATACGATACGATCTTCCGGCGTTTGGAAGACGTAGTGCAGCGCGATGGTGAGCTCGACGGTGCCCAGATTGGACGACAGATGCCCGCCCGTCTTGGACACTGATTCGATCAAGAAGGCACGCAGCTCGTCGGCAAGCGGGCGCAGCTCGCGGCGGTCCAAAGCGCGTAAGTCGGCGGGGCTGCCGATGCGTTCCAGGAGCGGGTAGGCAGACATGTGGGGGTGGATGCGTTGGTTTTAGAACGACCGTTGGACGATGAATCCGGCAAGCGCTTGCAGGAATGCGCCGCGCTCACCCAACGGTAGCAGGGTGGACTGAGCGTCGGCGAAAAGTTCCTCGGCGTAAGCCCGGGCGTCACTCAAGCCGAGCAGGCTTGCGTAGGTGGGTTTGCCCTGTTCGGCATCTTTGCCGGCGGTCTTACCCAAAGTGGCGGTGTCGGCTTGTGCGTCGAGGATGTCGTCTACCACCTGGAACAGCAGGCCAATCCGCTTGCTGTAGTGATCCAGGCGTTCATGATCGGCGTCGGCGAGCGGCCGACCCGCCCGCGCGCCAAGCAGCACGGAGGCGCGAATCAGCGCGCCGGTCTTACGAATGTGCATGAACTCCAGTTCGGCGCGATCGAGCGCGCAGCCGACCGCCGCCAAGTCGATGGCTTGTCCCCCTGCCATGCCATGCGAGCCGGTTGCCGCAGCAAGGAGGGCAATCATGTCGAGCTGTGCGGAGGGCGATTCGGCAATCTGCGCCTCGGCCATCAGTTCAAACGCACGCGTTTGCAGGGCGTCACCGACCAACAGCGCGGTGGCCTGATCGTATTCGACATGAACGGTGGGCTTGCCACGGCGCAAAACGTCATCATCCATGCAAGGCATGTCGTCATGCACCAAGGAATAGACATGGATCATTTCGATTGCAGAGGCGATACGGTCGAGCCGGTCGACGGGTGCGTCGGCCAGTCGGCCTGCCGCATGCACGAGTAAGGGGCGAACCCTTTTCCCTCCGCCCAGTACTGCGTAGCGCATGGCTTCATGCAGGCGGGTCGGGGCCTGGGATGCGGGCGGCAGGAAGCTGTCTAGTGCCGCTTCGGTGCGTTGCTGTACCGAAGCCATCCAGCGCGAAAAGTCGTCTCGGATGCTCATGAGCTGCTTTCGCCGACCGAAGGCAAGGGTTGTAAGGTGTCCGCCTCCAGGATGCGGATGCGCTCTTGCGCGCGGGAAAGCGTTTTTTGACAGAATTTCAGTAAGCCAACACCTCTTTGATAACGCTCCAGGGCGTGTTCCAAAGAAAGCTCCCCGCTTTCCATTTCGCGCACAATGCGCTCGAGTTCGGAGATGGCGGATTCGAAATTCTCAGGGGCGGATGCGGTCCGAGCCATGGTACCGTCCTGTTAAAAAAGAGAAAATAACCGATCGCACTCTTGGCGGTCAAACGACTTTTGGCTTAAACTACCCCGTTTATTTTCCGGATTTCTGGCTCAGAAGAGGAGGTTCGGGGATGTCCGACATTGCTTCCAAGGCTCGACTCGCGCCGGCTGTTTCGCAACTTCCGGTTTCGTGGTACTTCGACGAAAAGATCTTCGAACTGGAGAAAAAGCTCCTCTTCGATGCCGGTCCGGGGTACGTCGGCCATGAGCTGATGGTACCGGAAGTCGGCAGCTACCGTTCGCTCGAGTGGCTGGATCATTCGAAGTTGCTGTTGCGTACCAGCTCGGGTGTGCATCAGTTGTCCAACATCTGCCGTCATCGGCAGGCGATCATGCTGCAGGGCGTAGGCAAAACTGACAACATCGTCTGCCCCATCCACCGTTGGACCTATGACCAGCAAGGCACTTTGCTGGGTGCGCCGCATTTTTCGCAAAATCCATGCCTGAATCTCAAGCGCGATGAGCTGGAGAGCTGGAACGGGCTGCTGTTCAAGGGGCCGCGTTCGGCCAATGCGGATCTTGCAGGGATGCAAGTGGCGGGCGAGTTTGATTTTTCCGGCTACAAGCTCGATCGCGTCGAGCTTCACCAGTGCAACTACAACTGGAAGACCTTTATCGAGGTCTATCTGGAAGACTACCATGTAGTGCCCTATCACCCGGGGCTGGGTAACTTTGTCACCTGTGACGATCTCACCTGGCAGTTTGGCGAGTGGTATTCGGTGCAGCGGGTGGGCATTACATCGCTACGCAAGGCAGGTTCGCCGGTGTATGAGAAGTGGCACAAGGCCGTGCTCGATTACTACGGCGACAAGAAACCGGCACAGGGGGCGGTGTGGCTGACTTATTACCCCAATATCATGGTGGAATGGTATCCGCATGTGCTGGTCGTCAGTACCCTGATTCCGACCGATATCAACAAGACGACCAATGTGGTGGAGTTCTACTACCCGGAGGAGATCGTCGAGTTCGAGCGCGAGTTCGTCGAGGCCGAGCAGGCTGCCTATATGGAGACCGCCATCGAAGACGACGACATCGGTGAGCGCAT
Organism: Pseudothauera hydrothermalis; assembly: GCF_003345255.1. Taxonomy (GTDB): domain Bacteria; phylum Pseudomonadota; class Gammaproteobacteria; order Burkholderiales; family Rhodocyclaceae; genus Pseudothauera; species Pseudothauera hydrothermalis. The sequence continues at coordinate 2,174,615 of NZ_CP029331.1, read as the reverse complement.
GGACCGCGGGCGCTTGGCGCTGCTCAAGGAGGGGCGTAACGAGGTCGGGCCCTATCAATCACCGTTTGAAGACGGCATGCAGCATTTTCACGAGTTCTACCGCAGAATCATCGAGCCGCATCTCTGATACAGCGCTTCGCACAAGCAAAAAGGCCGGGCAACGTCCGGCCTTTTTGCTGTTTGCTGCCGTGACCTTCAGCCGCTTTGCTGTAGTTCTTTCGGCAACGGGAAAGTGACTTTTTCGGGGACGCCCTCGAGTTGGCGCACCGAGCCGGCTCCGAGTTGCTTGAGCCGCTCGATCACCGCCATGACCAGTACTTCCGGTGCCGAGGCGCCCGCAGTCACACCGATACGCCGCTTGCCGGCCAGCCAGGCGGGGTCGATGCCGTCGGCGTTGTCGACCAGGTAGGCCGGCACGCCACGCAGCTCGGCCACTTCGCGCAGGCGGTTGGAGTTGGAGCTGTTTTGAGAGCCCACCACGATGATCAGGTCGGCTTGCGGCACCATGATCTTGACTGCATCTTGGCGGTTCTGCGTGGCATAGCAGATGTCGTCTTTCTTCGGTCCAACGATGGCCGGAAAGCGCTCCCGTAGAGCGGCGACGATGGCCGCGGCATCATCCATCGACAGGGTGGTCTGGGTCACGTAGGCGAGCTGATTGGGGTTGGCGACCTGCAAGGTGGCGACGTCGGCAACGGACTCCACAAGATGAATGCCGTCGCCCACTTGCCCCATGGTGCCTTCTACCTCCGGGTGACCCTTGTGGCCGATCATGATGATTTCACGGCCGGCTTCGCGCATGCGGGCAACCTCGATGTGTACTTTGGTGACCAGCGGGCAGGTGGCGTCGAAGATGCGCAGGCCGCGGCGCTCGGCTTCGGCGCGCACCGCCAGCGACACGCCGTGGGCGCTGAAAATCACCGTACTGCCGGTGGGCACTTCGTCCAGTTCCTCCACGAATACCGCGCCCTTGGCACGCAAGTCGTCCACCACGAACTTGTTGTGCACCACTTCGTGGCGAACAAAGATCGGCGCGCCGAAGCGCGCCAGCGCGCGTTCGACGATGTCGATGGCGCGCTCTACGCCAGCGCAAAAACCGCGTGGGTTGGCAAGCAGCACTTCCTTGTCATTCATAATCTTTTGCTCTCTGTGGCTCTCTGTGGGGGCGCCGTTTACAGAATGCCGATGATTTCCACTTCAAAGCGAATGGGTTTGCCGGCCAGCGGATGGTTGAAATCGATCAGCGCGGACTGTGCGTCGATTTCGCGCACCAGTCCGGGATATCGTGAGCCGTCCGGGGCGGTGAATTCCATGATGCTCATCGGCTCGATGTCCTCATCCGGCATGTGTTCGCGGCGCACCCGCTCGACCAGGTCCGCGCGATATGGGCCAAAGGCTTGTTCCGCGGTCAACTCGAAGGTTTTGCGCTCGCCCACCTGTAAGCCGACGATCAGTGTCTCCAGCGACGGCAGCAGTTCGCCAGCTCCAAGCTGCAGCGTGGCCGGGGTGCCGCTGAAGGTATTGATCAGCGGCTGGCCATTTTCCAGCGCAATGCGGTAATGCAGGGTGACTAGGCTGGTGGCTTGGACGGTTTGGGTCACGCGTGGTTCTCCTTGGCGGGGTCGTTGGAGTGTGGTCGGAAGCTGGACCACAGCATCAGGGCCACACCGATGGTGATGGCCGAGTCGGCGAGGTTGAAAGCCGGCCAACTGAAACGGCCGACATAAAAGTGAAGAAAGTCCACCACCGCACCATGAATCAGGCGGTCGACCACATTGCCGACCGCGCCGCCGATGATCAGCACGAAAGCCGCCGGTAGCAGTCGTTCATACTGATGGCGGCACAACAGCACGGTCAGCCATGTACAGATTACCGCCGCCAGCGCGGTGAACAGCCAACGCTGCCAGCCGGACTGGGTGGCCAGTAGGCTGAAGGCTGCGCCCGGGTTATAGACCAGGACGATGTCGAAGAAAGGTGTGACCGGAATCGCTTCGCCGTAGCGCAGGCTGGCCAGCACGGCCTGCTTGGTGAGTTGATCAAGCAGCGCCACCGCCGCCGCCAGCGACAACCAGCCGGCCATGCGGGCCGAGAAAAGACGGGGCTCAGGCATGGCGACGTTGCTCGCCTGCGCCGAACAAATTGCCGATGCAACGCCCGCATAGCGTGGGATGCTCCGGGTGGGTGCCGACATCGGCGGCGTAATGCCAGCAACGTTCGCACTTGGTGTGCGGGCTGGGGGTGGCGACGATTTGCGGGGCGTCTTTTTCGGCGGCCTGCGCGAGGCTGACACGCGAGGTCATCATGACGAACTTGAGGTCATCGCCCAGTGAGGCCAGCGCTTGATAGGCGTCCTCGTGCACCCGCATATCGAGTTCTGCTTGCAGCGAAGCGCCCACTTTACCTTCGCTACGCAGCGCTTCGATGACCTTGAGCGCTTCGGCGCGAACGGCGCGGATGGTCTCCCAGCGCGCAATTAGGCCAGCTTCGCCGCCTTGTTCGGGCAGGGCGTGGAAGGTGTGCAGCATCACGCTGTCCTCTTCGTTACCGCCGTTCATCACCGCCCAGGCTTCCTCTGCGGTGAAAGAGAGCACTGGGGCCATCAGCCGCACCAAGGTTTGGGTGATGTGCCACAGCGCGGTTTGCGCCGAGCGGCGCGCAACCGAAGTGGCTTGAGTGGTGTATAAGCGATCTTTGAGAATGTCGAGATAGAAGCCGCCGAGATCCTCGGCGCAAAACACCTGCAGGGCCTGCACCACGCGGTGGAATTCAAACCTCTCATAGTCGGCCTCGCACTGATCGGCCAGCTTGCGGGTGAAGGCCAGCGCGTAGCGGTCGATGTCCAGCCATTGGTCGAGTGGCAAGGCATCCCGGTCGATATGGAAGTCGGCGGTGTTGGCGAGCAGAAAGCGTAAGGTATTGCGGATGCGGCGATAGACCTCGACCACTCGGTCGAGGATCTCCTTGCTGATCGACAGCTCGCCGGAATAATCGGTGGAAGCGACCCACAGACGCAGAATCTCGGCCCCCAGTTTGCTGGTGACTTCCTGAGGCACCACGACGTTGCCGAGCGACTTGCTCATTTTGCGTCCGGCGCCGTCCACCGCAAAGCCGTGGGTCAGCAGGGCTTTGTAGGGCGGATGACCGTCGATTGCACAGCCGGTGAGCAGCGAGGAGTGGAACCAGCCGCGGTGCTGGTCGGAGCCTTCCAGGTAGAGGTCGGCGCGTGGGCCTTCCGCATGGCCGTCCGGGTGCGAGCCGCGCAGTACATGCCAGTGGGTGGTGCCGGAGTCGAACCATACATCCAGCGTATCGGTGACTTTGTCGTACTGGGCGGCATCGGCCCCCAGCAGCTCGGCGGCATCGAGTTTGAACCACGCTTCGATGCCTTCCTGCTCGACCCGTTTGGCGACCTCTTCCATCAGTTCGACGGTGCGCGGGTGCAGCTCGCCGCTTTCCTTGTGCACAAAGAATGGAATCGGCACCCCCCAGTTGCGCTGTCGGGAGATGCACCAATCCGGGCGGTTTGCGATCATCGCGTGCAAACGGGCCTGACCCCAGGCGGGATAAAAACGCGTGGTTTCCACGCCGCGCAGTGCGCGTTCGCGCAGTGTGGAGCCGTCTGCAGCCCGCCTGTCCATGCCGACGAACCATTGTGCGGTGGCGCGGTAAATCAGTGGCGATTTATGGCGCCAGCAATGCATGTAGCTGTGAGTGATTTTTGCATCGGCGAGCAGACAGCCGACTTCGCGCAGTTTGGCGAGAATTGCCGGGGCAGCCTGCCAGATGTTCATGCCGCCGAAAAAGGGTAGATCGGCCGCAAAGTGACCGTCGTCGGTGACTGGGGTGAGGATCTCTGCCATCGACATACCGTTGGTCAGGCAGGACTGGAAGTCATCCAAACCATAGGCGGGTGCGCTATGCACGATGCCGGTACCGGCCTCCAGAGTGACATAATCACCCAGGAAAACCGGCGACATGCGCGCATAGAACGGGTGGCGGAACCGTACCCGATCCAGCGCCGCCCCCTTGACCGAGGCGACGATGCGCCCAGCCAGACCGTAGCGCTTCAGGCAGGCGCCCACCAAATCGTGGGCGAGCAGCAGATAGCGCTCACCGGAGTCGACCAGCGCGTAGTCGAATTCCGGGTGTACATTGAGCGCCTGGTTGGCGGGGATGGTCCACGGTGTGGTGGTCCAGATGACGGCCAGTACCGGACGGGCGAGGGTACCGATGCCGAAAATGTCGGCCAGGCGTTCGGGCTCGTCGCAGGGGAACCCCACATCGATGGCCGGCGACTGTTTGTCGGCGTACTCGACCTCGGCCTCGGCCAAGGCGGAGCGGCAATCGAAGCACCAGTTGACCGGTTTTAGACCCTTGAACACGTAACCGGCCTTGACCATCTCGGCCAGCGCGCGGATCTCCCCGGCCTCATTGGCAAAAGCCATGGTTTGGTAGGGCTGGTCCCAATCACCGAGTACCCCCAGGCGAATGAAATCGGCCTTTTGCCCCTCGATCTGTTCGGCGGCGTAGGCGCGACATAGCTCGCGCACCCGGTCGGCCGGCAGGTGCTTGCCATGCGTGACTTCAACCTTGTGTTCAATGGGCAGGCCGTGGCAGTCCCAGCCTGGCACATAGGGCGCGTCGAAGCCAGCCAGCGTGCGAGAGCGCACGATGATGTCTTTGAGAATCTTGTTCAGCGCGTGGCCGATGTGGATGCTGCCGTTGGCGTAAGGCGGGCCGTCGTGCAGGATGAATTTGGGGCGGCCGGCCGACACCTGGCGGATTTTTTGGTAGAGCTTTTTCTTCTGCCATTGGGCAATCCAGGCCGGCTCCCGTTTGGCGAGATCGCCGCGCATCGGGAAGGGCGTGTCGGGGAGATTCAGAGTTTTGCGATAGTCAGCCATGGCGGTTTTCTTTCAGCCTTGGGGAGCGGTGGAGTTCGGATGATCGGCAAACCAAGCGCGTGCAGCCTGGGCATCGCGGCCGATTTGCGCCTTGAGCGCTTCGAGCGACGCAAAACGCGCCTGATCGCGCAGTTTATGCAGGAAATGCACCCGCAGGTGGGCGCCGTAGCAATCTCGTCGCCAGTCGAGGAGATGGACTTCCAGAGTCGGGTGGCCCGCCGCCGTCACCGTGGGGCGCACGCCCACGCTGGCAGCACCGGCGATGGGATGATCGGCCAAGCCTTCCACGCTGACGGCAAACACTCCGGACAAGGCCGGCTTGCGGTGCTTCAACTGAATGTTGGCGGTCGGGTAACCCAGGCTGCGCCCCAGTTTTTCGCCGTGGACCACCCGCCCGGCAATGCTGTAGGGGCGGCCCAGCAGGCGCTCGGCATGACGCATGTCGCCCTCGGCCAGCGCGGTGCGTACCGCAGAACTGGACACCCGTTCGCCTGCAACGCTCAACGTGGGCATGGCTTCGACACCAAAGCCGTGACGCATGCCCGCCTCGGCCAGCATGGCAAAGTTGCCCTGACGGCGCGCGCCAAAGTGAAAATCGTCACCGATGAAAAGATGACGCACGCCCAGACCGGCGATCAGAATGTCATCGATGAACGCTTGCGCAGACAGCGCGGCGAAGCGGGCATCGAAGCGGCAGATATGGACGCGGTCGACCCCGGCGGCAGCCAACAGCAACAGCTTTTCGCGCAGCGTAGACAGCCGTGCGGGGGCATCGGCAGGCGAAAAAAACTCCCGCGGATGCGGCTCGAAGCTGAGCACGACCGCCGGCAGGCCGAGCGGGCGGGCCTTGGCCGTGAGTAGCTTAAGCAGCGCCTGGTGACCCAGATGCACGCCATCGAAATTACCGATGGTCAGTACCGAAGCCTGCGATGACAGGGGCGCGATTCCGCGAACAACCTGCATAAGGGCCTGATAAAAAAGCCGCAATTATAGCGGCAAAGGCAAGGCGGCGGCGAATGCGCTGCAGTCGCTCGGACGGCTCAATCCGCGCGCGCTACCCGGGTGCGGGTCACGCCGGGATTGTCTTCCAGGTAGCGCTTGATGCCGCGTAAGATGGCTTCTGCCATTCTGTCTTGGTAGGCGTTGTCGTTGAGGCGGCGTTCTTCTTCCGGGTTGCTGATGAAAGCGGTCTCGACCAGCACCGAGGGAATATCCGGCGCTTTGAGCACCGCGAAGTTGGCCTGCTCCACCTCGGCCTTGTGCAGGGTGTTGATGCCGCCCAGCTCACCGAGCACGGCGCGGCCGAGTTTGAGACTGTCGTTGATGGTGGCGGTCTGTGAGAGGTCGAGCAGGGTGCGGGCGAGGTGGCCTTCCTGCTTGGCAAGGTTCACACCGCCGATCAGGTCGGCGTCGTTTTCTTTTTGCGCTAGCCAGCGCGCAGCCGAGCTGGTCGCGCCGCGTTCCGAGAGCACGAACACCGAGCTGCCGCGCGCCTCCGGGCGCACAAAGGCGTCGGCATGAATGGACACGAACAAGTCGGCCTGCACACGCCGGGCACGGGCCACGCGTTGATAGAGCGGAACGAAGTAGTCGCCATCCCGTGTGAGCACCGCCCGCATGTTGGGCTCGGCGTCGATCTTGCGCTTGAGGCGACGGGCAATCGACAGCGTGATGTTTTTTTCATAGCTGCCGCGTCGTCCAATGGCGCCCGGGTCTTCGCCGCCATGCCCCGGATCCAGCGCAATGGTGTAGAGGCGGTTTGCTTGCGTGGCGTGTCGCTTGGCGGCGGGCGGCTGTTCGTTGACCGCCAGGTTTGGCGCTTGTCCACCGGCGTCAACGCTCTCGCTGCCTGCGGCGGCCTCCATTGGCGAGGATTTTTCGATCAGCGCAAGCAGCGGATCGACGGGATGCGCCGGATACAGGTCCAGTACCAGTCTGTGGCCATAATCGCCGACCGGCTGCAGGGTGAATACCTGCGGGGTGATCTGTGTTTTGAGTTCAAATACCACCCGAACCACCCCTGGACGGTTCTGGCCGGCGCGGACCAGGCGGATGTAAGGGTCTTGTTCCAGCACCTTGGACGGCAGGCTCTGGAGCACGCTATCGAGTGCCACCCCTTCCAGGTCAACCACCAGCCGCTCGGGGTTTTGCACGGTGAGGTAGGTGTAACGCAGTTCGCGTGCGGATTCCAGCGTCACCCGGGTGTAATCGGGCGCAGGCCACACCCGCACCGCCAGCAAGCTGCTGTCTGCGGCATGGCCGACCGGACTGATCAACAGGGTCAGGGATGCGCCGGCAAACTTCAGCACGGTGCGCCGGCTCAACCGGGCGGTTGGGGTGCTTGTAGGGCTGCTTTCAAGTCGCTCAGGCATCGTCGTCCCGCCTCCGTGCGCGCGCCCAGTTCTGCGTGCCGACCGGGCCCGGCGTGGGTAAGAGATATGTCGAGGTCGGCGGGGGGCACATAGGGCTGTGCTTTGTCCGGCCACTCGACCAAACACACGCCGCGTCCTGCGAAGTATTCGTCCAGCCCAGCATCGATGAATTCGTCGGGTGAGGTGAAGCGATAAAAATCAAAGTGATATAAGTCTAATCTAGAAACAACATAAGGTTCAATCAAGGTGTAAGTCGGGCTTTTGACATGGCCGCGGTGACCGAGTGCACGCAGCAGCGCGCGCACCAAGGTGGTTTTGCCTGCTCCCAGATCGCCTCGCAGGTAGATCACCAGCCCGGGACTCAGCGCGGCTGCCAGCGCTGCACCCAGCGCAGCGGTGTCGGCTTCGGCTGGCAGGTGTCGTTTCAGGCCGGCCCCGTTATCATCGGCCGGATGCAAAGTGTCGATCATCAAAACCTCACGGCAGAGCCTTCAGCGGATACTGCTCAACTGAAGGCGCTCAAATTGCGTATTCAGGCGTGGGGCAGGGAGCTTGGGTTCGACGCCGTCGGCGTGAGCGGTGTCGATTTGAGTGCGGCCGAACCCGGTCTTGCTGCCTGGCTCGAAGCCGGTTTTCACGGCGAAATGGATTATATGGCGCGCCACGGCATGAAGCGCGCCCGCCCGAGCGAATTACTGCCGGGCACGCTGCGGGTGATCAGCGCGCGGATGAACTACTGGCCCAAGGCGGCCGACGCCATGGAAAACCTTGCCGATGGACGGCGCGCCTATGTGTCGCGGTATGCCCTGGGACGCGATTACCACAAAGTGCTGCGCAACCGTCTGCAAAAACTCGCCGAGCGCATCGATGCCGAGCTGCCGCATGGCTACAGGGTGTTTGTCGATTCGGCTCCGGTGCTGGAGGTGGAGCTGGCCAGCCGCGCGGCGCTCGGTTGGCGCGGCAAACACAGCCTGCTGCTAGACCGGACAGTAGGCTCATGGTTCTTCCTGGGTGAAATTTTCACCAACCTGCCGTTGCCGGAGGATCAGCCCACGGCTGCGCACTGTGGGCGTTGCACCGCGTGTCTGGATGCCTGCCCAACCGGCGCGATCGTTGCGCCTTACCGGGTCGATGCGCGACGCTGCATTTCTTACCTCACCATCGAATTGCATGGGCCGATTCCCGAGGTGCTGCGGCCGGCCATCGGTAACCGTATCTACGGTTGTGACGACTGCCAGTTAGTTTGTCCGTGGAACCGCTTTGCGCGGCTTGGCGCGCAGATGGATTTTGCCCCACGACATGGCTTGGATCGTGCCAGCCTGGTTGAGCTGTTTTCCTGGTCAGCCCATGATTTCGACTCCCGCATGGCGGGCAGTCCGATTCGTCGCATCGGTTATGAACGCTGGTTGCGCAACTTGGCGGTGGCCTTGGGTAACGCGCCGCATTCGCCCGCAGTGGTGGCTGCGCTGCGCGCGCGGGCAGACGACGCTTCCGCGCTGGTGCGCGAGCATGTGGCCTGGGCATTGGCGCGACACGGCGAGTAGCAACGCGGTGTCTGCTTTGGCGACGCAATACGCCCGCAGCGTTCAATGCGCGCCCGTGGCTACGGGGCGGGACGGATCGGCACACCACTCGCTCCACGAGCCCGGATACAGGCGCGCGCCTCTCAAACCGGCATGCTCCATGGCCAGCAGGTTGTGGCAGGCTGTTACGCCGGAGCCGCACTGGTGCACCACCTTTTTGGGGTCATGCCCGTGTAGCAACTTTTCGAACTCTTCGCGCAGTACCGCAGCTGGTTTGAACAGGCCGTCTGCGGTCAGGTTGTCCTTGAAAAAGCGATTGACCGCGCCGGGAATATGACCGGCAACCGGATCGAGGTTTTCATTTTCGCCGCGGAAACGGTCCGGGCTGCGGGCATCGATCAGCACCATATCCGGACTGCCCAGATGGCGCTCGACGAAGGCTGTATCGACTGCGTTGTCCTGCAAATTTGGCCGGTAGTGGGTCGGGTTGGCGCGCGGCAGCTCGGCAGTCAGCACCTTGGCGGCCGCGCACCAGGCCTGAAAGCCGCCATCGAGCACGGCAACCGCGCGATGACCCAGCCAGCGGAGCAGCCACCACAGGCGGGCGGCGTACATTCCGCCAGCATCGTCGTAGGCCACCACCTGGGTGTCGGGGGCAATCCCGCAAGCGCCTAGGCGGCATGCCAGACGGTCCGGATCGGGCAGCGGGTGGCGGCCATTAGTGCCGGTCTGTGCGCCGGACAGATCCTCGTCGAGACTGAGAAACCAGGCGCCGGGCAGGTGGCTGCGCTGGTAGGCCGCCCGCCCAAAGGCGGGATTGGTCAGATCATGGCGGCAGTCGACCAGGCACCAACCCGCCTCGCCCAGGCGGCGGGCCAGTTCGTTGGCATCGATCAGGGTGGTAAACCGCGCGCTCACTGTGCTTGCACCTGCTCGTCCGCAAGCCAAGCGCGCGCCTGGGATTCGTCATCGAAGACGAGTACTTCGGCGTCTACGAACAGCTGCGTTATCCAGGCGCTCCAGGCGATCCACTGGTCTTCGGTCAATACCGCAATGCGTCGGAAATCGCCGGCATGCTTGCGCGAGAACTTGATCTCCTCCCAGGCCACATCCAGGGTGAAGCCGACCATCTCGCGCAGGTCGAAAAGCAGGTCAACCTGACCTTCGAACTTGATCTTGTAATTGACCAGTTCCTCGAACTCTTTGAAGTCGGCCAAACTAAACTCCCCGAAAACCGAGACCTCGACTAGGTTCGGACGGTGTTCGATGCTGATCATGGCAGCCTCCAGCTCAATCGCCCCTGGTGCATTGGGAGCCCGGTGGTTTGAATGCAGGCAAGTTTGGCCTGCGTGGTGCGTTTTAAATGATACTCCGATTGTCCGCTTTGGCTGGGAGGGTAATTTGAGGCCCATCGCACCTTAAAGTCATCGCCCCGCGCAGCTCGGCCCGCAACGGGGCGGCCGTCGCAGCCGGGCATACGCTCGGGGACGTGGGCGCGCCCAGCGCGCCGGGTGGAGCCGCAGCAGGTTGATGACGATGTGGCTGACGATGACTAACTCGTTGGCGGCGTAGCCGCTGGGAACAGTTGAGTGCTGGCTGCTTGGCAGCCGCTGCGCCATATGCCGCAGTCGGCCAAACCGGCCGGTGCTACCCTTGCTTGCAAACTGTGTTCTGTCGGGAGAGAGACCATGCAAGTGGTGCCGGTGATTCTGAGCGGCGGTTCCGGAACCCGGCTTTGGCCATTGTCCAGAGCGCGGCACCCGAAGCAGCTTCTGGATGTCGTGGAGGGGGCTTCGATGCTGCAGGCGACCGCCATGCGTTTGCAGGCGCTAGCCGATTTAGTGGATATCTCTCTGGCGCCGGTGGTGGTCTGCAACGAAGAGTATCGGTTCATCACGGCCGAGCAGTTGGTTGAGTCCGGCTATGCAACGCGCGACATCGTTCTTGAGCCGGTTGGCCGGAATACCGCGCCGGCGCTGACGCTGGCAGCACTCTTGTTGCTTGGCAGGCAGGATGACGCTTTGCTCCTGGCGATGCCGGCCGACCATTTCGTTGCTGACCGTGAAGCTTTTGCGCAGGCGGTCTTGGCGGGTGTTCCGGCCGCGCTCGCGGGTGACATCGTGACGTTTGGCGTGCGGCCATCGCACCCGGAGACCGGTTACGGCTATATGCGGGTCGATGCCGCAATCGATTCGATCCCTTGTCCGGTGGCGGCGTTCGTAGAAAAGCCCAATGCGCAAACCGCGGAGCGCTATCTTGCAGATGGACGTTACCTGTGGAATAGCGGCATTTTTTTGCTGAGGGCATCCGTCTGGCGACGTGCGATTGGGATGTTTTCGCCAGAGATTCTTGGTGCATGCGAAGATGCCGTTCGGCGCTCGACACGGGATGTGGACTTCGTACGTGTGAACGCGGAGGCTTTTGCTGCCTGCCCGTCCGATTCGATCGATTACGCGGTATTGGAAAAATTGCCGGCAAGTCCGGACTGTGGAGTCGGCATCAAAGCAGTGCCGATGGATGCCGGTTGGTGCGATGTCGGCGCGTGGGATGCCTTGTGGGGGATATCGGCGAAGGATGCCGACGACAACGTGTTGCGCGGCGACGTCGTGGTCGAGGAAACGCGTTCGACCATGGTGATTGCCTCTGACCGCCTGGTCGCGTGCATCGGCGTTGAGGATCTCGTTGTCGTCGAAACCACGGATGCCGTGCTGGTCGCACACAAAAACGCCACCCAGGCGGTCAGGGGCATCGTTCAACGTCTGCAGCGGGAAGGGCGCTCAGAGGCCGAAGCCCACCGCAAGGTTCATCGGCCTTGGGGGTACTACGACGCGATCGATGCTGGCGAGCGCTTTCAGGTCAAGCGGATCGTGGTGAAACCGGGGGGCACGCTCAGTTTGCAGATGCACCATCATCGCGCCGAGCATTGGATCGTAGTGCGCGGCACCGCTCGCGTCACCCGGGGTGAGGAGTGTTTTTTGCTGACCGAGAACCAGTCGACCTATATTCCAGTGGGCGTCTCCCACCGTCTGGAAAATCCGGGAAAACTGCCTCTGGAGATCATCGAGGTGCAATCGGGCAGCTATTTGGGAGAAGACGACATCGTGCGCCTGGCGGACTATTACGGGCGAGGCTGAGGTAATCGGAGGCTTTTGATCGCAAGGCCGGTCGAACCGCGTACGGCAGTATTTACCAAAATTGCCACCATGGGCGTGTGTCTGCAGGACCGCCGGCAAAATAGACGCTGTCCGGGAAGTTTTTACGCATTACCCGTTCGGCGTCATCGCGCAGATCGGTCATACCGAGGGCGTCGTAACTCTTTACGAGCAAAAACAACGCCTCTTCTATCGCCGGCGATTGTGGGTAGTTTGCAATGGCTGCCTGGGCGCGGTTGATTGCGGCAACATGGGCACCGCGACGGTAGTAATAACGGGCCACATGGACCTCGTGCGCGGCCAGCGCGTTGACCAGATAGCGCATTCGCAGTCGTGCGTCGTCCGCGTAACGGCTATCCGGGAAGCGGGTGACAAGCTCCTTGAAGGTGTCGTAAGACTCCCTGCTGCCTTTAGGGTCGCGTTCGGACAAATCCTGGTTGGCCAAAGCGCCCAGCAGACCCAGGTCTTCGTTGAACGTGACCAGCCCTTTCAGATAGTAGGCGTAGTCGACATGCGGGTGGTTTGGATGCAGCCGGATGAAACGGTCGGCAGCCGCCAGCGCCAGCGCGGGTTCGTTCGATTTGTAGTAAGCGTAGGCGATCTCGATTTGCGCCTGCTGTGCGAAGCGGCCGTAAGGGTAGCGAGCTTCGAGCTTCTCGAACAGCTGGATTGCTCGGTCATAGCCGCCTTCGCTCATTGAAGCCTTGGCTTCGGAGTAAAGTTTCTGGGCGTTCCAGCCTGCCGTCTCGTCGATCTGCTCGGGCAACAGACCACAACCGCCCAGCAGTAAAGCGCCAATAACCGCTAAACTTTGCAAGGTGAACCTAGCCATCGAGAATTCTCGCGTGAATGATCAGGACGATTATATCCCAGACGATGAGGAGCCCTCGTGCGTTGTCAGGATGATTCCGCCTGAACTCGGTGGATTGCGGCTCGACAAGGTGTTGGCGACGCTGTTCGCTGACTATTCGCGCAGTAGGCTTCAGGCGTGGATCATGGAAGGGCGTGTATGGCTCGACGGCAGCTGTCCGTCGCCCAAGCAGAAGGTCCGCGGCGGGGAAGAACTCAAGATCGAGATTGGCGAGTTGCCGGAGGTCGAGTCAGCAGCCGCGATGGCCGAAGACATCCCGCTTGCGATCGTCTACGAGGACGATGCAATTGTCGTGGTGGATAAACCCGCCGGTTTGGTGGTGCACCCTGGCAGTGGTAACTGGCGTGGCACGCTGCTCAACGCTTTGTTGCATCATTTCCCGCAATTGGCCGGCGTGCCGCGCGCGGGCATTGTTCACCGTCTGGACAAGGATACTTCGGGGTTGTTGGTGGTCGCCAAGACCTTGGTGGCTCAAACCGATCTGATCCGTCAGTTGCAAGCCAAAACGGTCTGCCGTCAGTACCTTGCTTTGGTATACGGTCAGGTCAGTGCAGACGGGCGCATCGACGCGCCGATCGGTCGCCATCCGACTCAGCGGACCAAAATGGCGGTGGTCGAAGGCGGGCGTGAAGCTGCAACGCGGTTTACGGTTCGCGAGCGTTTCTCCGATTGCACCCTGGTGCAATGCCAACTGGAAACCGGGCGCACCCACCAAATTCGGGTACATATGGCGCACAAGGGTTACCCGCTGGTGGGCGATCCGGTTTATGGCCGTCGGAAACACCTCAGCCACTTGCTCGATAGCTTTCCGAGGCAGGCGCTGCATGCTTGGCGCTTGGGGCTGATCCATCCGTCGACCCGGCTGCCGATGCATTGGGAGTCGGCTCTGCCGGCGGATTTTTCACTCCTTCTTGACAAACTGCGCGAGACACAGGCCAATGTCGCTTGATTTCATTGTTCCGCAATGGCCTGCGCCTGCTCGGGTCAGGGCAATTGTGACCACGCGCAACGGTGGGCTGAGTCAGGGGCGCTACGCGTCATTGAATCTCGCCACCCATGTGGGCGATGACCCGGGGGCTGTGGCGGCAAACCGCGCCGTGTTGCGCAGCCGGCTTCCTGCAGAGCCGGTGTGGCTGGAGCAGGTGCATGGCACAAACATCGTCATGGCTGAATCCGTCCCGGGGGAGCGCTGCCTGCCGCCTGTTGCCGACGGCGCTTGGACTCGGCAGCCCGGTGTGGTTTGCGCGGTCATGACTGCCGATTGTTTGCCGGTTCTGTTTTGTGACGATGCCGGGTCGGTGGTGGCTGCGGCCCATGCGGGCTGGCGCGGCTTGTGTGCCGGCATACTGGAGCGTACGGTCGAGGCAATGCGCGTGGCGCCAGCGCGCATACAGGCCTGGCTGGGGCCGGCAATCGGGCCTGGCGCCTTCGAGGTCGGTGCCGACGTGCGCAGCGCGTTCTTGCAGCACGACTCGGGGGCTGCGGCGGCCTTTGTGGCCGGCAAAGAGCCGGGCAAGTGGCTGGCCGATCTCTACCTCCTGGCCAAAATACGCTTGGCAGGTGCGGGCGTGATTGACGTGTTTGGTGGCGGTTTTTGCACTTACACCGACGCAGAACGGTTCTATTCCCATCGGCGGGATCGTGCCACCGGGCGGATGGCATCGTTGATCTGGTTGGCGCACTGAAGGCAAGAAGCCGGAACACGGCGGCAACAGGGCATTGGCAATCGCGCCTATTGATTGACGTTGGAATCGGCTCTATCGTTGCGGTGCGCTTGCTCGCCCTGTCTTTTCGCTGCGGCGCGGCGGCGGGCAGGCGTGCCGAACAGCCACACATAAAGTGCTAAGGGACCCAACCCAAAGAACAGAAAGGTCATCACACCGCCCAAGGTCGATGTGTTGGCCAGCGATGCGAGGATGGCCACGTAAAGCCAAGCGATGGCGATAATGTACATGCCGAGCATTCTAGCGATCCGGCAGACTGGCCGGAAACCGGTACCAGCGATGGGAATGAAGAGCCGGCCTGCTATTGATGCCTCAGGAGGGGTGGATGTCAGATTCAGTTGAGAAGCTTCCCGCGGCAGCCCTGCAAGGGCTGGCGCAGTTCGGCCAGGCGATGGCGCACGGTTTTTTTGACATGTTGGCCAAGCAACACGCGGCGATGTTGGATTCCTCCGGGGTGGCCGCGGCCCGTTTGCCGATGCCCGAGGCCGAGCGTCTCCAGGCTTTGCAGCGTGATTTTGCGGAAAAGCACGCCCGCCTCTGGTCTTCGATGCTGTCGCGCAAACGCGGGGAAGTTTCTTCGCCGGTGGTTCAGGCGCCGGCTGGCGACCGGCGCTTCAGTGCGCCGGAATGGGAAGAAAGCCCGATTTTCGACTACGTCCGTCAAGCCTATCTGCTCAATGCGGCTTTTTTGCAGGAAGTTGCCGCGCACATGCCGATCGCCGATGGGCGCGCCAAGCAGCGGATTCAGTTTTTGACCCGGCAGTACATCGATGCGCTGGCGCCGACCAATTTTGCCGCCACCAACCCTGAGTTCATCAAGGCTGCCATCGACAGCAAGGGCGAGAGCATTTCCCGCGGCATTCAAAACATGCTCGAAGACCTGAAGAAAGGGCGCATCTCGATGACCGATGAGGCGGCTTTCGAAGTCGGTCGTAATCTGGCGGTCACGCCCGGCTCGGTGATCTATGAGAACGAGTTGATGCAGCTCATCCAGTACGCGCCGCTCACCGACAAGGTTGCTCAGGTGCCCTTGCTGATCGTGCCGCCGTGCATCAACAAGTTCTACATCATGGACCTGCAGCCGGAGAACTCCCTGGTGCGTTTCGTGGTGGAGCAGGGCTTTACGGTGTTTCTGATTTCTTGGAAAAACCCCAAGCGAGAGCAGTCAACCGCCACCTGGGACGACTACCTTGACAAGGGGCCGCTGACCGCATTGCAGGTGGTGCGCGAGATCACCAATGTGAGCAAGCCAAACGTGCTGGGCTTTTGCGTAGGTGGAACCATTCTGAGCTCGGCGCTGGCGGTGGCCAAGGGGCGGGGCGAAGACCCGGTGTCCAGCCTGACGTTGATGACCACTTTGTTGGATTTTGCCGATGCCGGCGAGCTGGGTTGCTTGGTAGACGAAGCCAGTGTCGCCGCACGCGAGGCCGCCATTGGCAAGGGTGGGCTTTTGCCGGGGCAGGAATTGGCAAACGTGTTTTCCGCGCTGCGGGCCAACGATCTGGTATGGCAGTACGTAGTGGGTAACTATCTCAAAGGCAACAAGCCGCAAGCCTTCGACTTGCTCTACTGGAATGCCGACTGCACCAATTTACCCGGGCCGTTTTTGACGTGGTATCTGCGCAACATGTATCTCGAAAACAATCTGCGGGTGCCGGGTAAGCTCAAAATGCTCGGCGTCAAGGTCGACCTGGGCAAGATCGATGTGCCGGCTTACCTCATGGCTGCGCGCGAAGACCACATCGTGCCGTGGAAGAGTGCTTATCTGTCGCGGGGGCTGCTGGGCGGGGAGACCACGTTCGTGTTGGGTGCGAGTGGGCATATCGCGGGTGCGATCAATCCAGCGAGTAAAAACCGGCGTAGCTACTGGACCAACGCGGCCAAGCTCAGCGATCCGGACGAATGGTTCGAGGGTGCGGTCGAGAATCCGGGGAGCTGGTGGCTACACTGGGCGCAGTGGCTGAAATCCTTCGCCGGCAAGCAGGTCGCTGCGCGCAGGCGCCTGGGCAACGCGAAGTACAAGCCGATCGAGCCGGCTCCGGGGCGCTACGTCAAAGAGCGTGCCTGATTCTTTGGCCGGGCTTTGCCGGCCCGGCGTGCAGGCGGCAGCGGAAAACGGGAGGGCGCTGCCGTGCTCAGCGGTGAATCCCCCCGGAGAGACCAGTTGGGAGAGGAGATAACATGTCCAGAATTGCACTAGTCACCGGCGGTATGGGCGGCTTGGGTGAAGCCATTTGCATCAAGCTCTCTGCGCTCGGGTATCGGGTGGTCACCACGCACTCGCCGGGCAATGCCAAATCTGCAGAGTGGTTACAGACCATGAACAACATGGGCTATGGCTTCAAAGGCTACCCCTGCGACGTTTCCGACTTCGAATCCTGCAAGGCGTGCGTGGAGCGTGTGACCGCCGAGGTGGGGCCAGTCGATGTGTTGGTCAATAACGCGGGCATTACCCGCGACATGACCTTCAAGAAAATGACCAAGGCCGATTGGGATGCGGTCATCCGCACCAACCTCGACAGTGTATTCAATATGACCAAACAGGTCATGGACGGCATGGTGGAGCGGCGCTGGGGGCGGGTGATCAACGTATCGTCGGTCAACGGCCAGAAGGGTGCCTTCGGTCAGACCAACTACTCGGCGGCCAAGGCCGGGATGCATGGTTTTACCAAAGCGCTGGCGCTTGAAGTGGCGCGCAGCGGGGTGACGGTCAACACCATTTCGCCGGGCTACATCGGTACCAAGATGGTGATGGCCATTCCGCAAGAGATTCTCGAGTCGAAAATCCTGCCGCAGATTCCGGTCGGCCGCCTCGGTAAGCCCGAGGAAATCGCCGGTCTGGTGGCTTATCTGGCCTCTGAAGAGGCTGCGTTCGTGACCGGTGCCAACATCTCGATCAATGGCGGTCAGCATATGTTCTGACCCGCATCCAGGGTTTCACTGGGGCAGTGTGGCGCAGCCGGAAGGCTGCGTATTTTTTTTGCGATGCAACATCCGCTCACAAATCTGTTTATAATCGTGAGCGCGGTAGCTTGCGCAGCGCCGCAAAGGTAAACCAAAGAGCGGCGTCGCCGGCGTATGCGACGGTGTCTCGGTCTCCATCGAACTGCAGCAAAAGGACTCGACAATGACGCAAAAAGTCGCACTCGTTACCGGCGCCATGGGTGGTTTGGGTACCGCAATCTGCCAAGCGCTGGCCAAGGACGGGATGAAAGTGGTCGCCAACTGTCTGCCCGGCTTTCCGCAGAAAGAGGCGTGGCTAGCCCAGCAAAAGGCTGCCGGTTTCGATTTCATCGCCGCCGAAGGGGATGTGTCCGATTACGAATCCTGCAAGGCCATGGTGTCGAAGATCGAGGCCGAGGTCGGCCCGATCGATGTGCTGATCAACAATGCGGGCATCACGCGCGACAAGTTCTTTCACAAAATGGAAAAGGCCCAGTGGGATGCGGTGATCAACACCAATCTCAACAGCCTTTTCAACGTGACCCATCATGTTTCGCCCAAAATGGCCGAGCGTGGCTGGGGCCGGATCATCAATATCTCTTCGGTCAATGGGGTCAAGGGCCAAGCCGGGCAGACCAATTACTCGACCGCCAAGGCTGGCGTGTTGGGGTTTACCAAGGCGCTGGCCTCGGAGCTCGCCAGCAAAGGGGTTACCGTCAACGCGATTGCGCCGGGCTATATCGGCACGGATATGGTGATGGCCATCCGCGAGGATATCCGTCAGAGCATCATCGACAGCGTGCCCATGAAGCGTCTTGGCAGGCCGGAGGAAATCGGCGCCTTGTGCGCTTATCTGTGCTCTGAACTGGCTGGTTACATCACTGGCGCCACGATCAACATCAACGGTGGCCTTCACATGTGCTAAAACGCCGGCAGCCGATGCATAGCCCCGTCTCATGGCGGGGCTTTTTGTTTCGCAGCGCGGTATAATTTTCACACCATGAGAGTGCGGGCAAACCGCCGCCGAGGAGATGACCGAAAATGGCCGAGCAAGTGCGTCTGATCAAAAAATATCCTAACCGCCGACTGTACGATACCCGCACCAGTTCTTACATCACGCTTGCCGATGTCAAAGATTTGGTGCTCAGCAATGATGAGTTCCAGGTGGTGGATGCAAAGTCCGGCGAGGATTTGACCCGTAGCATTTTGCTGCAGATTATCCTCGAAGAAGAGGCCGGCGGGGCGCCGATGTTTACCAGCGACTTGCTTGCGCAAATGATCAGGTTCTATGGTAATGCCATGCAGGGCATGCTCGGCAAATATCTTGAGAACAACATCAAGGCCTTTACCGATATGCAGGCCAAGCTGCAGGAGCAGGTGCGCGCGATCTACGGCGAGAACAGCCCCATGAACCAGGATCTGTGGGCGCAGTTTCTCAGCTTTCAAGGGCCGGCCATGCAAAGCATGATGGGGGCCTATGTGGAGCAAAGCACCAAGATGTTCCAGCAGATGCAAGAGCAGATCGAACATCAAACCCGCAATATTTTCAGCGGGCTTCAATTTCCCGGCTATCAAGCGAAAAATACGCGGGATGAGAAAGTTGAAGAAGCTTCTTCCGCGGGCAAAGGGCACGGTAAGTCCTGAGTCTGCCGCTCAAACGGCGCAGGCATAAAAAATCAGCCGGTTTCGCCCCGCTCATTTCCCAACAGCATGAATCAAAGCAAATTTCGAGACCAGCCCCGAGTCGGGTTTGTCTCTCTCGGCTGCCCGAAGGCAACTTCCGATTCGGAGCAAATTCTTACCCGGCTGCGTGCCGAGGGCTATGAGATCGCTCCCAGCTATGACGACGCCGACCTGGTGGTCGTCAACACCTGTGGCTTCATCGATGCGGCAGTCGAAGAGTCGCTCGACGCCATCGGCGAGGCGCTGGCCGAAAACGGTAAGGTCATCGTCACCGGCTGTCTGGGCGCCAAGGATGACGTGGTGCTGGCTGCGCATCCCCAGGTGTTGGCGGTCACTGGGCCGCATGCCACCGAGGCGGTGATGCAGGCGGTGCACCGGCACCTGCCCAAGCCGCATGACCCTTTCGTCGATCTGGTGCCTGCGCAAGGTGTGCGCTTGACGCCACCGCACTATGCTTACCTGAAGATTTCCGAAGGCTGCAATCATCGCTGCAGCTTTTGCATCATTCCCTCCATGAGGGGAGATCTCGTCAGCCGGCCGATCCATGAGATCATGCGGGAAGCCGAAGCGTTGGTCGAGGCGGGCGTCAAAGAAATTCTGGTGATTTCCCAGGACACCAGCGCTTATGGCGTGGATGTGAAATACCGTACCGGTTTTTGGGGCGGAAAGCCGGTCAAAACCCGCCTGTTGGATCTGGCTCGTGCGCTGGGTGAATTGGGCATTTGGATTCGCCTGCACTACGTCTATCCGTATCCAAGCGTCGATGAACTGATCCCGCTGATGGCCGAAGGCAAAATCCTGCCCTATCTCGATGTTCCTTTTCAGCATGCCAGCCCGCGCATTCTCAAGGCCATGAAGCGTCCAGCCAACGCTGAAAATGTGCTCGAACGCATCCGCACATGGCGCAGCATCTGTCCGGAGCTGACCATCCGCTCGACGTTCATAACCGGCTTTCCAGGTGAGACGGAAGAGGACTTCGACTGCCTGCTGCAATTTCTTGACGACGCCCGGCTGGATCGCGTCGGCGCTTTCGCCTATTCACCGGTTGAAGGGGCTGCTGCCAACGAGCTGGCCGATCCGGTGCCGGAGGAAATTCGTGAAGAGCGCCGGATGCGGCTGATGGCGTTCCAGGAGGATATTTCCACCCAATGCCTCGAAGCCAAGATCGGTCGTGAAATGACCGTGTTGGTCGACGATGTCGATGACCAGGGGGCCTTGGCCCGCTCGCCCGGCGATGCGCCCGAGATCGATGGCTTGGTGATCATTCCAAACTGCGAAGGGCTCGCGCCGGGTGATTTCGTCCGCGTGCGTATTACCGACTGCGACGTACATGACCTTTACGCCGAGCGGCTCGACTGATCGGAGGGGCGGCCGATGTTGGACCTAGCCCTTGCCCAGCGCAACGAATCGCGTCCTGTGATCGGCGTGGCGCTGGGCGGCGGCGCCGCCCGTGGCTGGGCGCATCTGGGCGTTTTGGCGGCATTGGAAGAGGAAGGCGTACGGCCGGACGTGATTGCCGGCTGCTCGATCGGTGCGCTGGTGGGCGCGGCTTATGCTTCGGGCAAGCTGGCCGAGCTCACCCAGTGGGCCGAGTCGCTCGACTGGCAGAAGGTGGTGTCGATGCTCGATATCGGCCTCAAAGGAGGGCTGATTCGCGGCGACAAGGTCGTCCAGTATTGCGCTCGTCATTTCATGGCGAGCGACTTTCAGCGTCTGTCCATGCCGTTTGCCTGCGTAGCCACCGAGCTCGACTCTGGGCGTGAAGTCTGGCTGCGACAAGGTGAAGTGGCCGATGCGGTGCGGGCCTCGATCGCCCTGCCGGGGCTGATCGCGCCGGTGATGCGTAACGGCCGTATACTGGTCGATGGCGGCTTGGTCAATCCGGTGCCGGTATCCTTATGCCGGGCCATGGGTGCTGACCTTGTCGTTGCCGTCGATGTGGGCACCGATCTGGTCGGACGGATGCGACGTCGCATGTCCCAGCATGATCTGTCACCGGATAGCTGGGGGCAGCGGCTGCTGTCGATGGTCGGTCTCGGCAACGGCGACGATGATAGCGACACGCCCAGTCTGCCTTCGCTGGCAACTATTCTGACCGCGAGCATCAACATCATGCAGATGCGCATTGCGCGCAGCCGGCTAGCCGGCGAACCGGCGGACGTGCTGATAACGCCCCGGGTTGCGCAGTTACGCATCATGGACTTCGACCATGCCGCCGAGGCCATTGCCGAAGGCCGTGCAGCGGTCGAGCGCGCTCGGCCCACGCTGCGTCATATGCTTGGCCAGAACGCATGAGTAAAACGCGGGCCGTCATTTCGCAGCTCATCGACCTTGTCGGGCGCGAGTTTGTACTGACCTCAGAGCCGGATACACAAGCCTATCTCGCCGATTGGCGCGGCCGCTATCACGGTTCGGCGCTGGCAGTGGTTCGTCCGGCCAATGTAGAGGAAGTGGCTGCGGTCGTACAGGTCTGTGCGGTGGCCGGTGTGCCGATGGTCCCCCAAGGCGGCAACACCGGCCTGTGCGGAGGCGCCACGCCACTGGCCGATGGGCAGTCGGTGCTGGTGAGCTTATCCCGGCTCAACCGCATACGGGCGACCGATGCCGAAAACAATACGCTGACTGCCGAAGCCGGTTGTACGTTGGCGGCCGTACAACAGGCCGCGCAAGCCATCGACCGCTTGTTCCCATTGTCGCTGGCCGCAGAAGGCAGTTGCGAAATTGGTGGCAATCTATCGACCAATGCTGGCGGTGTGCATGTGCTGCGTTACGGCAATATGCGCGAACTGACGCTCGGTCTGGAGGTGGTATTGCCCGACGGACGCATCTGGAATGGTTTGAGGGGGCTGCGTAAAGACAACACCGGTTACGACCTCAAACAATTGTTCATTGGTGCAGAGGGGACGCTGGGCATCATTACCGCTGCGGTCCTCAAGCTTTATCCGCGTCCGCGCAGCACTTGCGTGGCGTGGTTGGCGGTGCGCGACCTGCAGGCTGCAGTCGAACTGCTCGGGCGTCTGCGCGCTTGGGTGGGAGAACGCCTCAGCGCATTCGAGTTGATCGGGCAAAGCGCCTTGGAACTCGTCATCCGGCACATTCCGACGATGCGATTACCGCTGTCTGTCGCGCCGGACTGGTCGGTGCTGGTCGAGTTGAGCGATCCGCATGAGAACGCCGAGCTTGACCGGCTACTTAGCACCTTTTTGGAAACAGCGCTGGAGTCGGGACAAATACTCAATGCCGCGCTCGCCGGCAGTCTTGCCCAGGCCGCGCAACTTTGGGCACTGCGCGAAAACATCTCTGAGGCCCAGAGGATAGAAGGTTTCAGCATCAAGCACGATATTTCGCTGCCGGTGGGCCGTATTCCAAGCTTTCTTGCGCAAGCAGACCGGGCACTCCAGGCCGCCTGGCCGGGCGTGCGAATCGTGGTCTTCGGGCATTTGGGAGACGGTAATCTGCACTACAACCTGTCTTATCCGGCGTTGGAAGAGAATAACGCCTTGATCGCCCGTAGTAGGGAGGTCACTCGCATTGTCCATGATCTGGTCGCTGCGCTTGGCGGTTCGATTTCGGCCGAGCATGGCATCGGTCAGCTAAAGCGCGATGAACTGCGGCGGTACAAATCCGACGTAGAACTTGATTTGATGCGCACAATCAAAGCTGCGGTCGACCCAAAGGGTTTGATGAACCCCGGCAAAATCCTTTGACGGCGCCTCTGGCACACCGTCAGGCACTCTGGCACACCGTCAGGCATAAAAATCGTGGTCTTTAAAAAATGCTCAAAAGTGCTTTACAGCAGGTAAGTGGGCTCATATAATGCGCGCTCTTTCGCGGTCGGGGGTATAGCTCAGCTGGGAGAGCGCTTGCATGGCATGCAAGAGGTCAGCGGTTCGATCCCGCTTACCTCCACCAAAAAAAGAATGTAGTCCCCATCGTCTAGAGGCCTAGGACACCGCCCTTTCACGGCGATAACCGGGGTTCGAATCCCCGTGGGGACGCCAAGAACAATGTCCGTCTGCAATAAGCAGGCGGTAAGCCGGCAGCGATGCCGGAGCAGGTCAGAGCGGAGTGGTAGTTCAGTCGGTTAGAATACCGGCCTGTCACGCCGGGGGTCGCGGGTTCGAGTCCCGTCCACTCCGCCAAGTTTAAGTCCAAGAAGGCTTTACCTTTCGCGGGCGGAAATTTAGTAAAAAACTTGCGGTGGCGCTTATCGGTTGCTAGAATGGCGAGCTCTTTTGGGGGTATAGCTCAGCTGGGAGAGCGCTTGCATGGCATGCAAGAGGTCAGCGGTTCGATCCCGCTTACCTCCACCAAAAAATGTAGTCCCCATCGTCTAGAGGCCTAGGACACCGCCCTTTCACGGCGATAACCGGGGTTCGAATCCCCGTGGGGACGCCAAGAACAATGCCCGTCTGCAGTGAGCAGGCGGTAAGCCGGCAGCGATGCCGGAGCGGGTCAGTGCGGAGTGGTAGTTCAGTCGGTTAGAATACCGGCCTGTCACGCCGGGGGTCGCGGGTTCGAGTCCCGTCCACTCCGCCAGGAGAAATCGGAAGCCGAAAATTTCGGCTTCCGATTTTTTTTGCCCTTATATGTCTGTGAGTCGCTCTGACTGAATCTCAGGCGACGTTTTGAGGCCCACTGGCATCGGGCGGACGATTGCGCTACATTTGTCCCCATACGCAGCAGTATGGGGCGTGTTCTAAGCGTGTGGTGTTTTCAACCGGACAAGGGAGGGGAATTCAGTATGACGATCAAGAAAATCGGTGTCATTGGCGCTGGGACCATGGGTAATGGCATCGCGCAGGCGTTTGCGGTATCTGGTTTAGAGGTGGTGATGACCGATGTGGCTGACAGCGCCCTTGAGCGCGGATTGGCTACGATCGGGGCGAGCCTGGACCGCCTGATTAAAAAAGAAAAGATGACTGCGGACGAAAAGGCTGCCGCGTTGGCGCGAATCGTTACCGCCAAAGATCTTGCGGCCGTCGCCGATTGTGATCTGATCATCGAGGCGGCAACCGAAAATCTTGACCTTAAGCTAAATATCTTTGCCCAGCTCGATGGCGTGGCAAAACCGCAGGCGATCATCGCCAGCAATACCTCGTCGATTTCGATCACCAAATTGGCGGCTGCGACCAAGCGCGCCGAGCGCGTCATCGGCATGCACTTTTTCAATCCGGTACCGATGATGGCGTTGGTAGAACTGATCCGTGGTTTGCAGACTTCTGACGAAACCTATGCCGCGGTCGAAGCGGTCTCCAAAGCGGTCGGCAAGACCCCGGTGCAGGTTCGTAACAGCCCGGGTTTTGTGGTCAATCGTATGCTTTGCCCGATGATCAACGAGGCGATCTTTGCGCTGGGCGAAGGTTTGGCCAGCGCCGCCGAGATCGACGAGGCGATGAAGCTCGGCTGCAATCACCCGATTGGCCCGCTGGCCTTGTGTGACCTGATTGGCTTGGATGTGGAGCTTGCGGTCATGCAGGTGTTGTTCGAGGGCTTCAAGGACCCCAAATATCGTCCGGCGCCGCTGCTGGTGGAGATGGTCGAAGCCGGGTACCTGGGCCGCAAGACCGGCAAGGGGTTCTTCGACTACGCAAAGTAAGTGCTGACACCCTGGCTGAAAGTAATAAAGCCACCCCAGGGTGGCTTTATTGTTCAAGCGCGGCAAATTTGCGTTAGCGGCCGGAGCGCATCGCGTCGAAAAACTCTGCGTTGCTCTTGGTGGCTTTGACCTTGTCGAGCAGGAATTCCATTGCATCGATGTCATCCATGCCGTACAAGAGCTTCCTCAAGATCCATACTTTTTGCAGCACGTCGGGCTTCAGCAGTAGTTCTTCCCGGCGCGTACCGGAGCGGTTGACGTTGATGGCCGGATAGACGCGCTTTTCGGCCATGCGGCGGTCAAGGTGCAGTTCCATGTTGCCGGTGCCCTTGAACTCTTCGTAGATCACGTCGTCCATGCGGCTGCCGGTGTCGATCAAGGTGGTGGCAATGATCGTCAGCGAGCCGCCTTCTTCGATGTTGCGTGCCGCGCCGAAGAAACGCTTGGGCTTTTGCAGGGCGTTGGCGTCTACCCCGCCGGTGAGCACCTTGCCTGAGGCCGGCTGCACCGTGTTGTAGGCGCGCGCCAGGCGAGTCAGCGAATCGAGCAAGATCACTACGTCGCGCTTGTGTTCGACCAGGCGCTTGGCTTTTTCGATCACCATTTCGGCGACTTGCACGTGACGGGTAGCCGGTTCGTCAAAGGTCGAGGCCACGACCTCGCCCTTGACCGAGCGCTGCATCTCGGTGACTTCTTCTGGACGCTCGTCGATCAGCAGCACGATCAGGGTGACATCGGGGTGGTTCGCGGTGATCGCGTGTGCGATGTGCTGCAACATCACTGTCTTGCCGCTTTTGGGCGGCGCGACCAGCAAACCGCGCTGACCCTTGCCGATCGGCGCGATCATGTCGATGATGCGGCCAGTGATGTTTTCCTCGCCGCGCATGTCCCGCTCCAGCTTAAGGCATTCCTGCGGGTGCAGCGGCGTGAGGTTTTCGAAGAGGATTTTGTGCTTGCATTCCTCCGGGGGGCGGCCGTTGATCTTGTCCAACTTGACCAGCGCAAAGTAGCGCTCGCCATCCTTGGGAGTGCGGATCTCGCCCTCGATGGTGTCGCCGGTATGAAGGTTGAAGCGACGGATTTGCGAGGGTGAGACGTAGATGTCGTCGGTGCCTGCCAGGTATGAGGCCTCCGGAGAGCGCAGGAAGCCGAAACCATCGGGCAATACTTCCAACGCGCCGTCGCCGTAGATCGGCTCCCCCTTTTTGGCCCGGTTTTTTAGCAGGGCGAATACCAACTCCTGCTTACGCAGCCGGTTGGCGCCGTCGATTTCATTGGCGACGGCCATTTCCAGCAATTCACTGACGTGGAGGGCCTTGAGCTCCGATAGATGCATGGTAACGGGTATGGATGGTGCTTCGGTGATTGGATCGGGACAGGACGCCGAGGTGGCGTGCTCTTCGCGGCGCCGGCTGCGGCGGCGGGGAGGCTGTAGGGCGCCGCGAGGCGTGGCCGGAGCGATCTCCGGCGTGGCGGGGTCAGAGATTGCTGTCAATGAAAGCTGTCAGTTGCGATTTGGACAAAGCGCCAACCTTGGTGGCTTCAACGTTGCCGGCCTTGAAAAGCATCAGCGTGGGGATGCCGCGAATGCCGAACTTGGCGGGTGTTTCCTGGTTCTCGTCGATGTTCAGTTTGGCGACTTTGAGCTTGCCTGCGTATTCCTTGGCGACTTCGTCAAGGATCGGCGCAATCATCTTGCAGGGGCCGCACCATTCGGCCCAATAGTCCACCAGAACCGGCATTTGCGACTGCAGCACTTCGGACTCGAAATTGCTGTCGGTCACGTAATGGATGTGCTCACTCATGATTCCTCACATCAGGGATGGCTGTTCAGAACAAATCGCTGGGGCGTGGCCAGGGGAGCGGCCCGCGAGGCAGGACCAAGACTGAGGTCGTGCGGAAAGTTTTGCGAAACTTATGCGAACCCGGGGCGCGCGTCAAGAAAATCTGGACGTCGGCGACCGATACGCGGCGTGGTTCGTGGCAAAAATGCGCCCGGTTGAACTATAGTGCATCGTCGCTCGATGGGGCGGTTTCCATTGGGCGGTACCCACGGAGAAAGACGAAATGGCTTATGTCGTGACCGAATCTTGCATTCGTTGCAAATATACCGATTGTGTCGACGTCTGTCCGGTCGACTGCTTTCGGGAGGGCGAAAATTTCCTGGTGATCGACCCGGACGAGTGTATCGACTGTACCCTGTGCGTGGCCGAGTGCCCTGTTGAGGCCATTTATGCCGAGGACGATGTGCCGGCCGGACAGGAGCATTTCATTGCCCTGAATGCCGAGTTGTCTAAAAAGTGGCGGCCGATCATCGAGCGTAAAGACCCCTTGCCGGACGCGGAGCAGTGGGCGACAGTCAAGAATAAACTCGATCAGTTGAAGCGCTAGCGGCGCAGGTTGAAAGACAGCAGGCGCGAAAAACGGCGGTGTCGTAGCAATCTTGCGCGGATACTTCCAGTCCCGCCGGCGATGCACTAACATGGCGCTCGACATCCTCACTACCGGAGCTTCACATCAATGGGTATGCTCGTCAGCGAAATTCTCGCCATCAAAGGCAAGGTGCTCTATACCATCGCACCGGGCCGCAGCTTGGCCGAGGCTGTCGCCATTATGACCGAACAGGATGTCGGCTCGCTGGTGGTTTTCGATCAAGGTCGGATGACGGGGATGCTCACCTTCCGCGAAGTGCTCGGTGCGGTCCATGCGGGCGGCGCAAAGTGGCAAGAGATGACGGTCGAACAGGCAATGCTGCGCGACCCGCTGGCCGCTTCGCCCAACATGGAAATGGACGAGCTGAGACGTCTGATGGTCGATCGTCACCAACGCTACCTGCCGGTCATGGACGGCAGCACCTTGTTGGGCGTGGTGTCGTTCCACGACGTGGCCAAAGCGGTGCTCGAAGAGCAAAGCTTTGAAAATCGCATGCTGAAAAACTATATCCGCAACTGGCCGACAGACAGCGGCGAGCAAAATTGAACAGCCCACGGACGACGCGTACCGCAAGGGTGCGCGTTTGGGCCGTGAGAACAATTACAACAGTCCGGGCCTCTTACGGACAGAAGTCGGTTGGAAGACAGGGTGCCGCATCGGGCATCCGTGACGCCTCGGGAGGGCGGTGCACTCGCCACATGTGGGCATGTGGTATTGGCATTTTCCAACATCAGGAGGAGACAACTTGGACAAGATCTGGCTGAAGAGCTATCCCCCGGGCGTGCCCGCCGAGATCGATCATCATCAGTTTGCGTCGCTGGCCGACTTGTTCGAACAAAGCGTGCGCAAGTACGCCAGCCGCACCGCCTACATCAACATGGGCAAGGCGATCAGCTATGAAGAGCTCGATCGCCTGTCGGCAAGGTTTGCCGCCTTTTTGCAAAGTGAGTTGCGTTTGCCACGCGGTGCGCGGGTGGCACTGATGATGCCCAACTTGCTGCAGTACCCGATTGCCATGTTTGGCAGTCTGCGCGGCGGCTATACGGTGGTCAATGTCAACCCGCTATATACCGCGCGGGAATTGGAACACCAGCTCAAGGATTCCGGCGCGGATGCGATTGTGATCCTGGAGAATTTCGCTCACACCCTGGAGCAGGTGTTGCCCAAGGTGCCGGTGCGGCATGTCATTGTGACCAGTCTTGGAGAGATGCTCGGGTTTCCCAAGCGCGTCATCGTCAATTTCGTGGTGCGGCGGATCAAGAAGATGGTGCCCGCCTGGCACATCCCTGGCCATGTGCGCTTTATGGCTGCACTCGAACGAGGCGCGCGGCACACGATCTTACCGGTCGAACTCGGGCATGACGACATCGCCTTCTTGCAATACACCGGTGGCACCACTGGCGTGGCCAAAGGGGCGGTGCTCACGCATGGAAACATCGTCGGCAACCTTCAACAGGCCCACGCCTGGATCAAACCCTATGTGAAAGAAGGCGAAGAGGTAATCATCACCGCCTTGCCGCTCTATCACATTTTTTCGCTCACCGCGAACTGCCTGACTTTTTTCAAGATCGGCGCCACCAATGTGCTGATCACCAATCCGCGGGACATTCCCGGTTTCGTCAAGGAACTCGCCAAGCATCCTTTTACCGTGATCACCGGGGTCAATACGCTGTTCAACGCGCTGCTCAACAATGCGGATTTCGCCAAGCTCGATTTTTCCCGATTCAAGATTGCGCTCGGCGGAGGCATGGCGGTGCAGCAGGCGGTGGCCGACAAGTGGAAACAGGTGACCGGCAAAGTGCTCTACGAAGCCTACGGCCTGACCGAAACCTCGCCCGCGGTGACCATCAACCCGCTCGACTTGACTGAATTCAATCACTCCATAGGGCTGCCGGTGCCGTCAACCGAAGTCAGTATTCGCGATGACGAAGGCAATGAAGTGGCCCTGGGGCAGCGCGGCGAACTGTGCGTGCGTGGCCCGCAGGTCATGAAGGGTTACTGGAATCGCCCCGAGGACAGCGCACGGGCGTTTACCGCGGACGGATTTTTCCGCACTGGCGACATCGCGGTGATGGATGAGCGGGGTTTCATACGCTTGGTGGACCGAAAGAAGGACATGATCCTGGTCTCCGGTTTCAACGTGTATCCGAACGAGGTCGAAGATGTGGTGGCCAGCCATCCCGGGGTGCTGGAAGTGGCTGCGGTTGGCGTGCCGGATGAGCGTAGTGGGGAGGCTGTCAAGGTATTTGTGGTGAAGAAAGACCCAGCGCTGACTGCCGAGGAGATCGTGGCGCATTGCCGAAAGAATCTGACCGGTTACAAGGTGCCGCACCATGTGGAATTCAGGGATGAACTGCCCAAGACCAACGTCGGCAAGATTTTGCGCAGGGCGCTGCGTGATGAGTCGGCGCATGGTGGCTGATGTTGCGACCGTCTGGTCATGAGCGGCCCACGCAGAAGCGCAAAGGTCTTGCCATGTGCCGTGATTCGTGATTTGATGAGCGCCTTGATCTGTCAAGAAAGCCCGATGTCCTTCTTTAAGCGCGCCCTCGCTGTAGTTCTGTCGGTACGTGTAGTAGTACGCGTAGGCGGTTGCGCGTCGTAGCGGGACAGGAAAACAGGCAGATCACCGAATCCAAAACCCCCGTCGGCGCGCAGGCCGGCGGGGGTTTTTTGTTGTGCCGCCGGTCTTGACGCTGCGGACTCTTCCAGGAGATTAAAAATGATACAAATGACCGGCGCCGAGCTGATCGTGCGCCTGCTCGAACGCCAAGGCGTGCGTACCGTCGCCGGCATTCCCGGTGGCGCCATTTTGCCGTTGTACGATGCGCTGTCCGGCAGCGCCTCGATTCGTCACATTTTGGCACGCCATGAGCAGGGCGCTGGCTTCATTGCGCAGGGTATGGCGCGGGTGTCCGGGCGGCCGGAGGTGTGTTTTGCCTCCAGTGGTCCGGGAGCCACCAATCTGGTCACCGCAATCGCCGATGCTCGGCTGGACTCGATCCCGCTGGTGGCGATCACCGGTCAGGTGCCGTTGTCGATGATCGGCACCGACGCCTTTCAGGAAGTCGATATCTACGGCATGACCGTGCCGATCACCAAGCACAATTTCCTGGTGCGTTCGGTCGAAGAGCTGCCCGAAGTCATTCCCGCTGCCTTTCGTATCGCCATGTCCGGCCGGCCTGGTCCGGTTTTGGTCGATGTGCCCAAGGATGTGCAGAACGCGCGCATCGTACTGGACGACTTTCCGCCGGTGGCCATGCCCGAGCCGCGACCTGTGTTGGACATGGCAGCAATCGAAGAAGCCGCCAGGCTGATCAACGACGCCGAGCAGCCGGTGCTCTACCTTGGCGGTGGGGTGATCCATTCCGGCGCCGCCCGACAGGCGGTGTCGTTGGCCGAGCAGGCCGGCCTGCCGACGACAATGACGCTGATGGCTCTGGGGGCGATGCCGATGGATCATCCGCTGTCGATCGGCATGCTGGGCATGCATGCCGCACGCTACACCAACTTCGTGCTGGAGGAGGCCGATTTGCTGGTTTGCGTCGGCGCGCGCTTCGATGATCGTGCCATCGGCAAGGCGTCGCAGTTCTGCCCCAAAGCCAAGGTCGTTCATATCGATGTCGACCGTTCGGAACTGCACAAAATCCGGCAGGCGCACGTGGCCATCAACGGCGACGTGGTCCAGGTGCTGGAGGCTTTGCTGCCGCGTGTTCAGGCGCAGCTGCGCAAGCGCTGGCTCTCCCATGTGGAAAGCCTCAAGAGCCGCTTCCCGGTAGAGTGGGCCGAGCAAGACGATCCGCGCAGCCACTACGGCCTGGTGCGTGCGGTGGCCGCCGCGGTGGGCGACGACGCCGTGGTGACCACCGATGTCGGCCAGCATCAGATGTGGGTGGCTCAAGCCTATCCCTTCCGCCGCCCGCGCCAGTGGTTGACTTCCGGTGGCCTGGGGACCATGGGTTTTGGTGTTCCAGCGGCCATCGGTGCCGCGTTGGCCGCCCCCGAGCGTACCGTGGTGTGTTTTTCAGGCGACGGCAGTTTCAAGATGAACATCCAGGAACTTGCCACCCTGGCCGAGGAATGGCTCAACGTGAAGATCGTGCTGATGAACAACAACTCGCTGGGCCTGGTGTACCAGCAGCAAAACCTGTTCTACGGCAAACGCGTGTTCGCCTCCAAGTACCGGGGTACGCCGGACTTCGTGAAGATTGCCGAAGGTTTCGGTGTGCCGGCGGTCGATCTCGATACCGCGGCCAATCCGCGCGGCACGCTGGCGCAGGCGCTTGCAACGCCAGGCCCGTGCCTGATCCATGTATCCATCGACCGCGAGCAGTTCGTCTATCCCATGGTGCCGCCGGGCGCGGCCAACACGGAAATGATCGGAGGTTGACCATGATCGAACAAGTCGCTGAACCATTGCAGCAGTCCGGCTTTGCCAAGGTGATCCTGGAAATCGATGTGAACAATCATCCTGGCGTGATGAGCCATATCTGCAACCTTTTCGCCCGGCGCGCGTTCAATGTCGAGGGCATTTTGTGCATGCCGGTCTCCGATGGCAGGCGCAGCCGTATTTGGTTGCTGGTGTATGAAGATCAGCGCCTGGAGCAGATGATTCGCCAAGTCGAAAAACTGCAAGACGTGCTTTCGGTGCGTCGTCATGGCGCAGAGCACGAAGTTTTCGAGCGTCTGGAGGATTTTTTCCGCTAAGCCCTTCGGGCAGTCCAGGGCGTAGCGGGGCACTGTGCTACACTCGGCCGCCCCGCGCCCGCATTCTTGAACACGAGTCCGCGATGTCCGGCAACACTTTCGGCAGACTGTTTACGGTTACGTCTTTCGGTGAATCCCATGGCCCCGCGATCGGGTGCGTAATCGACGGTTGTCCGCCGGGGCTGGCCTTGAAAGCCGCCGACATCCAGGCTGAACTGGATCGGCGCAAACCGGGCACGTCCCGCCATGTCACCCAGCGCCGCGAGCCCGACGAGGTGGAGATTCTCTCCGGTGTGTTCGAAGGAGTGACCACTGGCACTCCGATTGCATTGCTGATCCGTAATCAGGATCAGCGCTCCAAGGACTACGGCAACATCTCTGAAACCTTCCGTCCGGGGCACGCGGATTACCCTTACTGGCAGAAATACGGCATCCGCGACTACCGCGGCGGCGGGCGTTCTTCGGCGCGTGAGACCGCGGTGCGGGTAGCGGCCGGCGCAGTGGCCCGCAAGTGGCTGTATGAGCGCTACGGAATCGTGATTCGCGGCTGGATGGCGCAGCTTGGACCGATCGTCATCCCTTTCGTGTCCTGGGACGAGATGGACAATCCCTTTTTTGCGCCCAACGCGGCCATCGTGCCCGAACTCGAAGCCTATATGGACGCCTTGCGCAAGTCGGGCGATTCCATAGGCGCGCGCATCAACGTGATCGCCTCCGGCGTGCCGGTGGGCTGGGGCGAGCCGGTCTATGACCGTCTGGATGCTGACATCGCCCATGCAATGATGGGCATCAACGCGGTCAAGGGGGTGGAAATCGGCGCCGGCTTTGCCTGTGTCACCCAGCGTGGCTCCGAGCACGGCGACGAACTGACGCCGGATGGTTTTTTGTCCAACAACGCCGGTGGCGTGCTGGGTGGCATTTCCACCGGCCAGGACATTCTGGTCAGTGTGGCGATCAAGCCGACCTCCAGCATTCGCATCGAGCGCCGGTCGATCGACAAACAGGGGCACCCTGTGGCCGTGGCCACCCATGGCCGCCACGACCCTTGCGTCGGCATCCGCGCGGCGCCGATTGCCGAGGCCATGCTGGCACTGGTGCTGATCGATCACGCCTTGCGCCAGCGTGCGCAATGCGCCGAGGTGAGCACGGCCACGCCCAAGATCGCCGGGCTGGCGCCGCA